>JAISLF010000080.1 GCA_031260605.1 Oscillospiraceae bacterium
ACCGGAAGGATGTTGCTGCTACGATTGCTGCCGCACATTGTGCGGCAATGCGGTGCGTGTCCCGTCGGGGTGGGGTTGTTGTGGCGGTGGGTGGTGACTTGCGGCTCAAGGCAATGCCCCGTTACCACAACAATCTCCGTAGGGGACGGCGTCCTCGACGTCCCTGGTCGGTTTGCCGCAGATGTTTGCGTCGTACTACTGCACTCTGCTATGTGGGTGCGCTGGGCACTTCCGTCTTTCTCCGCGCTTTGCGCGTCGTGACACGCGGGGTTGGGGCTGCCGTAACCGCCGGCGCTCAACGTTGCGGCGCTGCAATTATGACGGCGCAACAAGCCACGTATCCTTTGCTGCTCTGAACACACCTACTTTACCCGAAACAACTCCTCGGAATAACCGTTCAAAAACTCACGCAGCGCTTTTTTTGCCGAAATGGTATCGTGCATTAAGTAGTTTCCGCAGGTTTCCGGCAGTGCGCCCGGCAGCGTTTCAATCGCGAGCGCGTCCTCAAAAATGCGCACCCATGCGGAATATTCGAGCAGCTCCGGCGCTAAAAACGTGCAGTAAAAGCCCGTCATGCAGCCCATGGGCGACAGGTCGAGGATTTTTGCGCCGTAAATCGCGTACGCCGCGGTTGAAAGCAGGTGCTCCGCGCTGTGGCAACCCAGCAGGTAGAAATATTCGCCTGAGTTCGGGCGATAAAAGCGAATGTCCGCCTTGTAGACGGGAATTTCTCCGCCGGACGTTTCAATAATCGTCTGAACCTGAATTGTGACGGAATGCGGCTCTATTTTGAAGTGGTCCTTTGCGAACGACGCTACGCCGACATTCGGTGTTTTTGCTTTGAATTCCATATTTACCTCTTTAATATAAGGGTGTGCCGATAAAACCGGCGGTTATTTATCTACAGTGCCTTGACAATTTCCGCAATTGCCCTTTCATACAGCTCAATCATCTTGACCTTTAGGTTTGCCATAAAGTCGCCCGCGTCTCCTGCGTCTGTCACCGTGCGCAGAACAGCTGCGGCAGCGGGCTTTTTGTCCTCCGGCAGACGCGAGACTGAATATAAAAATCCGTAATCCTCAACGTCATACAAAAGCGGCAGTCCGCCCTGAACCGCAATGTCCGGCGTCGCCGGTATCTCGGACTGAAATTTTGTAATGGTTATGCTCTCCGCCGCGTCAAATCCCGCCAGTCCCGGAACATTGCCGTAGCCCTCAACATAAAACGGCATTGTCTCGCCCTCTCCGCGCGGGCGGAACGGGCGAAAGTCGCAGTCGTAATACGAGCGGGTAACGTGATACACGCCCAGCTGCGCTCCTCCGGCAGAGCCGAGCAGCAGGGCGACTGCGCCTTTTTTGGCGGTAGTCTGCACAGTCACGCCGGACTGCAAAACGGTCACTCCGGAATGAATAATTTCAAGGTCATGTCCGTGTGCTGTGGTCTTGTAAACGCCGTGCGGCTCCGAAGTGTAGGGAGCGCCTGCGAGCAGGTGCTCTGTGATAAACGAAAACTCGCCGAAATCTGAGAGAAAAATCTGAACTGTCATAAAGTATGTACCTTTTTTGTGCGTAGCCGCAACAGTGTGGCAAAATGCTTTTTTCTGACAATAATTATATAACAAGCAGGCGGCATTGTCAAGGGCGCTCCGCGGCACTTTGACGGCGTGGCGGGTTGTTGCTGTTGTCATTGGGTGCCAGTCGCCGTCAAAGTGAGGAACAAGGTAAAAAAACAGGGGAAATGAATTCCCCCGTTTTTTCGGATTGGATTTTATTCGCCTTTGGCGAATTTTTTTGCGCGCTTCGCGCCACTTTGACGGCGGGGCGCTGCACTTTTACAGACAGACTTATCCGTTCAGAATCTTCTTTGCGGTTTCATCTCCTATGTCCGTGACATAGCGGATTCCGGTCTCGCGCGAGGTTGCGCGGTTTGCGGCGAAAAGATCGTCGCGTGAGATTTCGCTCACGTTAAACTTGCGCGCACCTGCCAGCAGCTGCTGGAGTCCTGCCGAGAGCTTGTCCGCCAGCGTCCAAACCGCAATTGCGCCGAGCGGGATTTCTTTAATGCCGTCCGCTCCCACCTTGTTTTTCACGTCGAAATACCCGGCGAAGATCTCCTCCGGTGAGGAGCCGAATTCGTCTGTAACGCTGCTTGGCAGCGCGTCCCAGTTGCCGCTTAAGGCAGCGCGGCGATCCGGATACAGCGCACCCTCGACGTTTGCGCCGAGGAAGCCCGGAATCATCAGTGCGCGTCCCATGCAAACAAGCTTGGTGTACGGTGCGCCGAAAGCCAGAGCCTTAAAGATATGGTCCTCACGCGCGAATCCGCCGGCAAAGGCAAGGTCAACAACGTCCTTTCCCTGCGCCGCGAGAATTTTCGCATACTGGTATGCCTTTGCGTGCAGGTTTATCGACGGCACGCCCCAGGACTCCATCATATTCCACGGGCTCATACCCGTGCCGCCGCCGGAACCGTCTATTGTCAGAAGGTCAAGTCCGGTGTCTGTTGCGTACTTGATTGCCATAGCAAGCGCTTCCATACCGTAGGAGCCTGTTTTCAGCGTTATGCGCTTGTAGCCGAGCTGACGCAGATATGCAACTGAATCTTTGAAGTCCTTTTCAACATCAACATAGGTGTCGCGGTCTGTATAGCCCAGACGGCTGTGCCGTGCAAAGGACTTGATTGCGCCGTTTTTGAATGCTTCCTGCACAGACGGCTTTGTTGGGTCGGGGTCAACAACATATCCGCGCTCTTTAAGGAAAATCGCGTAGTCAAGGTCAGAAACCTGGATTTCGCCGCCGATGTCCTTTGCGCCCTGTCCCCACTTCAGCTCAATAACAACCTTATCGCCGTATTTGTCAATAAGATACTCCGCAACGCCGTTGCGCGTGTCCTCGACGTTCATCTGCACGATGATTGCGCCGTAGCCGTCGTAGTATTTCAAATAGCAGTCAATCCGGCGCTCAAGCTCCGGCGCGCTTTCGATTTTTCCGTTTTTCAGAATCGACTTTTTATCGACGCCGACAACATTCTCTCCGATTACAATCGGGAAGCCTACAAGCGCCGCGCCGACAGCAAAGGACTCCCAGTATTTTGCGGCAATAAACGTCGAGCCGAGTGCGCCTGTCATTAAAGGCACGCGGGACTTGGTTTTTACCGTTTTGCCGAATTCTGTTTCGAGGGACACGTTCGGAAAAATGCAGTCGTCCGCATTATTCGTCAGCCCCGGCTGCAAGCCCTGCGTTCCGTAGTTGTAGCCCTGAATACGGAGGTTGTTATAGCATACTCCAATGTGGTTCGTGTTGGCGCTGCCGGCTGTGACAGTGCCGAAATCTCTCGGGTACAGTAGCTTGCGCCCCTTGAGGGAAGACAGCCACGTCTCACAGCGGCCCTTACAGTCTGCCCGGCAGAGGGTACACAGCCCTGATTCCGCCGGCGTGCCCCGGTTTACGGTTCCCAGTACATCGTTGTTCTTCTGGTAGTTGTTCATATACATCGCTCTCCTGCTGTATGTTTTTTGATTTTCTTACGATTTATTTTGATTTTGAAACTGTATATATTATAACGCATCTCGGCACAATGTCAACATAAAATTTGCAGCACATAATTCTTTTTTTGTGTGATTTGGCATATGAAATAAGAATGTGCTGTTTTATCACAATTTTGAACAACGGATAACCGACAAGTGCAAGTCGCAGCGCAAAAAAAGCTCCGCCGCAAGGCGAAGCTTTTTTGCACGGTGCCACAGCGCAGCTCACAGGAGCTGCAAGCACCCTTATATAATGCCGCTCTTAATCCCACGGGCAAATTCATACAGCTTTTCCGCCGCGTCCTCTCCGTTCTCCGCTATAATTCTGACAATTGCACTGCCGACAATAACGCCGTCGGCAGCGCGCGCGATTTCCTTTGCCTGCTCCGCGCTGTGTATGCCAAAGCCCACCGCAACAGGCGTTGCCGTCGCCGCCTTTGCCGCCGCGACAATGCCCGAAATGTCCGAGGTTATCTCGCTGCGCACTCCTGTTACGCCCATAGACGAGACTATGTACAAAAATCCCGTGGACTGCGCCGCGATTTCTGCTATTCGCGCTTTCGAGGTCGGCGCGACAAGGCTTATCAGGTCAACGCCGTGCGCGGCCGCCGTCGGGCGAACCTCCGCGCTCTCCTCAAACGGAAGATCCGGGATTATTATCCCGTCCGCGCCCGCAGCTTCACACGCGGCGAAAAACCGCTCGTAGCCGTACTTAAACACAGGGTTTAAGTACGTGAGCAGTACAATCGGCACGTCCGTTTTTTTGCGCAGGGAAGCCACAAGCCCGAATATACCGTCGGTCGTTGTTCCGGCGGCAAGCGCCCGCAGATTCGCCTCCTGAATAACGGGTCCCTCGGCAATCGGGTCGGAAAAAGGAATCCCGATTTCGATGAGGTCAGCCCCGCCGCGTATCAACTCGAGAATGTACTCCTCGGAGCGCGCAAGAGACGGGTCGCCTCCCGTGACAAAGGCGATAAACGCCTTGCCGCTTGTAAACGCGTTTGCAATTCTACTCATTGATTGTAATCCCCCTGTACCGCGCGATTGCCGCAACGTCCTTGTCTCCTCTGCCCGACAGGCAGACGATAATGCTCTCTTCCTTGCCGAATTCTCCCGCGATTTTCAGCAAGTGCGCCACGGCGTGAGCCGACTCAATCGCGCAGATTATCCCCTCCTCGCGCGCGAGAACCTCAAACGCCGAAACCGCCTCGTCGTCCGTTACAGGCACGTACTCCGCGCGGCCTGTGGCATATAGATTCGCGTGTTCGGGACCGATTCCGGGATAGTCAAGCCCTGCCGAGATTGAGTACACGGGCGCAATCTGCCCCTCCTCGTTCTGAACAAAAAGCGACTTCATTCCGTGGAAAACGCCTGTGCTGCCCCGCGCAATTGTCGCGGCGTGCAGAGGCGTGTCAACGCCTCGCCCCGCCGCCTCACAACCGATAAGCCGAACGCCCTCGTCGCCGATGAAGTTATAGAACATCCCGATTGCGTTCGACCCGCCGCCGACGCACGCCATAACGGCGGACGGCAGCCGTCCCTCTCGCGTCAGTATCTGCTCACGCGCTTCCTTTGAGATAACCGCCTGAAAATCGCGCACAATCGTCGGAAACGGGTGCGGACCCATAACGGAGCCGAGACAGTAGTGCGTGTCCGCCGTGCGGGAAACCCACTCGCGCATTGCCTCGTTCACCGCGTCCTTGAGCGTCTGGGTGCCTGTTGTAACAGCATTTACCTTCGCTCCAAGCAGCTCCATACGGTACACGTTGAGCGCCTGACGCTCCGTATCCTCCTTGCCCATAAAGATCTCGCACTCAAGACCTAAAAGCGCCGCCGCCGTCGCAGTCGCAACGCCGTGCTGACCCGCTCCCGTCTCCGCGATAAGGCGCGTTTTTCCCATTCGTTTGGCTAAAAGCGCCTGACCGAGCACGTTGTTAATCTTGTGCGAGCCTGTGTGGTTTAAGTCCTCGCGCTTGAGGTAGATTTTCGCGCCGCCGAGCTTTTTCGTGAGCTTTTCGGCGTAGTACAGCCGGGACGGCCGCCCCGCGTAGTCCGCAAGCAGCGCGTCCAGCTCCGCGACAAAGTCCGGGTCGTTTTTGTAGCGCTCATACGCCGCTTCTAGCGCGTGAATTTCGTTCATCAGCGTTTCGGGAATGTATTGTCCGCCGTATTCTCCGAAACGCCCGTGTTGTGTTGACATTGTGTGTCTCCTATTGATAAATCTACTATTTTCTTGACAAAACGCACTCATTGAGTTATAATAGCTGCATATACTAATACAAGAGGTGCGATATGGCTCAAACAACCTTCAGCGTCCGTATGGATACTGACACAAAAAAACAATTTGACAGCTTTTGCGAAAAGGTCGGTATGAATGCTTCTGTTGCTATAAACATTTTTGCCCGAACCGTTTTGCGCGAAAATCGGCTGCCCTTTGAAATCGCCGCCGAGGCTGACCCGTTCTACAGCGAAAGCAATCTGAATCACCTGCGGCGCGGCATAGCCGCGCTGGACATCGGCAAGGGCGTCGAACATAATATCTCGGTATCGGAATGAAAAGCGTTTGGTTTGAAGAGGCTTGGGAGGATTACCTTTATTGGCAGACGCAGGACCGCAAGACACTAAAACGCGTGAACGCTCTGCTAAAGGATATTTCGCGCGACGCATATTCCGGTATCGGCAAGCCCGAACCGTTGCGCGGTGAGCTTTCCGGGTTTTACAGCCGGAGAATCGACGATACAAACCGAATCGTATACCGCATTGTAAACGGTATACTGGAAATTCTGTCCTGCCGCGGGCATTACGACGATTAGCCCCCCCTATATCCGCCGCGTCTCAATCGCCGCCCGTACGCGCAGCTCGCCCATCAGCCCCGCGAACTGACCCGGGTCGAGCGACTGCGCCCCGTCTGAAAGTGCCTTTGCCGGGTCGTTGTGCACCTCGACAATAAGCCCGTCCGCCCCGACGGCGAGAGCTGCCTTTGACATCGGCGCGACAAGCGAGCGGATTCCCGTGCCGTGGCTCGGGTCAACGACGACAGGCAGGTGCGTTTTCTGCTTTAGCACGCATACGGCCGAAAGGTCGAGCGTATTGCGCGTGGCTGTTTCAAACGTGCGGATTCCGCGCTCACAGAGGATCACGTTAGGGTTGCCGGAGGACATAATGTATTCCGCGCTCATCATAAGCTCCTCAAGCGTAGACGACAGTCCGCGCTTTAAGAGAACCGGCTTTTTCATTTGACCGACGACCTTCAGCAGGTCGAAATTCTGCATATTTCTCGCGCCGATTTGCACAACGTCTATATCCTCAAAAAGTTCCGCCTGCGTCTGGTTCATAATCTCGGAAACAACCGGCAGACCCGTTTCCGCCCGCGCCATTTTCAGCAGCGCAAGCCCCTCCTCCTTCATTCCCTGAAACGCGTAGGGCGAGGTTCGCGGCTTAAACGCACCGCCGCGCAAAAGGTGCGCGCCGCTGCCCTTAACAGACCGAGCAACGTCAAGAATTTGCTCCCGCCCCTCAACGGAGCAAGGCCCCGCAATGACGGTAAATGTGCCCTGTCCGATTGACCAGTCGCCGACCTGAACAACGGTATCCTCCGGGTGTACGGCGCGGTTTACCGCCTTGTACGGCTCCGTCACGCGCTTTCCGTAAGACACAATGTCGGTTGTCTCAACGATATGGTCAACGTCAATTTCCTTTGTGTCGCCGATAAGGCACACGGCGTTGTGAACCGTACCCTTTGAGAAAATCGTGGAGAAGCCGCGCGCTTCCCAGGATTTGATGAATTCCGACACGCGGGCTTCCGGCGCGTCGTGTGTTAGTATAAAGACCATCTGTATTTCTCCTTGTGTATCTGATTGGTGTCTCCGCGCAATAAGTGCGGTAAGTGTCAGTCCTCCCGCGAATACCCGTACAAATGGCGGGAACTGACATCGTCTATAATTAAGTCCGGCGTATATTTTTCGCAAAAACCCGTATTATCATTTCTCACTAAGATTTTTTTGCAAAGCTCCACAATCTCATTCTTCATCTCGGCACTAACCGCCGCTACCTCTTCGGCTGTTGACAGAATCATAACATATCCGGCAAGGCTGGAATAATCGCTGTCGTTCGCGGAATGACTGAATAAATATCTCGGCTGCAAATTAAACTCCGTGCGCAGTGCCGCCAACACTACTTTTTTGCAGTATCTCGCAACAAAATCCACGCAGTGCATTTCAAAAGAGTCAATATAATTGAGAGAACCTGCGGCATTCCAATGCGAGGGGTGCGCGTACCCGGTTAGTTTTCGGTTATACTTTTTCATAAGCGACAGAAACACATCATACATCTCTCGTTCTTTCTCGGCAAGAACCTGCTTTGCCTGCAATGCGTCATTAACCGAATGCACAAAAAGCGAAAACCAATTTGCTCCGTGATAAACCACAAACGCCACGTTAACGCCAATACTGCGCAGGTACCCGTTAAACTCAAGAAATAACGGGTCCTTTTCAACAAATGTACCGCGAGACCAGTCCACATCATTATAGTTTTCCATATCACTCCCCTTGCTGTTGAATTATAGTTTCTGAAACAGCCCGTTACGCCTCGCGCACGGCTTTCACCAGCGCCAGCATCAGCTCCCTGTCCTTAACACCGCGCTCGCGCTCCACTCCGCTGGACACGTCTATTGCAAACGGTTTTGCCGCAAGCGCGGCTTTTATATTGTGCAGTCCGACGCCGCCCGCTAAAAATACCGGCTTTTCTGTTTTCGGCAGACTCGTGTAGTCGTAGCTTTGTCCCGAGCCGGGAACTGCGGAATCGAACAAAATATAGTCGCAGTCTGACGGAAAGTGCGCGTCCGCTGCCTTTACCGCGCGTATTATCGGGATATTGCAGGCTTCCCGCAGCCGGCGGATGTATTCACCCGGTTCGCCGCCGTGCAGCTGCGCTATTTCTATCACGCCCGCGCGATACAGCGCGGCTATCTCCGCTATTTCCGCGTTTTGGAACACGCCGACAGGTGTTATTCCGGGGTTGAGCTTCCGGCGAAGCGCTTCCACTGTTTTCGCGTCCACCTGCCGGACGCTTTCGGCGAATACGAAGCCTATATAGTCCGGCTTTGCCTCGTTTGCATAGTCAATGTCCCGCTCGCGGTACAGCCCGCAGAGCTTTATGCGCACAGCCGGGTTATCCATTCAGTCCGCCCTTTAGCTCACGCAAAAACGCCGCCTTGTCGCGCGCGAGCATTGCCGCTTCGCCGACAAGCGCCGCGTCAATTCCGGCTTCAATCAGCGGCAGCGTGTCGCGGCCGGACTTAATGCCGCTTTCTGCAACAAACACACGGTCAGCCGGGACATATTTGCGCAGGGTTACGGCGCGGGACAGGTTTTCCGAAAAATCCCGCAGGTCGCGGTTATTCACGCCGATGATTTGCGCTCCGGCAGCAAGAGCCGTGTCAATCTCGTCCTCTGTTCGCGTCTCGACAAGCGCGTCAAGCCCAACCGATCGGGCAATCTCAATATAGTCGCGCAGCGCGGGGCTTTGCGTTATCGCGCAAATCAGCAAACCAGCTGACGCGCCGAGCGTTTTTGCCTCGTATATCTGGTATTCCGAAACGGTAAAGTCCTTGCGCAAAAGCGGCAGGGCAACCCTTTGCGAGACGGCTGTCAGATACTCGTCACGTCCGAGAAAATACTCCGGCTCCGTCAAAACAGACAGCGCGTCCGCCCCGCCGCTCTCGTATTCCTCCGCGATTTTTTCATACGCAAAGTCCGGCGAGATAAGCCCCCTGGAGGGCGAGGCTTTTTTCAGCTCGCATATTAGCGACAGCCCCGGCTTGCGCAGCGCCGCGGAAAACCGCCCTGCGGGGGACAGCCGCGCAAGCTCCTCCGCCTCACGGCGAACGGTTTCAAGCGGAACGCGCGCGATTGCCGCGTCAACGCGTACACGCGCGAGGTCAGCTAACTTTTCTAAAATGCTGCCGGGCATTTTCATTCTCCCTGTGAAAGCTTAACGAACAGCTCAAGCTGCTCTTTTGCGCGTCCGCTCGCTATTGTTTCACGCGCAATCTCAAGCCCTTGCTCAATCGAAACCTCCGCCCGCGCGATGTGTATTCCCGCCGCGCTGTTGAGGAGTACCGCGTCTGTTTTCGGTCCCTCTGCGCCCTCTAAAATGCTGCGCGTGATTGCCGCGTTTTCCTGCGGCGTTCCGCCGACAAGGTCGGACTTTTTGCAGCGCGTCAGCCCGAAGTCCTCCGGCGCAAGCGTGTAGGAAGAATACGCCCCGTGCGCCACCTCGCAAACTGCAGTTTCCGAGGAAAGGGAAATTTCGTCCAGTCCGTCACGCCCGAAAACCACCATCGCCCGCGAAACACCGAGGTTCGTCAGAACACGCGCCAGCGGCTCGACAAGCCGCTCTTCGTAGACGCCGAGAAGCTGCTGCGTCGCGCCCGCCGGGTTTACAAGCGGTCCGAGAATGTTGAAAATCGTGCGAATGCCCAGCTCGCGGCGCACAGGCGCGACGTATTTCATCGCGATATGGTAGTTCTGCGCAAAGAGAAAGCACAGGTTTATTTTGTCCAAAAGCTCAACGCTTTTTTCGGGCGCAACGTCAATCTTTACGCCGAGAGCCTCGAACACGTCTGCCGCGCCGGAGCGCGAGGTTGCCGCGCGGTTTCCGTGCTTTGCAACGGGAATTCCTGAGGCGGAAACGACGATTGCGGAGGTGGACGATATGTTGAAAGAATTCGCCTTGTCGCCGCCCGTGCCGACAATCTCGAGCGCGGGGCGGTCGTTGAGGATCCGCACGCAGTGCTTGCGCATACCGGCGGCGGAGCCTGTAATCTCGTCGATCGTCTCGCCCTTGCACGAAAGCGCCGCGAGGTATGCCGCCATTTGAATCTCGCTTGCCTCGCCGGACATTATCTCGTGCATAACGGCTTCTGCCGTTTCAAAATCAAGGTCGCTGCGCGCGGCGGCAAGTGTAATTGCTTCTTTTATCATTTTCAGTGGTTCTCCTACTATATTATATCGTAATTTTCAGAAAATTCTCAAGTATTTTTACGCCCAGCGGCGTTAACACAGATTCGGGGTGGAACTGCACGCCGTAAACGGGGTGCTGCCTGTGCGCAACCGCCATAATCTCGCCCTCGTCGGTTTGCGCGGTGACCGCAAGGCAGTCCGGCACGGTTGCGGGCAGCAGCGCCAGCGAGTGGTACCGCGCCGCGATGATTTTCGGCGGCATTCCCGCGAATACGGGGCTGTCCGTGTTCAGCTCAACCTCAGACTGCTTGCCGTGCATAAGCCGCGCGGCGTAGGTCACGGTTCCGCCGTAGACCTCGCAGATTGCCTGATGTCCGAGGCACACGCCGAAAATCGGGATTTTCCCCGCAAGGTCGCGTACGACGTCCTTGCAAACGCCTGCGTCAGACGGCTTGCCCGGTCCCGGGGAGAGGACTATATGCGTCGGCTCAAGGGCGGCAATCTCCGCCGTTGTCAGCGCGTCGTTGCGCACAACGCGAATATCGGGGTTTATCCCGCCGATTAGCTGATACAGGTTATACGAAAAGCTGTCGTAATTGTCGATAAGCAGAATCATAGCCTTGCCTCCCTCGCCTTTTTCAAAATCTCGCTGACTGTTTCATTTTTGCCCTCCGTATAGGCATTTCTGTCGTCCGGATATTTTTCGGCAAGGCTTGTTTTTACCCGCTCATAGCGCTTTGCCTCCTCCGGATTCGCGTTCAGGTAATCGCGAAAGCCAAGGTAATCGCGCCATCGCTCGCCGTCCGCTTGCACAATGTGTATGTGCAGTGACCGCGCGGAGACGGATTCGTCGCCGTCGCAAAACAGAATGTCGTTCGGTATTGCGTGGAGCAGGCTTTTGTAAAACCCCGCCGCGTTTAGCGCGGGCGCAAGCTGCTCGACTTCTCCGAGGTCGGTTACCGCAACGGCAATATCAATTATCGGCTTTGCGCAAAGCCCGCGCACGGCTGTGCTGCCGACGTGAGCAAAATCCGCCGCCGCGCCGAAGATGGGCGCGAGCCTTGCGATTGTATCCGCCGCGATTGCTTCCCACGCCGGATTGTACGGCTCCAGCCGCACGGCCGCGCGCGGCAGGCCGACAGGTGCGTGCGCCGCCGATACCTTTTTCACAGCGTCCACAACGGCGCGCATTTTGTTATTGCTCTCGGCAAATTCCGTTTCCGGCACGCTGTCCGCGACGATTCCCGCCCCCGCGCGAATGTACACGCGCCCGTTTTTCATAAACGCGAGGCGTATCGCTATACACGTGTCCGCGTTGCCGTTAAAGCCAATATAGCCGATTCCGCCGCCGTAAAGCGCGCGGCGTGAGCCTTCGAGCTTATCTATAATCTGCATTGCCCGCAGCTTCGGCGCGCCTGAGAGCGTACCCGCCGGGAGTATCGCGGAAATTGCGTCCAGCGCGTCAAGTCCGCGCCGCAGCGTGCCGGTAACGGTCGAGCCGATGTGCATAACGTGCGAAAACCGCAGTACCTTGAGGTATTCTTCAACCGCAACGCTCCCGAATTCGGAGATTTTTCCGACGTCGTTTCGCCCGAGGTCAACAAGCATATTGTGCTCTGAAAGCTCCTTTTCGTCGGCCAGAAGTCCGCGCTCAAGCTCGTCGTCCTCCTGCGCCGTCGCGCCGCGCGGGCGCGTTCCCGCGAGGGGGTAGGTGAACAGCTTGCCGTCCGTCAGGCGGATAAGCGTTTCCGGCGCGGCGCCCGCGATTTCCTGCCGGCTGCCGGCAAAGTAGAACATATACGGCGAGGGGTTTGTTTTGCGCAGTGTGTGGTACACTTCAAACAGGCTGCCGGATGCCGCGGCGTCCAGCCGGTTCGAAAGCACAACCTGAAAAATGTCCCCCTCATATATATGCCGCTTGGCGGTTTCCACCATTTCGCAGTACTGCGCCTCAGAAAACAGGCTGTTGAAGCCGGATTCAAGCCGGAACAGCTCGTCCTCCGGTATTTCCTGTGAAAATACAGTCTGCTCCATTTCAGAAAACGCATCCGCCGCAGCCTGCGGCACCTCACGCGGCGTGTCCGGCGCGAACGGCAGGTTTACGATAAGCAAAAGCTTGTTCTCGGCGTGGTCAAACGCAATCACGCGGTCGAACAGCATAAGGTCAATGTCGTTAAACTCCTCCTCGTCAGTTGCGGCAATGTGCAGCGTCGTTTCCGCATATTGCACGCTGTCATATGCAAAATACCCGACAAGTCCGCCGAAAAACGGCGGCAACTCGTCAGCTTTCGGAGCGACACGCTCGGCAAGAAGCTTGCGAATCTCGGCGTTGGGGTCAAGCGTTTTTATGCGGCGGGCAGTCCCGTTTTCGGTTATAGTCAGGCTGTCCGCCAGAGCCGTTATCTCAAGCTTCGGGTCATATCCGCAAAAGGTCCAGCGTCCGCGCTCGGACATTTCGGCGCTGTCGAGGATAAAAGCGTGCGGAGAACGTGCTTTCAGGCGGAGGAATACCTCCAGCGGGTCAAGACCGCTCAGGGCAAAGGTCTTTGTGAAAACGGCAAGGTTTTCTCCGTGTGCGGGGTAAAATGCATTTATTTTTCCGGTGGTATGAGGCATTGCGGTGACTCCTGTTGGTGCGGTTACTTTACTCGCGGAGAGCATTGTTTGGGCAAATAAAAAATCCCTGACTGTACAAAAATACAGTCAAGGACGGAAAATCTAATCCGCGGTGCCACCTTGATTCAAAGGACAAAGCCCTTTGCACTTGGCAAGGTACTAAAGACGCGGCGTTTTGAAAAACGCCAACCCGCATACCTCCGGCAATTAACGTATGCCCAAACGTCGCAAGATACTCGGCAAAAGCCTTTCCCCGCGCCCTCAGCGGACCACGAACATTCCTGCGTTCGACCGGCTCTCAGTACCCCGGCTCCCTGTACGTGCACAAAACGTCAAATCCCGCTTCAACGGTTTAGTTAGTATGGATTTTGTTTTATTTTAGCATACGGGGAGGGGGTTGTCAAGTGTTTTTTCTTTTGGCGGGGATTTTTCTTTGCCAAAAGCTGAAGTTTTTCGGCGGACGGGGTTTGCCTTAAGCTTTGGGGTAATGGCGGACGGTGTTTTCTTTACTTTAAGGACTGGTGGTTGGTTCTGCTTAATGCTTGTTCACCGGAGGCGCCGGTGTGTGCGCAGAGGTGCCGCTACGCGCGGCGGCGGTTGCTTTTTTCCGCTTCGCCGGAAAAAAGCAACCAAAAAGGTGCGACTTCTTTGTAAAGAAGCAAACACCTTTTTATATGGGAACTGCAGGTGGTGGGTGCGTTCAGCTGTGCGCCGGAGGGTGCGGTGTTTGTAATTGTGGCGAAGCTTGGCAGCTTCGCGCTGCTTTGCGCCTACGCGGCGGGCGGTTCCTTTCTTGTCTTGGCAAGAAAGGAACCAAAGAAGCCGCTTTTGGGCTTAGGTATTTGCGGTGCGGCAATTGTACGTGTCCGCACGTCCGGATCCTGACAGAGCTGCCGAGTGACGGGCTTTAGCCCTATGTGCCAGAGGTAAGTGCCGGCGGGTGGCAACCAGAATGTGGCGAAGCCCACCCGCACCGCGCCCTGCGCTGTTGCGTAAGCACCGCACCCGCGTGTCCCGACGCGCAAAGCGCGGAGGAAGACGAGGGGCACCTGACCGCACCCACATAGCAGGGTGCGTTGGTTTGACACAAAAGTCGGCGGCAAACCAAACAAGGGACGTCGAGGACGTCGTCCCCTACGGAGGTTGTTGTGGTAGCGGGGCATTGCCTTGAACCGTAAGTTTGCACCTACCGTAACAACAACATATACCGCGCCGGGACACGCCCCGCATTGCCGCACAGTGTGCGGCAGCAATCGAAGCAGCACAGTCCTTCCGGTTGGCACCCGACGGCACCTCGCGGTAAGTAGGTGACTTACCCCAGTCATCCAACCCCCGCGACAGGCTTCGCCTCTGCGTGCGGCGCAGCGGAAGCGTTCGCCGCGACTACCGCAATACGTCGCGGGGACAGGCACGCTCCGCATTGTCACTACCGCAGTTCCCGTATAGAAAAAAGATTGCTTCTTCTAAAGAAGTCGCCCCTTTTTGGTTACTTTTTCCGGCGAAGCGGAAAAAGTAACCGCCCGCCGCGCAGGCG
>JAISLF010000027.1 GCA_031260605.1 Oscillospiraceae bacterium
TACCTTGCCACAACCGCAGTTCCCGTATAGAAAAAAGATTGCTTCTTCTAAAGAAGTCGCCCCTTTTTGGTTACTTTTTCCGGCGAAGCGGAAAAAGTAACCGCCCGCCGCGTAGGCGCAAAGCAGCGCGGCGAGGCGAGGCTTCGCCGCAATTACAAACACCGCAATCTGCGCCGAAGCTCTGCGGTTGCACCAAAGTAAAAGCAAAACCAAGCGAAGAAGCAGACACCGGGCGGCAGATTGCCGCCCCTACGTCCGCAAAAAAAGTCTCGGCACCCCCGAAACAAGGGACGATGAGGGCATCGTCCCCTACAGAAGTACGAAGCTCTGAAAAAAGCAAAATCAAAACAGCGGGCGACCGGGACGGTCGCCCCTACGGTGTGTGTCGTGAAAAATCCGCCCCGTGACCCCGGGCGGCAGACTGCCGCCCACCTCCGCCGAAAGTCCCGGCAAAAACCGCAACAGGGGAATGCTGAGGGCAGTACCCCCTACAACGCGAAGCCCTGAAGAAGCAACCCAGCGCCGCGAAGCAAACCCCGCCCGCCATATGTTTTCCCGCCCCAAACAAATAAAAACCCTTGCACTTGCCGCCGCTTTGTTGTATAATACAAAAAAAGCGAAAAAACCATGCCGAATTCCGGCTTTTGGAGCAAAAGCAATGAACACACCAACAAAAAGCGTTATGATTGTCGGCGTCGGCGGACAGGGAAGTCTGCTTGCCTCGCGTCTGCTCGGGCGCGTGCTGTTAAACCGGGGGTATGACGTCAAGGTTTCCGAGGTGCACGGTATGAGCCAGCGCGGAGGTAGCGTTGTGACCTATGTGCGGTACGGCGACAAGGTGTTTTCCCCGATTGTGGACGAGGGCGGCGCGGAGATTATCATCTCCTTTGAGCTGCTGGAGGCGGCGCGCGCGCTGCCGTTCCTTGCAAATGGCGGGATAATCGTTTCTAACACGCAGAAAATTGACCCTATGCCCGTGATAATCGGCGCGGCAGCGTATCCGGAGGGGCTTGAGGCAAAAATCAGCGCGGCGGCGGAAGCGCTCGGCGGCCGGCTCGATGCGTTTGACGCACTCGCCACGGCGCAGGAGGCGGGAAACGCCAAGGCCGTCAATATCGCGCTTATGGGGCGCGCCTCGCGGCATTTTGATATTGCCGAGGGCGAGTGGCTTGAGGCGCTGGGGCAGGTTGTGCCGGAAAGACTGCTTGAGGTCAACAAAAAGGCGTTTGCTTTGGGCGCGGCGGCAAATACTGCGACGGCGTAACCGCGCGGCAGGACTCAGAAGAATCTGCACATCTGATTCGGTTCATAATTTTTTACGCGCGGGTTGACGCGAATTATTACTTTTATGGGTGGTTTTTATGCCTGAAGATTATTTGTCACAATACAATACCTGGTGCGCCTCACCGTACCTGACGGACGCGGAAAAATCGGAGCTGAGCGCGATTTCCGGCAACGACGCCGAGATAAAAACACGGTTTTTCAAGGATGTTGAGTTTGGCACGGCGGGACTTCGCGGCGTTATGGGCGCGGGGACGAACTGCATTAACGTACATATAGTGCGCCACGCCACGCAGTGCGTGTGCGACGTTTTTCTTGCGGCTAAGCAAAAGGCTGTTTCGCGCTTTACAAGCGAGAAAATCATCTGCATAACGTACGACAGCCGCCACAACAGCCGCGAATACGCGCAGGCGGCGGCAGAGGTCGTCGCCGCTAACGGCATAACGGCTTACCTGACGGACGATGTTCGCCCAACGCCGGAGCTTAGCTTTGCCGTGCGCTATTACGGCGCGATTGCGGGTATCAACATAACGGCAAGCCACAACACTGCCGAATACAACGGCTATAAGGTGTACGACAATACGGGCGGGCAGATTCTCAAGGACTTTGCCGAGCCGATCGCCGAAAAAATGCGCGAAAATGACGTGTTTTCATATTGCCGCCGCGTCGCGTTTGACGAGGCGCTGTCAAAAAAACAAATCCGCCTTATCGGAAAAGAAGCAACCGGAACGCTGACGCAAACAAGCGGAGTCGCCCGTCCCGCGAGGCGCAGACAGGACACCGTTCCGTCGGACCTTGCGTTTTTGCAGGAGATTGAGCTTGGGTCAAAGGCGCGCCATGTCGAGCAGTACAGGCGCAGCTTGTCTGACCTGCGCGTTGTCTACACGCCCCTTTTCGGAGCGGGGCGGGCGCTTGTGCCGAATGCGCTGCGCAATCTCGGCATAAAAAACTTATATCTTGTCCCCGCGCAGTCGGAGAAGAACGGCGATTTTCCCGGACTCACAAGCCCGAATCCCGAATCGGCAGACAGCTTTACAGAAGCGCTGAAGCTCGCCGCCGAAAAAGACGCGGACATCATCATCGCAACCGACCCGGACTGCGACCGTGTTGCGGTTATGGCAAAGCTGAAGCCTGAGTCTAAAGAATACGTCCACATTTCCGGCAACAAAACAGGCGTTTTGATGATTGACCATATCCTCGGCGCATACAAAGAAAGCGGCACAACGCCCGAGAGCGCCGCCATCGTTAAGTCGATTGTCACAACCGAAATGGGACGCGCGGCAGCGGAAAGCTACGGCGCGCAGTGCATAGATACGTTCACCGGCTTTAAGTACATCGCAAAGGAAATTGACCGGCTGGAGGGCGAGGAGGTAACTGTCGTCTTTGCGTTTGAGGAGTCCTACGGACACCTTGCCGGCGACTATGTGCGCGACAAGGACGCCGTTACGGCGGCGGTTCTCATTTGTGAGATTGCGGCGCGCGCTGCGTCAGACGGGATTACGCTTATCGGGCGGCTTGAGGAGCTTTACGCGCGTCTTGGCTATTTTGAGGAAAAGACGCTGAGCTTTATTTTCCCGGGAGCGGACGGATTTTTCACAATGCAGTCAATAATCAGCGGATTGCGTGCGGCGCTGCCCGCAGAAATCGGCGGAACAGCAGTCACGCAGGTGCGGGACTACCTGCCCGAGTCAGACGTGCTGCGTTTTGCCTTGGCAGACGGCTCGGCGGTTATCGTCCGTCCGTCCGGCACGGAGCCGACAATCAAGGCATACGTTCTGGTCAAGGGCGCGAGCAGCGGGGACGCGCAGGAAAAGGTCGCGCGGTATTCCGACTGGGCGGCGGAGAAAATCAGGTAAAATTGCGTGTGCGCGCTGCCCGTTAGCAAGCGGAATAATATTATAATAGGATAGAAAAAGATGTCAGACTGTATTTTTTGCAAAATTGCGGCAGGTGAGATTCCCTCCGATAAGGTGTATGAGGACGAAAGGGTTCTTGCCTTTCGGGACAACCACCCCCGCGCGCCGACTCACGTTCTGGTCGTGCCTAAAAAACACATTGCAAACCTGAACGAAGCCGACGGAGACAATATTCCGGATATCAGCGCGGCAATCGCCGCAATTCCTAAGGTTGCAAAGTCCGAGGGCGTTGCGGAATCCGGCTACCGCGTCATTTCAAACTGCGGAGAGGACGGCGGTCAGACCGTTTTTCACCTGCATTTTCACGTTCTCGGCGGCAGGAGCTTCGGACCGAAGCTGTTTCGCGGAGACACTGCGGAGGACTGATGGCGGATATAGAAGTATACAGGCGGTTTTTCGCGGCGGACACATACGCGGCGCTGAGCGCGTGCCGCCTTGTTTCTGTCGAAAACGGCGAGCCTGTCTGCGAAATGGACGTGACCGAAAATCACCGCAATGCGGCGGGCGGAGTACACGGCGCGGCGATTTTCACACTCATTGACTTTGCCTTTGCTGTGTGCGTTAATATTCCGCTTGCAGAGGGGCAAACGGACAGGGTGACGCTGGCGGAGTCCGTTTCCGTGTCATATATGCGCCGTCCGAAGGGCGCAAGGCTGACGGCAAGAGCCCTCCCTCGGCATATGGGGCGAACCGTTGCTGTCGTGCGGATAATCGTGTACGACGAGGACGGGCGGGAAGTCTCGGAAGCGCTGTGCAACGGGATACGGACATAAGAATATCGGAAAGCGGCGCAATGTATTCATTGCGCCGCTTTTTCTGTTGGGAGCCTATTGAAACCGTTTCCGCGCGAAATGTGTATTTAATAGCAGAGGATCCTCCGCACAAGTACAATCATAAAGGAAAAGCTACGTGAAAGACAAAACTCTGCTCGCCCGGCTTCGGCGCAAGGACGCTGCCGCACTGTCTGAGCTGATAGACAAATATTCCGCCTACGTCGGCACGGTTGTGTACGGCATTTGCGCCGGAAAGCTGCCGCGCGAGGATATGGAGGAGCTTGCGGCGGACATTTTTCTCACGCTGTGGAAGAGCGCGGCAACGCTCAGGGCAGACACGCTTACGCCGTGGCTTGGCGCTGTTGCGCGGAACGCGGCGAAGAACCGGCTTCGGCAACAGAATCAGGAAAGCGAGCTTTTCGAGGATCGGATTGAGCTGCCTGACGTCTCGCCCGAGGAAAAGCTGTCAGCTCAGGAGGAGCGCGGACGCGTGCTTGCGGCACTGGAACAGCTTGCGCCGGCAGACCGGGATGTTTTTGTCCGCCATTATTACTGGCGGCAGACGGTGAAAATGATTGCAAACGAAACAGGCATTAATGAAAATACAGTGAAAACAAGGCTTGTGCGCGGCAGAGAAAAGCTGCGCGCCGCCCTGTCAGAGGAGGAATACAATGACTAAACGCATATCCGCGCTATTGGAGGAGCTGACGCTGCCTCCGCCGGAGCTTTCGCAGGACAAGGCTCTGTCGTGCGAGAACATCAGGGAAATAGCGATAAAAAAACTAAACGACGGCGGCGAGTTTTCTCCCGTTGCTGCGCCGAAGCCGAAAAAGAAGCGGCTGACCATACTTTTAGCGGCGGCGATAATTGTTGCGCTGCTTTCGGGAACCGCAATTGCGGTGCGGCAAGCGCTGCGCTATGAGGACATTGCGGAAACGCCCGGCACAACAGTTGTTGCCAAAACGCCGCTCGGCAATGTAACCTTTACCGTGAGAGAAACGATATACGACGGCAAAAAATTTGAATTTACCCTTGCCGTAACGCCGCCGAATCCGCAGACGCTGCTTTTCAGCACCACCGAGGGGGATATGGCGGAGCAGCTTCGGATGTTTTACGGCGACAGGCGCGTGCTTGACGGGGAAATTACACTTGCGCAGTATATGGCGGAGCACGGATACACGACAATACTGGTGCTCGGCTTTGCCGACTATACGGTTGAGCCCGACGGCACTATTGTATGCGCCGGCATAAATCATTTATGGAGCGGAAGCGGGACATATGCTCCCGGAGAAACAGCTTATGCCAAAATAGATGTATTAGAAGCGGTTCTCGGCGCGGACGGAAATCAGATGTTCGGCGGCACTGATTCGGCGGCTTACGGTATGGTAAAAACAGTTACAATTCCGGTAAAGGTAAGCGGGAAATACACGCAGGAGGAGCTGATTACAACGTATACGGCGGACAATATTAACCACAGCATACCGGAGCTTGGAATTCGGGTGGATAAAATTGTTATCAATTCAACCGTGACGCAGTCGTACGGGAAGATTTACTGGACGATTGCGGATAGCGACAAATATTATTCCGTGGTGCCGGCGCTGCGGACAAACGCACCTGCAGACCTCTTCTTTGCGGCGCAAGCCGGGCAGACGCTTCCGAATGATATGCTTTACGGTTCTTTGAATGAACCGCCCCTGCCCGGTAGCAGGAACGTGGTGCTGGACGTTTCCAACGACTGGTATGTTGGTTCGGACACTGTATTTGCCGTGCTGAATGAGTCAACGCCGATTTATGTGGTTTTGAGCATAGATATGAAAAATTATGAGACTTTTACGGTGACGTTCACCAAATAATCCTCGCGGACTTCACCGCAAGGCAGACCGAAAAGCCCGCCGTCAGTTTCTGACGGCGGGCTTTTCGGCTATATTTGCCGACCTGCGGCACGTTTGCCGCGCACCGCGAATATAATGAGTCACGGAAAGAACCCCGTGAATTTATCCGCGCGGCGCGCGCTTTTTGCCCGCTGCGGTTATTATAGCTGACTCTCCTTTCAGGCTGAGCGGCTATAAAACGACACATGCCGGCACTGCCGGCGAAAGCTGCGGCGCAATTCACCTGCGCCACCATCAACTTGAAGCTGGTTTCAAGTTAATTACTATCAAAATAAACCCTTTCGGAGATACTTATCCAATGTTAGACAATGAATTATCAAACACCTTCGCGTGCCCCGCTCTCGGAACTCATTATGCGACGGTCGGCGTGCCCGTAACGGTAAAGCCCTTTGCCGTACCCGGCCCCGTGTCGGTCGAGTGCTGCGGGCAGCCCGTTGTGTCAAACGAAGAGACCTGCCGCGGCAAAATCGGCTCGGTCTGCCATTTCACTATTGCGCAGCGGCTGAAAATTGACATTCCTGTTGATTTCGGCGCGTCTGTCAAGGTCGGCGACACTTATGTTGACTGCGAGCACTTCGGTATCGGCAGCGACGCTCCCGGTACCCTGAAGGAAGCCCCCGTTTACAGCGGGGTTAACACCGGAATCGGCGGCGCAATCGCAGTGCCCCAGTGCGGCTGCAAGCAAAGCTGACGGCTCGCTCTTTTGCTGAATACGTACACAAAAAAACGCCCGTATAGGGCGTTTTTTGTGTATATTGCATATGTCTTGCACTGTTCGCAGGTATTTTTATCCCAATTGCCCTATTGCATTTTTCGTGGAATAGGTGTATAATGAAACTGTAATATAGTGTTTGGTTGTTACAAGACTTGTTTATTCTTATCTCAATGTGCATTGGGTGAATTTATTCTGTACCTAAGGAGGCCATTCTAATGAATAAAAAACTATTGAAGTTTTCATGGAAAAAAGCGGCTACGCTTGCAACTGCCGTGGTTGTGCTCGCGGCTTCGGCCGGTATTTGGGTACATCTTTCCCGGGATAAAGAACACATTACGCTCCCAACAGCCGATATTACGAATACGCCCGCCAACGGGCCGCTTATGCGCCCGCCTGTGGATATTTCCGGTATGCCGGTTTCAGAAACTCACGTATCCTATTCGATAAACGTAGGTGATGTTACCGAAGTCGCCGGATTCTTTGATTACGTTTTTGTCGCGCGGGTCGTTTCACTGGACGGCACGGAATACAGATGGCCTGTTACGGTTGAAGGCGGAAGAACGGTCTATATGCCGTATACGCACTACACCATTGAGGTGCTTGAAAACATCAAGGGTGAACTGCGCTTGGGCGAAGTGCCGTTTCTTAAGGGCGGCGGACTGCTTTACGACCAGGATATTGTTGAGGTAGCTGATGGCGATGTAATGCCGGAGGTTGACGGCATTTATGTTTTTTATGCAAATTCCGATGAAAACGGCGTTATAGGAAGCGGCGGAGCACACGGAAACCTTCTGTTGACGGAAGCCGATAATGTCCATGTGTGGCTTGGCAAGAATGTTGTTAAAAACGAAGACGGCATTGACGTGCCTGCGCCTAAGGATCCTAATATTCCGCTTGAGACAATCCACGGATTGTCGTATTACAAGGAAGCGGTGTACGGCGTTGAAAACCAGAAAGAAATCGAAAAATCGGCGCATTACGTCGCCGAGCACGATGTGGCTAATGAGGCGGTAAAGGATACTTAAGACTGCCTGACGCATATTGCCACGTGCGCAGTACACAAGGAGGACACGCAATGAAGAAAATAAGAAAGTTTTTTGCCCTTAGCGTTGCTGCATGCTTGCTGCTGTCGCTGATGGTGGTAAGCTCATCATCGGCGGATATTGAGCCGCCCCTGACCACGCCCAATGAACCCGTACTGCGCCCACCTGTGGACACCTCCGGTATGCCGGTACAGGAAATTATCGAATGCCCGGCATACCAAGGCATTTATGAATTTACGGGTTTTTATGATTACGTTTTTGTCGCGAGGGTCATTTCAATGGACGGCACGGAATACCGCTGGCCATCTCCTAATCCCGATGGTACAATCTCTTACTTGCCTTATACGCACTACACTATTGAGGTGCTTGAAAACATAAAGGGAGAGCTGCGCTTGGGCGAAATGCGGTTTGTTAAGGGCGGTGGCTTGCTTTATGACCGGGATATTGTTGAACTCGGACAGGGCGATTTCCTGCCCGAGCCGGGATGGATCTTTATTTTCTACGCGAATGCCGATGAAAACGGCGTTCTGGGTTGCGGCGGAAGAAACTGCACCGTAATATTGACGGACGGCGGGCCGTCTGTCTTTTCGTGGCTAGGCAAGCTAATGGTAATAAACGAAGCCGGCGCCACAGCGCCGGCAACACCGAACCCCAACCTTGCGCTTGAGACGATACATCAATTATCGGAATATGAGTGGGTCATTCACGGCGTTGAAAACCAGAAAGTATTCGAAAAGCCTTGGGTTTACGTCGCCGAGTACGATGTAGCTAATGAGGCGGTAAAGGATAACGCTAACGATAAATAAACGCTAAACTGCGCGGTGCGCGTTAGCGCCGCCTGCGCGGATACACCGCCAAAAAAGCAAGCCCGGCTCCCTCCGCCGGGCTTGCTTTTTTGCCCTGTCCCATTCCGCATGAATTATTGCGCTGTTTTTTGCGAATAATATAACAAAACCGCGCAGGAGGGCAAATCATTGGCGGAAAACATAAAAAATGCGGACATTTCGGCAATGCCGAACGACAAATATATCGAGTTCGCCACGAAATTTGAACCGAAATCAAAGCTTTTTGCAAACTGCATAAAGGCGTTTTTAATCGGAGGATTCATTTGCTGCATAGGGCAGGCAGTTATGCTTATCGCTGAGCGGCTCGGCGCGGCGGAGGACAATATCGGCGCGATAACGTCCGTCGCAATGATACTTCTCAGCATTATTTTAACCTCGCTGCACCTGTATAACAAGCTCGCAAAGCACGCCGGAGCGGGTACGCTTGTGCCGATAACGGGCTTTGCAAACTCCGTTGCGTCCGCCGCGATTGAATTTGTTCCTGAGGGGCGCATAACGGGAACGGGCGTAAAAATGTTCATAATAGCAGGGCCTGTTCTCGTGTACGGAACCGCAACTGCGTTCATCTGCGGGCTTATTTACTACGCAATTGAGCGGTTTTCCGGGAGGCTGTAGCCGTGATTATCTGTCTTGAAAAATGCCGCCACCAAAAGGAGGGCGTTTGCGTGCTGAATTACTCGCCGGGCTTCGGTAATTTCGCGCAAACCGGCGGGTGTCCGTACCGGACCTCGGCCGATAGGCCGGCGGCGGAGCTTGCTAAGATGAAGGAGCTGAGGGACAGCGGGATTTCCCTGTCTTGACGGAGACCAGCCCCAAGGGGCGGATTTTCATCCGCCTCTAGGGGCTGGTTGGCTTTTTCTGGGCTTCGCTTCTGTAGGGAACGCTGCTCTCCGAGGCTCTTGTCGCGGTTTCCGTCGGATTTTTTGTTGAGCGTAGGGGCGGCATATTGCCGCCCGCCTTTTTGGTTCTGCTTTTACTCGGGTGCAAGCGTGTTTTCTGCGGCGCAGGGTGCTGGGTTTGTAATTGCGGCGAAGCGTCGCCGCATTGCGCTGCAGAGCGCCTGCGCGGCGGGCGGTTACTTTTTCCGCTTCGCCGGAAAAAGTAACCAAAAAGGGGCGACTTCTTTAGAAGAAGCAATCTTTTTTTATACGGGAACTGCGGTGGAGGGGATGGGGCGTGTGCCTTTCCCCGCGACGTATTGCGGTGGTCGCGGCGAACGCAATCGCTGCGCCGCACACAGGGGTGAAGCCTGTCGCGGCGTTGGTGTCTGGGGTAAGACTGTAGCCTGCCGCAAACTGCCGTCGGGTGCCAACCGGAAGGACTGTGCTGCTACGATTGCTGCCGCATATTGTGCGGCAATGCGGTGCGTGTCCCGACGCGGTGCGTGTTGGTGTGGCGGTTTGTACAAACTTACGGTTCAAGGTAATCCCCCGTTACCACAACAATCTCCGTAGGGGACGGCGTCCTCGACGTCCCTTGTCTGGTTTGCCGCAAATGTCTGCGTCAGACCACTGCGCCCTGCTTTGTGGGTGCGGTCGGGTACCCTCGTCTACCTCCGCGCTTTGCGCGTCGGGACACGCAGGGTTGGAGCTGCCGCAACAGCGCAGGGCGCGGTGCGGGCGTGCTTCGCCAAATTCTGGTTGCCACCCGCCGACACCTACTGCCGGCACATAGGGCGCAAGCCCGTCCATCGGCAATTCTGTCAGGGTTTGGGCGTACGGACACGTACAATTGCCGCACCGCGACCCGCCTAAGCCCAAAAGCGGCTTCTTTGGTTCCTTTCTTGCCAAGACAAGAAAGGAACCGCCCGCCGCGCAGGCGCTCAGCAGCGCGAAGCTGCCAAGCTTCGCCCTACTTACAAACTCCGCACCCTCCGG
>JAISLF010000102.1 GCA_031260605.1 Oscillospiraceae bacterium
GTTCGCGGCAAGTTGTAGCCTAACCTAAGTCACCCACCCAGCGACAGGCTTCGCCCCTGCGTGCGGCGGGGCGCAAGCGTTCGCGCACTCCACCGCAATACGTCGCGGGGAAAGGCACAACCCGCATTGTCACTACCGCAGTTCCCGGATAAAACAAGATTGCTTCTTCTAAAGAAGTCGCCCCTTTTTGGTTACTTTTTCCGGCGAAGCGGAAAAAGTAACCGCCCGCCGCGCAGGCGCTTAGCTGCGCAATGCGGCGAAGCTTCGCCGCAATTTCAAACAACGCACCCTGTGCCGAAGCTCTGCGGTTGCACCAAAGTAAAAGCAAAACCAAGCGAAGAAGCAAACAGCGGGCGACCGGGACGGTCGCCCCTACACCTATCAAAAAGTCCGGCGGCAACCGCGACCAAGGGACGATGAGGGCATCGTCCCCTACAAACGCAAAGCCTCAGAAAAAGTAACCGCCCGCCGCCCCAACGCCCGCCCAAAAACACCGCGAATCCCCCACAAAGAGAAAAAAATGCTGATTTTCCCCGCAATCGACCTATACGACAAAAAGGTAGTCCGCCTGACCCACGGCGACTACAACCAAATGACCGTGTACTCAGACAACCCGCTGTCCCAGGCGCGGTCCTTTCACGCGGCGGGCGCGGCGTGGCTGCACACGGTTGACCTTGAGGGCGCCAAGAGCGGAACAACGCCGAACTTTGACGTAATTGCGCGCCTTGCGCAAGAGTCGGGGCTGCCCATTCAGGTGGGCGGCGGAATCCGCACGGCAGAGGTTGCGGCAAGGTACATAAACGCGGGCGTGTCGCGGATAATTCTCGGAACGGCGGCGGTGAAGGACCCTGCGTTTTTAGACGACTGTCTGCAAAAATACGGCAAAAAAACAGCCGTCGGTGTGGATATACGCGACGGGCTTGTTTCGGTATCGGGCTGGCTGGAGTCCTCAGGCCTCGCCGCAACGGATTTTATCGCGCGTTTGGAGCAGCTCGGCGTTAAAACGGTTATTGTCACCGATATTTCAAAGGACGGCGCAATGCAGGGCACAAACCTTGCGCTGTACCGTGAGCTTGCGGAGCGGTTCAGCCTCGACATTGTCGCCTCGGGCGGTGTGAGCACAATAAG
Organism: Oscillospiraceae bacterium; assembly: GCA_031260605.1. GTDB lineage: Bacteria > Bacillota > Clostridia > Oscillospirales > Oscillospiraceae > JAIRRO01. The sequence goes on from JAISLF010000102.1 coordinate 1,129, forward strand.
CGACGTAACAGCGCTGGCGGAAATCGGCGTTTACGGCGCGATACTCGGCAAGGCGCTTTATACGGGTGCGATGGACCTGAAAGAAGCTGTGCTCGCTGGCAAAGGAGCGTAAAATGCTGAAGAAGAGAATAATTCCCTGCCTTGACGTAAGGGACGGGCGCGTTGTCAAGGGCGTGAATTTTGCAGGACTGCGGGACGTGAATTCGCCCGTGGTCCTTGCGGAATACTACTCCTCCTGCGGCGCTGACGAGCTTGTTTTTTACGACATTACCGCGTTTTCAGACGGGCGCAATATTTTTACAGATATTCTGCGCGAGACCGCAAAAAATGTGTTTATCCCCCTGACCGTCGGCGGAGGAATCCGCACTCTCGCGGACTTTGAGCGGGTACTCACTGCCGGGGCGGACAAGGTGTCCGTCAACTCCGGCGCGATTGAAAACCCGGAGCTTATTCGCGAGGCTGCCAAGGTTTACGGCGACCAGTGCGTTGTACTGTCGGCGGACATAAAGCGCGTGCAGGGGCAGTACCGCATTCACAAAAGCGGTGGACGAATTGATACGGGAATTGACGCGATTGAGTGGATAAAGCGCGGGATTGACTCCGGCGCGGGCGAAATTGTCGTGAACTCTATGGATACAGACGGCGTAAAGGGCGGGTTTGACATTCCGCTGCTGCAGGAAGTCGTCGCTGTATCAGGCGTTCCGGTAATTGCCTCAGGCGGGGCGGGCAGCGTCGCGGATTTCGTTGAGCTGTTCAGGCGAGTGCCGGATATAGACGCAGGACTTGCGGCAAGTGTTTTTCATTTCGGCGAGATTGAAATTGCCGCGCTGAAACAGGAACTGCATACTGCAGGAGTAGCGGTGCGGCTGTAGCGCACTGCGATAATATGCGATAAAATGCGCGGGCTTAACGCGTGTTTTACAGACAATAAGGATTGGGAATAATTATGATAGAATTTAGATTTGATGTGCAGCTGCTGATTGAGGGCGAGAACCTTGATGAGGACGTGGCTATTGAGTATTTTACGGCTAATTTCAAGGGCGACAGCTTGCTTTTAGTGGGCGACGATACGCTGCTAAAGGTTCATTATCACACAAATGAGCCGTGGCAGGTGCTTGAATACTGCGCGTCGCTGGGCGATATTCACGATATTATCGTTGAAAATATGATTCGTCAGGCTGACGGACTTCAGGGATAGCGGGCGGGCTGAATCGCTTGCGGCGGTGCGCCGTATGCCGTATACCCCGCGAAAAAAATAAATTTACAAATATCCGCAGAGCTTTGCGCGGTATTTTCTTAGGATTATGGACAACATAATAAGTACAACTGAAGATATTAACACGCTGAAGTTCGGCACAGACGGGCTTATTCCCGCAATTGTCATAGACGCGGAGACTAAAAACGTGCTGACGCTTGCGTATATGAACAGGCAGTCGCTTGAAATTACGCTTGAAGAGGGGTACACCTGCTTTTGGTCGCGCTCACGAAGTGAGCTGTGGCGCAAGGGCGAAACCTCCGGCAACAAGCAGCGCGTGATTGAGCTGCGCACAGACTGCGACCGTGACGCGCTTGTGGTTTCGGTTGACAAAGCGGGTCCCGCGTGCCACACAGGTGAGGACAGCTGCTTCGGCTTTGACGGTGGAGCGGAGGGCGGCGTTATAGACAGTCTGTACGCGCTGCTGCTTGACAGAAAGGCAAACCCGAAGGAAGGCTCGTACACAACGTACCTTTTTGAAAAGGGGCTTGACAAGATACTCAAGAAAATCGGAGAGGAGTCCACCGAGGTTATAATCGGCGCGAAAAACCGCGACAAACAGGAAACGGTTTACGAGCTTGCCGATCTTATGTATCACGCGCTGGTGCTTATGACGCACGACGGAATAACGCCGGACGACGTGCGCGCGGAGCTTGAAAAAAGGCACGTGGTAGACAAAAAGGTCAAGCAGGAAAAGATGAATTAGAATAGGGGAAAGTATTTGTTTTTATCGGATTTTCACACGCACACATTATTCGGAGACGGCAGGAACACCTGCCGCGAAATGATAGAAGCGGCAATCGAGCGCGGACTTTCGGCCTTCGGCATATCGGAGCACTCGCATATGGACTACTGCGGGGACGGCTGGGTTATGATTCCTGCGGGTGAGCACGAGTACAAAAAAGAAATGCGTGCACTTCAAGAGGAATACGCTGACAGAATTGAGCTGATGGTCGGCGTTGAGCAGGACATTTTGTCCGATTCGCCGACGGACGAGTATGACTATATAATCGGCTCGGTACACGTAATTTCGGTGGGCGGAAAAATGGTGCACTCCGCAGTAGATTTGTCCAAGGAGCATTCAGCCGCTGTTATAAACAAGTATTTCGGCGGAGACGCGCTGTCTTACACAGAAAAATATTTCGAGACGGCAGCCGCTGCCGCAAAAATCACCAATTGCGACATTGTCGGTCACTTTGACCTTGTAAATAAGTACAACGAAGCGGATCATCTGTTTTCAACCGCCCACCCGCGCTACCGAAAGGCGGCGACGGACGCGGCGGACGAGCTGCTGAAAGACTGCCGCGTGTTCGAGGTGAACACAGGTGCGATGTTTCGGCTGAGGCGCACGGAGCAGTATCCGCAGGACTGGCTGCTGCGATACTTGTCAGAGCGCGGCGCGGACGTGATTTTGTCCTCCGACGCGCACCAAACAGACGCGATTTGCTATAAATTTGCCGAAACGGAAGCGCTTTTGCGGCAAACAGGCTTTCGGCGCAGACTGACTCTCACAAAAAACGGATTTAAGACTATAGACTTGTAGGGCTACTGAATGGATTACTCAAAATTATCATCTGATTTACACAGGCAGTGGCGCGGAAAATTTGAAATTGTGCCGAAAATGCCGATTACAACGCGTGAGGAGCTTTCCGTCGCGTACACGCCGGGCGTTGCGGCGCCCTGCCTTGAAATCGCGGCAAACAAGGAGCTTGTGTATGACCTTACGGGCAGGGGAAACACCGTCGCCGTTATAACAGACGGGTCTGCGGTGCTCGGTCTCGGAAATATCGGGCCGGAAGCCTCTATGCCTGTTATGGAGGGAAAATGCGTTTTGTTCAAGGCGTTCGGCGGAGTGGACGCAGTGCCGATTTGTCTTGACACGCAGGAGCCTGACGAGATTGTCGAGGCTGTTGTGCGTATTCACAAGAGCTTTGGCGGAATTAACCTTGAGGACATTTCTGCGCCGCGCTGCTTTGAAATTGAGGAAAAGCTCAAGGCCCGCTGTGAAATCCCCGTATTTCACGACGACCAGCACGGAACGGCCGTTGTCGTGGCGGCGGCTCTCTTAGGTGCGGCGGAGGTCGTCGCAAAGCCGGTTGAGACGCTGCGCGTCGTGATTTCAGGCGCGGGCGCGGCGGGAATCGCGGTTTGCCGTCTTTTGGGCAAAATCGGTGTGCGCGACATTATTTTGTGCGACACCAAGGGTCCGATTTATGAGGGACGCGCAGGTCTTAACGCCGTAAAAGAGCAGATTGCAAAAACCACAAACCGGGACGCGATCGCGGGAGCACTTGCCGACGCACTGCGCGGAGCCGATGTGTTTATCGGCGTGTCTGCGCCGGGAATCGTCACGGAGGATATGGTGCGCAGTATGGCAAAAAGCCCGATTGTGTTCGCTCTGTCAAACCCGGTGCCGGAGATAACGCCCGAGGCGGCGAAAGCGGCGGGCGCGGCAGTTATCGGAACGGGGCGGTCTGACTATCAGAACCAGATAAACAACGTACTTGCGTTTCCGGGGATATTCAAAGGGGCGTTTGCGGTTCGCGCGTCTGACATTAACGACGAGATGAAAATCGCAGCGGCACAGGCGCTGTTTGCTCTTGCAAAGGATAAACTGACGGCTGACTATATAATCCCTGAGCCCTTTGACACGCGTGTGGCGGACGCTGTGGCGGCGGCTGTCGCGCAAGCGGCAGTAGACACGGGAGTTGCGCGAAAACCGCTGCAACTGAAGGAATAAAATGCCGAAATTAGACTATTTAGCGCTGACAAAAGAACAGGTCGCGGAATATACGGCGCTGTGCCGAAACGGCGCGCCTGCGCCGTGCTCCGCGCCGTGCCCGTTTGGGCTTGAGGTGCGCACTTTTATCGACAAGTGCGAAAACGGCAAGTGGAAGCCGGCGTATAAGCTTATGCGTTCGGCTTTTGTGTTTCCGCAGCTTGTGTCAAAGCTCTGCCCCGGATATTGCAAAAACGCGTGTGTGCGCGGCGGAAAAAACACCGCGCGTCTCGGCGGCTCAATTGAGCTTGGGGCACTGGAGCGGGCAGTGTGCACATTTGTGCCGGACAAGAAATCAGAAAGCTTTGCACTGCCGCCGAAGCAGGAGAAAATTGCGGTTATCGGCGCGGGGGCGGCGGGTCTGTCCGCGGCGCTGTGTCTTGTAAACAAGAAGTTTGGCGTCACGGTATTTGAGCAAAACGACGGCTGGGGCGGCGGACTGCGCGAAAATGCCGACTTTGCGGTGTTTGACGGCGAGTTTACCGAGAGCTTCAGCAAAACGGACGTAGAATTCAGGTTCTCCGAAAGGATTACAGACACTGCACAGCTCGCGGGCTACAACGCGGTCATTATCGCAACAGAATCGCCGGACGCGGCATTCGGAAAAACGCCCGTATCAGAGGACTCGCTTTGGTGCGGCGGCAAACACTTTACCGTCGGCGGGGCGCGCGGAGCCGACACAATGCACGGCATTGCGGACGGACGGCGCGCGGCGCTTGCCGTTGAGACGTGGCTGCAAACGGGAACGCCCTCGCCGCACGTGCTGTCGCCGAATGCGGGACACACGCCCGATACCGACGGCGCGGCGTGTCCGCAGGTTACTCCGGCAGGTGTGGGCGGCTACACGCAGGAAGAGGCGGTGCGTGAGGCTTCACGCTGTTTGCAGTGCGACTGCTCAAACTGCATGAAGTCCTGCGAACTGCTGCGAACCTACAAAAAACTGCCGCAGCCGATTGCGACCGAGGTGTTCTCTGATACGCGCGTTACGCCGCCTTTTTCAGCGCACACGATAACGCGTGAGACATATTCCTGCAACGAGTGCGGCTTTTGCGCGGGAATCTGCCCCGAATGCATTAATATGGGCGAGGTGTTTGACATTTCGCGCCGCGCACGTTTTTCAAAGGGCGAAAACCTCGCCGCGATACACGACTTTTGGCTGAGAGAGATGGATTTTCACGTGGGAGAAGGACTGTATTCGACGGCGGACAGCGGCGAAAACTGCGAGTATGTGTTCTTTCCCGGCTGTCAGCTCGGAGCGTATTTGCCGGAGACGGTGAAGAAAACTTACGAGCTTCTGAGCAAGAAGTATTCCGTCGGACTTCTCGGCGCGTGCTGCGGCGCACCGGCGCACTGGGCGGGGGACGACGACAGACGGGATTTGGTCATTGCGGAGCTGCGTCGGCAAATCGCTCGGTTTAACGCGGGGGAAAGACAGGCGCCGAAGCTTGTGTTCGCCTGCTCGACCTGCGGGAAAATGCTGAAAAAGCACCTGCCGGAGCTTGAAACAGTCTCGGTATACGAGCTATTAACGGCTTGCGGACTTGAAAGCGCCGATATATCCGAAGAGTGGGCGGTATTTGACCCGTGCGCCGCACGCGAGGACGAAAATACGCAGGCGGCAGTGCGTAAGCTGCTCGGCGCGGCAGGCGTATCAGCGCAGGAACTGCCGGAAAAGGGGCGCTGCTGCGGATACGGAGGACTGATTCGCCTTGCAAACCCGGAGCTTTACGGCGAGGTTACCAAAAACCGCGTAGGCTTGTCTGACGCGCCGTTTGCCGTTTACTGCGCGAATTGCCGCTCTGTTTTTGCCGATGAGGGCAAGCCCGCGCGGCACGTTCTGGAGTTGGTTCTGGGAACGCACGAAGAGATAAAGCCGAAGATTGACGACAGGCGCAAAAATGTACTGGCGCTGTGCGCGGAATTTGACGGGGAGGGCAGACAGGTGCCGAAAGAGGAAGCGCTGCGGCTGATTATTGACAACGACCTATATGAGCGGCTTGACCGCGACCTGATTTCGCTTGAGGATATGCGCTTTGTTATAGAAAACAGCCCTGAGAAGGGCGGCGTATTTGAGACGGCGGACGGCTCGCGGCTTTGCTATTGCGAGATCGGCGTTCTCGTGTACTGGGTGCGGTATGCCGAGCGCGGCGGCGCTGTTGAGATTTTAGACGCTTATTATCACCGAATGAAGTTCGGGCAGGAGGACGCAAAATGAGCGAAAACACGGTGAAGTGTGTAAAATGCGGCGTTGCGCTTGTCCTGACCAAAACGGTGTTTCAGTATATGGGCAGGTCGTTCACGCACGATGTGCCGACGTGCCCGAAATGCGGCGCGGCGCTGATTGACCGCGAGCTTGCCAAGGGCAAAATGGCCGAGGTCGAGCGGCAGCTTGAGGATAAATAGCGGCGTTGAAACGGCTTGCACTGAAAATTAAAGAACCGCAATCGGCGGACTTCGGCACGACAAACAGCGTTTGCCCCGTCTGCCGTGAGCTACTCGAGGCAAAGCGCGTTTTGCGCGGCGACGACCTGTATCTTGTCAAAACCTGCCTTGAACACGGCACGTTTGATACGGTAATCTGGCGCGGAGTTTCGGATTTCCCGGACTGGTTTGCGCCGACCGAGCCGGCTTACTGCCCTGCTGATAACAACGGCAGTCCTGCGTGCTTTTCGGGCGGGCTGTGCGAAAACCACGCAACCGGCACGTGCTGCGTGCTCACGGAGGTCACCTCGCGCTGCAACCTGCACTGCCCTGTGTGCTTTGCCGACGCGGGAAACGCGGGTGAGGATGTGCCGCTTGACGAGCTGACACGCCGATTTTCCGATATGGCGGCACGCGGCAACACCTTTGTGCAGCTCTCGGGCGGCGAGCCGACTGTGCGCGGCGACCTGCCGGAGGTAATCCGCGCGGCGGTGCGGTGCGGGATCAAGACGGTTCAGTTGAACACAAACGGTGTACTTCTCGGGCAGAGCGCGGGTTACGCGCAGGAGCTGGCGGAGGCGGGGCTGTCATTTGTGTTCCTCCAGTTCGACGGCGTGACGGACGGCGTTTATGAACAGCTGCGCGGTCAAAAACTGCTCGAAACAAAGCTTGCCGCAATCGACAGCTGCGGACGCGCCGGGCTTGGCGTGACGCTTGTGCCGACGGTTGTACCGGGCGTGAACGACGGCGAGACAGGCGCGATAATTAAGTTCGCGGTGTCAAAGTCGCCGACTGTTCGCGGAGTGCATTTTCAGCCTGTGTCTTATTTCGGCAGAACGGCAAAAACGCCTGAAAACGCGGACAGAATTACTCTGCCTGAGGTTATGCGCGCAGCGGCGGAGCAGTCCGGCGGACTCGTGCGCCTGTCGGACTTTCGGCCAAGCACCTGCGACCACCCGAGGTGCGGGTTTCACGCGGATTTTGCCGTGCTGCCGGGCGGGAGTCTCATGCGAATCGCGGGCAAAAAGGCACAGGACTGCTGCGGCAGCAGTACGGCGCACCTACAAAACCGCGAGTTTGTCGCGCGGCGGTGGACGCGCTCACGTGAGGACGAAAAGAAGTCGGATTGCTGCGATACAGGCACGCTTGACGGATTTTTGACGCGCGTGAAGTCCCACGGCTTCACGCTGACGGGAATGGCGTTTCAGGACGCGTACACGCTTGAAACAGAGCGGCTCTCGCGCTGCTCCCTGCACGTGCAGGACAGCGGCGCGATACGGCCGTTTTGCGCGAATTACATATGAGTGCGGATCCGCAAAAATGCGCCGTCTGCTGTCACCCGGGAGGAATGAACCTCACGCGCCGGGCTTTCAGGCTCGCGGGTATTGCGCCGGGCGGCAGACTGCTTGACGTCGGCTGCGGAGATGGACTAACGGTGGATTACGCGCAGTCTCTCGCGCTTACGGCGGTGGGGATTGACGAGCGCGCGGAGAAGTTGCCCTATGGCGGCGGCGAGTTTGACGCAGTTGTTATGGAGTGCGTGCTGTCGGTTTTGGAGAACAAAAACCTCGCCCTGAGCGAGGTTTTCCGCGTAACGGCGCAGGGCGGGCGGCTGATTATCAGCGACGTTTACGCAAAGGACGACCGCGCGGAATACCCGAGCCTTGAGCAGTACAAAAACCTGCTGGCAGTCGCCGGATTTCGCGCCGATGTGCTTGAAACGCACGACGACGCACTTGTAAACTACTGCCTGGAGCAGGGCGAAACGCCCGACCGCGCCCTGGGGTATTTTCTTGCGGTAGCGCACAAAACCACGCCGCTTGCAGAATTCGAGCGCACGGTGATTCTTGAAGCGGGGTGCGCAGACTTACGCGAACTTCAGGCGGCACAGCTGCGCGGGACAATTCGGCGCGCGCAAAAAACGCGTTTTTACGGCGCAATACCGCTGATTGCCGGAGTGAACCCGGATACCTTGACGCGGGAGAATTATATTGAAATACTGCGTTCTCTGCCGGTGACACTGCCGTCCGGTGTTACTGGGCGCGCGAACGACTTTCTCGCAATTCCGCCGTCAGAGGTTGCGCGTGTGGTGACGGCGCGAACCTCCGGTACGACAGGCAGCGCAAAGCGCGTCTTTTTCGACGAGAGCGATATTGCCCGCTGCGTGCGTTTTTTTGACTACGGAATGCGCGGGATTGCAAAAAGACGCTGCTTTGTCGCGTTCCCGTGCGAGACGACGGGGAGCGTCGGCGACGTCCTGAGCCGCGCGCTCCGAAATATCGGCGTTGAGCCTGTGCCCTACGGGCTGATCCGGGACCCGCAGGCGGCGCTTGCCGCGCTGAACGCCTCCGGCGCGGACAGCGTCGTCGGCATACCATACCAGGTGCGGGCGATGGCGGCGTTCGGGGACGCGCCGAGTGTGCAGAGCGTGTTGCTGTCAAGCGATAGTGTGCCGGAAAGCCTTGCGGATTTCATCAAAAATCGCTGGAACTGCCGCGCTTTTGAGCATTACGGTATGGCGGAAATATGCTACGGCGGCGCGGTGGACTGCGCCGACGGTTCGGGAATGCACATCAGGGAAAACGACCTGCTGATTGAGATAACCGATGAAAGCGGCGCACCTTTGCCCGACGGCACGCCGGGCAACATTGTGATAACCTCGCTCAACGGCGAGGCAATGCCGTTTCTGCGGTATAAAACCGGTGATACAGGTACGATTTTGCCCGGAAAATGCCCCTGCGGCTGCGGATTCCGGCGGCTCGCCGTGCAGGGACGCGCGCGTGCGGCGGAGGTTGCGGGCGCTGTGGTCAGGCTGTCTGAGCTGGACGAAATTGTGTACAAAAACGAAAAAATCGCGGCGTATTCCGCTGCCGTTCGCGGTGACAGGCTGGTTTTGTCAGTGTATCCGGCGGTTCTGTGGACAACGGGCGACAGCGACGAACTTGCAGACGAAATCTGCGGCAGTATCGCGGGTCTTGCGCGGGACAAGACGGAGATTGCCGCAGGGAATTCATACGGCGCAGTAAATTCGTCGGTAAAGCGGGCTTTCGGCGGAGATTAGGGGGGCAGAAATGCGTAGGGTGTTAGGATAGTGTCTGCCGCGTCGGTTTTTTTTGACTCTGGTGCGGTCTGCTGTGCGCCGCGGGTACGGAGTTTGTAATTGGGGCGAAGCTTGGCAGCTTCGCGCTGCTGAGCGCCTGCGCGGCGGGCGGTTCCTTTCTTGTCTTGGCAAGAAAGGAACCAAAGAAGCCGCTTTAGGGCTTAGGCGGGTTGCAAAGCTGCAAGTGTAGGTGTCCGTGCGTCCGAACCCAGACAGAATTGCCGAGTGACGGGCTTGCGCCCTATGTGCCAGAGGTAAGTGCAGGCGGGTGGCAGCCAGAATTTGGCGAAGCCGACCCGCACCGCGCCCTGCGCTGTATCGTGCGGCAAGACGTTGCGTGTCCCGACGCGCAAAGCGCGGAGGTAGACGACCGCACCCGACCGCACCCACATAGCAGGGTGCAGTAGTCTGACGCAAAAGTCTGCGGCAAACTAAACAAGGGACGTCGAGGACGCCGTCCCCTACGGAGATTGTTGTGGTAACGGGTCAATTTTCGAACCGTAAGTTTGCACCCGCCGCAATAACAACATCCGCCACGCCGGGACAAGCACCACATTGTCGCACAACGTGCGTCAGCAATCGTAGCAGCAATGACCTTCCGGTTGGCACCCGACGGCAGTTTGCGGTAAGTTACAGCCTTATCCGAGTAACCCCACCCCGTGACAGGCTTCGCCCCTGCGTGCGGCTGGGCTAAAGCGTTCGGACGCTACTCCGCACCTGTCGCGGTGTGGGCAGGGACTACATTGCAGTACAATCCCGCCCGGCATAGAAAAAAGATTGCTTCTTCTAAAGAAGTCGCCCCTTTTTGGTTACTTTTTCCGGCGAAGCGGAAAAAGTAACCGCCCGCCGCGCAGGCGCTCTGCTGCGCGAAGCTGCAAAGCTTCGCCACAATTTCAAACTCCGCACCCTGCGCCGCAGGTAAAACGCTTGCACCAGAATAAAAGCCAAATCAGACAACGCCCCAAAAAACGCACCCACAACAAAAGACCCGGAGGAATTCCCTCCTCCGGGTCTTTTTCCAAACGCCAAGTTCCGGCTTGCGCCCCTAAACTGTCCCCTCAAACGTCTTCATAGCCTCTACAAGCGTCTTCACGCCCTCAATCGGCATTGCGTTGTAAATCGACGCCCGCATTCCGCCGACTGAGCGGTGTCCCGCGAGGTTTATCAGCCCCTTGCCCTTTGCAAAACTGATGAACTCCTTGTCGCGCGCCTCATCGCCCGTTACAAATGTCGCGTTCATTGCCGAGCGCGCCTCACGGTCTGCGCAGCCGCGGAAAAGCTTGCTCTCATCGAGATAATCGTACAAAAGCTTTGCCTTTTCAGCATTATATTGCTCGATTCCGGCAAGACCGCCCTGCTTTTTCAGCCACTCAAGCACAAGGCCGAGCATATAAATCGTGTAACACGGCGGGGTATTGTCCATTGACTCTTTTTCGGAGACGACCTTGTAGCTCATAATTTTCGGCGTAAGCTTTATCTCGCGTCCCAAAAGGTCGCGGCGAACGATGACGACGGCCATTCCGGCGGGGGCAAGATTTTTCTGCACACCCGCAAAGATAACGCCGTATTTTGAGACGTCAATCGGCTTTGAACAAATGTTGGACGACATATCGGTCACGATCGGTACGCCGCCGGTTTCGGGCACATACTTCCATTCCGTGCCGTAAATCGTATTGTTTGCGCAGTAATAAAAATACGAAGCATCCGGATTCAGCTTTAGCGCGGACTGTGCCGGGATATATGTATGGTTTCTGTCCTCAGACGAGGCGGCGATGTTAATTGTGCCGTATTTTTTCGCCTCTTTTGCGGCAAGGTTCGCGAAATTGCCTGTGTTCGCGTAGTCTGCCGAACCGTTTTCGCCCATAAGGTTCAGCGGAACAGCGGCGAACTGAAATGTCGCCCCGCCCTGCATAAACAGAACGTCATACTCATCCGGAATGCCGAGAAGCTCAATAAAATCGGCTTTTGTCTTGTTGAAAATGTCGAGATAAACGGCCGAACGGTGGCTCATCTCCATAACGGACTGCCCGGAACCCTTGTAGTCCGTGATTTCCGCCCCCGCGCGTTCAAGAACCTCAAGCGGCAGGCAGGATGGTCCCGCCGAAAAATTGTATACTCTGCTCATGGGTCTGCCCAACCTTTTATATATATTTTAGCGAATTAAGTGCTAATAACTCAATGATAATCTATTATAACCCTCCGGGTTGGGGTTGTCAATAGGCGGGCGGTGTTTTTTATGCGTGGTGAGGCAGGTTTTTTTGCCGGCGTAGGGGCGGCAATCTGCCGTCCGCCTTTTGGGTTTTGCTTTTACTTGGGTGCAACCGTAGACCTGCGGCGCAGGGTACGGTGTTTGAAATTGGGGCGAAGCTTGGCAGCTTCGCGCTGCAAAGCGCCTGCGCGGCGGGCGGTTACTTTTTCCGCTTCGCCGGAAAAAGTAACCAAAAAGGGGCGACTTCTTTAGAAGAAGCAATCTTTTTTC
>JAISLF010000003.1 GCA_031260605.1 Oscillospiraceae bacterium
ACTGCGCGTGGCGGCGGTTACTTTTTTCCGCTTCGCCGGAAAAAAGTAACCAAAAAAGGGGCGACTTCTTTGTAAAGAAGCAAACACCTTTTTATACGGGAACTGCGGTGGTGACAATGGAGTGATGTGCCTTTCCCCGCGACGTATTGCGGTGGAGTGCGCGAATGCTTCCGCTGCGCCGCACGCAGGGTCAACGCCTGTCGCGGCGTTGGTGACTCGGGTAAGGCTTAATGTTGTCGCAAACTGCCTACGGGTGCCAACCGGAAGGACTGTTCTGCTACGATTGCTGCCGCACATTGTGCGGCAATGCGGTGCATGTCCCGACGTGATGGGTATTATTGTTTCGGTGGGTACAACCTCACGGCGCAGGGCAGTGTCCCGTTACCACAACAATCTCTGTAGGGGACGGCGTCCTCGACGTCCCGTGTTTGGTTTGCCACAGATGTTTGCATCGAACCACTGCACACTGCTGTGTGGGTGCGGTCGGGTACCCTCGTCTGCCTCCGCGCTTTGCGCGTCGTGACACGCAGGGTTGGGGTAATCGCAACAGCACAGGACACACACTCGCCTTACGTAAAACCACGCTGGAGACCACCGCGGAACGCAGTGGTCAGTCCGACGCAACCTGCGGCAACGAGCGACGCACCTACTTGCCGCACAACACAGCGCAGGCGCGGTGCGGGCGTGCTTCGCCAAGTCTGGTAACCACCCCACCGCAGTTCGTGGTCGGCTAAAGTCTTACCCGAGTCTCCAACGCCGCGACAGGCTTTGCCCCTGCGTGCGGCGCAGCGGAAGCGTTCGCCGCTACCACCGCAATACGTCGCGGGGAAAGGCACATCACCCAATTGTCACTACAGCGTTCCCGTATAAAAAAGATTGCTTCTTCTAAAGAAGTCGCCCCTTTTTGGTTACTTTTTCCGGCGAAGCGGAAAAAGTAACCGCCCGCCGCGCAGGCGCTTAGCTGCGCGGCGAGGCGAAGCTTCGCCGCAATTACAAACATAGCAACGCGCGCCGCAGCTCCACGGTTGCACCAAAGTAAAAGCAAAACAAAGCGGCGAAGCAAACAGCGGGCGACCGAGACGGTCGCCCCTACGGTCTGCGCCGTGGAGAATTCGCAAAACCCCCGGATGGCAGGTTTCCGCCCCTACATTCCGCGCCCGCCACAACAAGGGACGCTGAGGACGCCGTCCCCTACAGGCGCAAAGCTATGAAGAACCAGAATCGTGATGGCAAGGTAGGCTGCCTCCCCTACCTCCAACCCAAACAAAGCAAGCCCTGCGGCGAAGCTTCGCCGTACATCAGCAAGCACCCGGCGGAGCAAATTTCCGCTGTCCCCCTTGACAACCCCTCCCCCTTATGATAAAATCCTCTCTACAGGGGTGCTGCAAAGGCGGCTGAGAGGGCTATCGTCCAACCCTAACAACTTGATCGGGGTAATGCCCGCGTAAGGAGATAAAAATGAATATCAACAAAAGAACGCTGACACTGTGTGAGGGCGCGATTTGCGTCGCGCTCGCGATTGCGCTGAGTTATCTCAAGATAAAAATCGGCGCGCAGGGTGGCTCACTGAACTTCGCAATGATTCCGCTTATTATCTTTGCCGTACACTCCGGAGGCCTTGGCTTCGGCGTTTTGGCGGGGGCAATTTTCGGACTGCTGAAGTTCTTTTTTGCGGAGGGCTTTGCCCTGAACTGGGAGTCTATGCTGCTGGACTACGCTGTGGCGTACGCTGCCGTGGGACTTGCCGGAATTATGAAGGGCAAGCTGAACACCTGGCCGCGTTATCTTACTGCCGCGCTGATTGCGTGCCTTGCGCGGTTCGTGATTCACTTTATAAGCGGCGTAACCGTTTATGCAGACTATGCCGAGAGCATTTACCTCGGCGTTGCAACGCCGAACGCTTGGGTTTATTCCGCCGTGTACAACGGGTTTTATATGGCGTTCAACACAATCGCTGCGGTTATTATCTGCCCGCTGCTCGGTGCGGCGCTCAGCCGTCTGCCGGGTGCAGCAAAGAGCAAGGCGTAGATGTGCCGGGTTCGCCTGAATTAAAGACGCAACATTGCGAAAAATCCGCAGGAAATGAAATTTCTGCGGATTTTTTTGTTATGGCATCGGTTTCAGCGATAGTTTTTATTCAGTCTTTTATAGAAATCTTTTCAAGCAAATAATGCTTGCCGTCTTGAGTGTAAGTCGCAATACCATCGGTATTAAAAATCGAAGCATTGTCAAACCAATCCAAAATTTCATTGCCGTCAGGGTCAAGATATGTCCACTTATCGTGCCGAATAACAAGCCAAAGTCCAACCGCATCGAAACTTTCAAAAACAATGTAATCATATTCGAAAGGAATAATAGTATTCCCTTGCGTGTCAATTACACCTGCCAAACCATCTTTTTGAGCAACAGCAACTCCGTTTGTAAATCGGATTGGGTTTTCATATATCGTAGCCGCAGCTATATTTCCTTTAGCATCTATTGCCCCATATAGCGTTCCTTCTTTCAGTGTAGCAAACTCGTTAAAAAATATGCTACTTCTATCGTTGTCATTATAAAATACAATTTCGTCACAGGATGAATTTGCAACCATGTTTCCGTTCTCGTCAATTAAACGATGCTTATTAATACTTGGAACATCTGCATAGAATAAGCCGTTTTCGTGATATCCATAGGTCCTCAACCAACTATACATATAAGGCTTTGATGTTATTGTGCCTGATTTGTCAATTGAACTATACTTTTGGCTCACCCCATCCCAAACTAAAGCAGTTCCTCCATCAAAACTTGATACCCAATCGTGTATGAACTTAATTATAAGTGTCCCATTCGTATCAATAAAACCATATTTCCCATTGTATTTAACAGCTGCAAGTCCATCGTGAAAATCATCGGCTTCATCATATTTTAGTGATGTTAAAATTTTTCCGGTTGTATCAACAAGAGCCCACTTTTCTTCTTTACAAACCCAAGCAAACCCATTAGTATAATTTCTCACATTATCATATTCTATTGGAACTACAACTTCACCTAATGCGTTTATAAAGCCATATTTGTCGCCTTTAATTGCAAGTGCTAAATCATCATTAAAATATCCAATTCCATCGTATTCATTAGATGCTATTACATTTCTTTGCGCATCCAACAAACCACATTTTTTATCTTTCTGCGTTAATGTTAATCCATTAGTATATTCATACACCGTGTCATATTCCAACGGTAAAATGATTTTCCCGGTTGTATCAACAAGTCCCCACTTTTCTTCTTTGCAAACCCAAGCAAACCCATTAGTATATTCATACACCGCGTCATATTCCAACGGCACAACGACTTTCCCCGCTGTATCGATAAAACCATATTTTTCACCGCTATAAACAGCCGCTAATCCGTCAAAAAACGCACCGGAAAAACTCCATTCTTCATCAGCAAGTTCGGTTTGTGTTATATAATACTCGTCGTTTGAAAAAATAGAATTTTCCGGAATAACCGGTGTCAGCATAGGCGTAGGTGTTTCAGGTGTAAGCGATGGAGGTGCAAGAGATTGCATGCTCGGTTTTTGCCCACACGCCGCAACACCAATGCACATTGCAGCCGAAAGCAATGCTGTAAGCACGCGCTTCTCTAACATTTCTACTTTCTTACTAAAAAGTTTCATTCTAAAACCTCTAAAATATATTGTATATGTAATTATAGTATATGTTGGGCATTATGTCAATTGGCTGTTTACGCAGTAAACAGCCGTATTCCTAAGGAATACGCGTTTTTTCGCCCAATAGCTCCTGAAAGCTCCATCGCCAAGTCAGAATTTGCGCAAAAGCGATGTTCGCAAGCTCCTCCAAAAAAACCAAAAAGCCGCAAGGTTTTACCCTTGCGGCTTCTTGGTTTTAGGAGGTTAGAGAGAAATTGAAATGTCTTTATCACAATCAACAACTACATAATATCATTGATAGTTTTCTATTTCGTGAACCCAAAATGAATGTTTTGTAAATTGATTCCCGTATTTTGTCGAAGTTTTTCGTTTTACACACCGTTGCGGTGTATTTTGGTTTTTCGCGACTCCTCACCACATCCACACTCCTCATTATGTTACCGTCTGAATAAAATCGAGAAGCAACGCGCTCGTCCTCTATGATTTCGGCAAATAACAGAGGCTGCTTAACAGGTGAGAATACCAAATTATTGCAGTATATCCTATTGACAATTGCAATTTATCGTGATAAACTGCGATTATTCAATTGACAAACTGAATAAAGTTCTCTCAACTGAAAATTTTCGGAAAAACGCTAATTAATATTTTAGGGGAAATAACAATGGATGGATTAGTACTTTTTTATATTATAATGATTGCGGTTGATTTCGCGCTTGCTGCAATACCGGCAAACATTGCGTCGGGAAAGGGGCACAGCTTCGGCGGGTTCTACGTATTCGGACTGTTCCTTTTCTTGCCGGCGCTGATTGTGGCGTTGTGCATAAATGATGAGGTTGCTGATCAGCGTGAACGTGCACGCGTGCTTGAGCGCGAAAAGGCGCTGATGTCAAAAATCGAAAGCTTGCAGCAGGGCGGAGCGCAGACGCCTACATCCGGTGCGGTTGGCGGTAACAAAAACATCAAGTTCTGCACAAGCTGCGGCGGCAGGCTTGAGTTTAACGCGCGGTTTTGCGACAAGTGCGGCACGGGCGTTAAGTCTAAGGAGGAATTAATCAAGCCTGTATGCGCGTCGTGCGGCAAGGTAAACGCCGAAAACGCGCGGTTCTGCGACGGTTGCGGTGCATCGCTGCCTGAGGTTGAGCCTATTGCGGTGACCGAGTGTCCGAAATGCAACGCAGAGATACTCGCCGAGAGCAAGTTCTGTGATGTGTGCGGAGTTAATGTTGCGGAGTATAGGGAGAATTTCGGACCATCAAGTATTCAGGTTCCGCAGGCTGCAATAGAAGACGGCGCGTTTGCTTGCCCGAAGTGCGGCGCACGGCAGCAGACCACCCGCAATAATTGCTATCGGTGCGGCGTTGAGTTTTTGTACGAGTAGCCCTTCGCCGCATTTCTAATTTAATGCCCAATTAAAGCCGCCCGTGTACAAACCAACAGCTTACAAAAAGCGGAGCCGAAAACGGCTCCGTTTTTTTGTTAAAGCGCTTTCGGCGCACACATCCGCACCAAACCGCACATCTTACATCAGCGTCATTCCGCCGTCTATCAGCAGCTGCACTCCTGTGCAGAAGGACGAATCGTCTGAGGCAAAGAACAGGATTCCGTTAGCAATCTCTCGCGGCTCTGCCGCTCTGCCCATAGGTATTCCCGGAATGCTCATTTTCTCGAAATCCGAGCCTTTCGGCACCATTTCAGAGTTCGTCAGTCCCGGCAGAATTGTGTTTACGCGTATATTTTTCGGCGCAAGCTCCGCCGCAAGCGTCTTGCTGTATGCAAGCACCGCGCCCTTGGACGCGGAGTAAGCTGAAAGCCCGGGAGCGCCGTTTACCGCCGCAACAGACGAAACATTGACAATCGCGCCGCCGTTTTTTGCAAGATACGGCACGGCGTATTTGACCGCCGTGAAATATGCCTTTGTGTTGACGTTCATAACAAAGTCAAAGTCGCGTTCGGGCTGAAAATCCTCTGCGTTAAACTGCGGCGGCGTTACGCCTGCATTATTCACCAGAATGTCAATTCCGCCGAATTTGTCCGCCGCTGCCTGAAACAGTGCCTTAACGTCCTCTTCCTTGGATACGTCCGCCTGAACGAAGAGCACCTCGCCGCCTGTGTTGAACTCGCTGATAAGTGCGCTGATTTCCGCCTCTAACGCCTTGCCCTTATCCGCGCGCCGTCCGGCAAACACGACATTTGCGCCCTCTTCGGCAAAAAGCCGTGCCGAAGCTTCGCCGATTCCGCTTGTCGCGCCTGTTATGACCGCCGTTTTATTCCGTAACCTGTTCATTGGTTTCTTCCTCCGTGGGGATAATATCATCTTCCGCGATTTCGTCTGTTTCATCAAAGTCCGTCTCGTCGTCGGACTCTGCTTTTTCGGTTTTTGCGAGTGTAATCACGCGCGCGCCCTCTTCAGGACGCATAATGCGGACGCCCTTGGAGTTCATACTTCCGGTTGTGCGAATATCCTCCGCCGCAACGCGGATTGAAACGCCGCTGTCTGCCGTTATAATGAGGTCGTCTTCATCGGTGACGACCGCGATAACCGCTACGTTACCTGTTTCCTCGGTGATTCTCTGGCAGATAACGCCCTGTCCGCCCCGGTTTACCTTTTCGGACACTGACGAGAGCAGCGTCGTCTTGCCATAGCCGTTTTCGGTCACTGTAAGCAGCTT
This sequence comes from Oscillospiraceae bacterium, assembly GCA_031260605.1. GTDB lineage: Bacteria > Bacillota > Clostridia > Oscillospirales > Oscillospiraceae > JAIRRO01. The sequence goes on from JAISLF010000003.1 coordinate 6,316, forward strand.
CGTCCCGCCCGCGCAAGCAGCGGAGCCAACCACAAAGTCTCCGTCCGAGAGCCGTATTCCGCGCACGCCGCCGGAGCCGCGTCCCGATACGCGCAGTACATTTTCCGGGAAGCGAATCGCCTTGCCGCGCCCTGTCGCGATGATTATACTGCCCGTGCCGTCTGTTTCAAGCACAGACACAAGCTCGTCATCGTCGCTAAGCATAATTGCTTTTTTGCCGTTTCTGTTATGGCTTTTGAGGTCGGAGGCGAGTATCCTTTTTGTAACGCCGTTTTTGCTGATAAATACATAGTATTTGTCCGTCGTCTCGTCACTTGCGGCGGCGCCGTCGATTATCGCGGTTATGCGCTCACCCGGCAGCATTGTCAATACATTGTTGATGTGCTGACCCTTTGCCGTTCTGCCGCTTGACTGTATTGTGTGTCCGCGCCTTGATAAGACTCTGCCTGTGTTTGTGAAGAAGAAAATGTCGGTATGCGTTGAGGCTGTGAGGATTGTCTCCGGGAAGTCTCCCTCGCGTGTGGAGATTGACTTTTTGCCGCGTCCGCCGCGCTTTTGCGCCGCGTATTCGCTTGTTGCAAGACGCTTTATGTACCCCTCGTGAGTGAGCGTGTAGACAACGGTCTGCTCCTCTATAAGATCCTCATCCTCAAGATCCTCGTCGTCCTCCTGAATCTCGGTGTGGCGCACTGACTTGTACTTGTCGCGCACCTGCGTCATCTCTTCAATGATAACGCCGCGCAGACGCTCCGGGCTTGAAAGCAGCTCCGTGTAGTGCGCAATCTTTACGAGCAGCTCATTATATTCCGTTTCGATTTTCTCGCGCTCAAGTCCCTGCAGGCGGCGAAGCTGCATTTCAAGAATGGCTGTCGCCTGCGTTTCAGACAGGGAGAAGCGCTCCATCAGGCGCTCTTTCGCGTCGTTATAGCTCTCGCGTATAATGCGGATAATCTCGTCGATATTGTCGCACGCGATTCGCAGTCCCTCAAGAAGATGTGCCCGCTCCTCCGCCTTTCTCTTGTCGAACTCCGTGCGGCGGCGCACAACCTCAAGCTGGTGCTTGATATACTCCGAAATCATGGTCTTAAGCGGCAAGATTTTCGGCTGCGTCTGGTTATCTACAAGCGCGAGCATACGTATTGAAATCGAAATTTGCATTCTCGTCAGCTTAAACAACTGATTTAAGATAACATCTCGGTTTGCGTCGCGCTTCAGCTCGATTACGATTCGCGTGCCGCCCTTGTCTGTTTCATCCCGTGCGGCTGAAATGCCCTCAAGGCGCTTTTCCTGCACAAGCTGACCGATTTTTTCAAGCAGCGCCCTGCGCGTTTGCTGATACGGCAGCTCTACAATGACAATTCTCGTTCGTCCCTGTCCGAATTCCTCAAACTCAACACGGCTGCGCAGCTTGAGCGAGCCTTCTCCCGTTGTATAGGCGCGGCGAATGCCTGCCGTTCCGATTATTATGCCGCCCGTCGGATAATCCGGCGCGGGCAGTATTTCCATAAGCTCCGAAACAGTTATGTCGGGGTTTTCCATCTGCGCGATAACGGCGTTTATAACCTCTGTCAGGTTATGCGGCGGAATTTCTGTGGACATACCCACCGCGATTCCCGACGAGCCGTTGACAAGCAGGTTCGGGTAGCGCGACGGCATAACGCGCGGCTCCTTGCGCGTCTCGTCAAAGTTCGGGTCCCAGTCAACCGTGTCCTTGTCGAGGTCACGGCACATCTCGTCGGCAAGGCGCGACAGACGCGCCTCTGTGTACCGGTAGGCGGCGGCAGGGTCGTTATCGGCGGAGCCGAAGTTGCCGTGCCCGTCAATAAGCACCTGCGACATTGTGAAGTCCTGCGCCAGACGCACAAGCGCGTCGTAAACGGAAGCGTCTCCGTGCGGGTGATACCGTCCGAGCACGTTACCGACGGCGGTCGCCGATTTGCGGAAGGGCTTGTCGTGCGTCAGGTTGTCCTCATACATCGAGTACAGGATCCTGCGGTGCACGGGCTTCAAGCCGTCCCGCACGTCAGGCAGGGCGCGTCCGACGATTACGCTCATCGCGTAGTCGATATAAGACGTGGTCATTTCCGACTCGAGCTGTGAGACTATGATTGTCTGTTCGGGAAACAGTATGTCTTCCCGCGTGTACTGATTATTCTTTGCCATTTATCTTCCGTTTTTTGCTTTATTGAACCGAATGGTATCCGCCGAAATTTTCGGCTGTTAAATGTGTATTTTAGCTGTACTGAACTGTTCCGTTTTCCGGAATAATGCCGATATACGTTTTGCCGACGCCGAGCGGCAGGTCTTTTCCGTCCGTTGTTGTGAACACGAACGGCGAGGTTAAGTCCTTGCGGCTCCATTTTATCTCAATACCCTTGCCGCCGCAGAAGAAAAATCCCGAACCGCCCTGCGTTGTGTTAATATCCAGCCGTCCCGAGCCGCCGTATTCGCCCGAAAGCATACCGACCTTTGTTTTAATGACAATCAGGTTTGTAAAGGCAAGCTGCTTTCCGCCCGCCGCATCGTCAACCCAAGGCTTGTTGTACTGGCTTGCAAGATAGGTTCTCGTTGCCGCGTCGTAATCCATCTTACCTGTCTTGTATTTGGATTTTGTCGTGATTGTTGTTGCGTCAAAGCCGCCTGCCGGCGCACCGTCTGAAACAAAGGTCCACGGCGCTTTATAGCCCTCTGCCGCCGTTGAGCGAATCTTTGTTTTGGTCGTGAGATATGTCCACAGCTTTCCGCCGTCAAGCATAAGGGTGTACTCGGTTTTCCAGCCCTTATTGTAACGGTCAGGATCGCGGAAAAACGCACCGTCAGCCGCAGAGCCTTTCAGTCCGTTGATATAGTCTGTCCTTTTATTCAGAACAGCCATTGCCTTTGGCGACCAGCCCGCGTGCAGATATATAGCGTCCAGCGAATCGGCAAGCTCTATATAGTAATGCCGCGCGCTGCGCACACTTCCGATTTTTTTGACAGCTGAAATATCCTGATATACGGCGAGAAGCCGTGTGCAGCCCTCAACGTCCGCCTCGAATATAACATCAGCCTCCGTAATGCCGCTCTGCGGAAGCGAGCCCTGAATATTGTTCACCATAACGGCTGCCGGGCGTTTTTGAAACACCTCGGGGCTGACTTCCTCGCCTGTGAGCGCACTGTAATACACTATCTCAGGCGTTTCCGTCGCGTCTGTGACCGGTGTTGCCGTCGGCACATCGGCCGTATCGGAGGTTTCAGGCGGCTCAACATCCGGCGTAGGCGTTGTGTCACCGTTAGGCACGGTGCAGGCAAAAAGCGATAAAACAAGTATTACTGAAATAACAGCAGTTAAGAAAGAACGAAATTTTTTCATATAAATATAAGGTATCCCGTAAGGGCTCCTCCAAAAAAAGTTTATTTTGTTTGCGACTATAAATTATAGCCCAAAGTAAAATTTATTATAGCATAAATATTTGAAAAAAGCAAGCGGTTTGGTTTATGTAAAGACTCCCGACCGGATTTATTTCTGTTCGTCTAATGCAGCGGTTGGCGGCGGCTGTCAATTGTTTCAGTTTGGTTTCTGGTTTCCGCGCAGATTAAACGCATACCGAAAGCAATCCCGACTTGATATTGACTTTATCCGAGTTTTCGGTTATAATAATTTTATGAAAAAGATGTTTTTTGTGATAATACTTACCGTCGCCGTCCTGCTCTGCAGCTGCGGAGCGTCACCTGACTCGCGTAATAGCGGCGCGGCTTCCTCCGTCTCCCCTACTCCCTCCATAGACATCGGCAAGGACCTTGACTTGGATTCTGTATTTCCGGCTTCCCCCACACCGACAGCCGGCGACTTAGTTATCCCTGTTGACGCAGCGGAGCTTGCCGAGGCGAATTCAGGCGACGTTATCGAGGTCAGAGAAAAAATGTTCATCGCGCAGACAAACGACATTTATCTGAACTCCGAGGACTATTTCGGCAAGCTTATTAAGTACCAGGGCTTTTTCACGCAAAGCTACTGGGATGAGACAGACACAAGCTATTATTTTGTAATCCGGAACGGTCCGGGTTGCTGTCCCGGAGTTGACAACACCGCCGGCTTTGAAATTGTCTGGGACGGCGGCTATCCGCAGGAAAACGACTGGTGCGAGGTTTCCGGTATGCTTGAGGAGTACACTGAGGACGGCGAGCCGTACCTGCGTCTGAGGCTCAAATCACTGATAGTGCTTGACGTGCGCGGCGCTGAGTATGTGAACAGCTGAGTTGCGGCGGGTGTGTCCCGGATAAAACAAGGTGCTTTCAATGAATGATTTGATTTCAAATATAGATAAATTGCACACAACAGAGCTGGGCATAGCGCGCATAAAAAGAAATCTCGGCTTAGATACTGCGGATATTGTTGCTTGGTGCAAGCAAAGTATTATAAGCACCCGGTGCTCTGTCACAAAAAAAGGCAAGAACTGGTACGCAAATGTAAACGGCTGCCGAATAACAGTAAATGCACATAGCTATACAATTATCACGGCTCATAAGACAAAATGATAAATTCCGGTTTAATGACGGCTCAACTCAATACATAAACTTGTAAACAAAACACCCAATCAAAAGCATAGGGTGTTTTGTTTTTGGCGAATGATTATGACTGAAGCTCCGCACCGGCTTTTTCCGCACCGTTCCCGTCCGCTCACGAAAGTTTATCTGTTTGCGTAAACTAAAGCAATACTCTGCTGACAGGTAAACGCCAATGTATATAATTTTCGCAGCGCTCGCCGGGATTTTCACTTTTGTTCTTAACTGCCTCGGCGGGCTTTTCGGTGTCATCTCAAAAAAGCGGCGCGATTTAACTTACTGTCTCGCCATTTCCGGCGGAATTATGCTCGCCGCCGCCATATTTTCGCTCGCAAGACCCGCAATTGAGGCAGGCGGACTGCGCACCTTTTTGCCGTGGAGCCTGTTCGGAATCGCTTTTATGGCGGCCGTTAACTTCTTTGCCGACCGTCAGCTGCAAAAAAGCATTCACGGCTTTTCCGGCAACCCGCGCCGCATTGCGCTGCTGATTATCGCGATTACTCTGCACAACATACCTGAGGGCTTTGCAATCGGCGCGGCGTTCGGGCGCGCGCAGCCGGGCGCTATGCTTGCGGCAATTGCTCTTGCCGTCGGAATCGGGATTCAGGATTTTCCAGAGGGCACGGCGGTTTCACTTCCGCTTTACAGCAGCGGCTGGGAGAAGAAAAAGGCGTTTTGGGTGTCGGTTTTAGCGGGTGCGGTTGAGCCTGTCGCGGCTCTTGTCGGCGCGGTTGCCGAGCACGGACACCCGGGAAGCGCTGTTCTGCCTGTTGCGCTGTCAATCTCGGCAGGCGCAATGCTGTTTGTCGTGTCAAAGGAAATTGTGTTGCCGGATATAATCAAGGGCAACCGTAAAAAGGCGGCGATAATTGCGTTTTCGATTGGTTTTGCCGTGATGACGACGCTGGATATTGCGCTGTCATAGCGGCAGGTGCGGTCGCATTTGCTGCCGCTGCGGACTAATGGTAATATCGTTATTTGGGCAAATAAATTCCCATTATTTTACACTTGACAACACTAACAATGTATTCTATAATGAATAAGCTTGATTGCACGTCAAGCACTCGAGCGAAGATAATATTCCTCCTTAGCTCAGTTGGTAGAGCGTTCGGCTGTTAACCGAAATGTCGCTGGTTCGAGTCCAGCAGGGGGAGCCAAACAGCGGCGCTGAAGCGCCTAAATGAAGAATGAATGATGAAATAATGAATAATTAGGAAACGGCTCTAACCGCTGTTTGTACTATTCATTATTCATTAGCGAAGCGGCTTCATCATTCATTATTCATCAAAACAATGTCCGCAGATGATTCGTCTTTTTCGAAGCACTCTGCTCCAAAAACCCAAAAAAAGAAGTCCGGTTACCCGGACTTCTTTTTGCTTACATAGCTTTGCCGCACTTTATCCTTACGTATAAGCAATCAGCTAAAAACCGTCGTTTGTCATTTCGGACAAACGACGGTTTGATTTTTTTGCTCATCCGTGTATCAGCTCAGACTTCTTTTTTACGTGTCCGCTCTTCTGGGCGCGGTACTGTATCAGCTGCGCCGTTATAGAAATCGCGATTTCCTCCGGCGTTTCGCCGCAGTCCGCGATTCCTATCGGCGCAATCACTCTGTGCAAATCCTCTGCCGAAAATCCCGCCTCCTCGCGCAGCTTGCCGAGCATTATTGCGGCTTTTTTTGCCGAACCCATACAGCCGAGGTAGTAAACCGGAGTTCCGAGAGCCTGACGCGCAACATTATAGTCCTGCTTGTGTCCGCGCGTTACGACGATAACATAATCGTTATTCGTCAGTGTGATGTACTCATCTATCGTGTTAAAATCCGCAAGAATAAGCTCCTTTGCATCAGGAAAAAGCTCCTTTGTCGCGTATTCAGGGCGGTCCTCGTATACCGCGCAAATAAAGCCTACGCGAGCCAGCACCGGCACAAGCGCCTGCGCGACATGTCCGCCGCCGAAGATATACACCTTACCCGCCTGCGTCAGCGGCAGCGTGATACGCGAGCTTTCCTTATATACCAGTGCGTATTGGAAATCAGCATTTTCCGGTTCGCCGCTTGTGTAGGAAAATTGCGCCGGCTCTTCTCCCTTAAGGTCAATTACAAGCCAAGAGTCGGCATTGTCGTAAAACCGCGCGGCAGCATCGGCAAACGCTTGTCTGTTTGCGTCCGTCGGCAGAATTAGCGTGAACATTATAACGGCGTCTCCGCCGCAAACCATACAGATGTTGCCCGTTTCGTCCGGTTTAAGGTTGTATTCGTTCATTGCAGCGCCGGGAGCCGTGCCCTCAAGCATAAGCCGCATAACAGTCTGCGCCTCAAACTCAACAGCGCCGCCGCCGACCGTCCCGACGCACTGCCCGTCCTGCGTCATAACCATTGCAGAGCCTGCCTTGCGCGGAGTAGACTTATCCGTCTGCGCAATAACAGCGAACACCGGAGACCTTCCGAGGGACAATTCCTCCGCTATTTTCGTTAGTACCTTTATCATAAATATGTACGCCTTTAGAAATTTACGTATGCCGTCATAGTATATACCGGTCTTTTTCTTTATTTTACATTCTTTCTTCAAACAATTCAAGCGAATAATTTGATTTCCTTTAGCATATTTTGTACTAATCATTTTTTCGAAACGGTTTTCGCTAACCGGTTCGCCTTAATCACGGGCAGGAAGATATGCTGCAATCACTGAAAAACAAACTCAAATCAGACGCCGGCTCTGTCCGACGCAAGGTAATATCCGCCGCAATAGGGCTGTTCGTCGCAATCGCCGTGCTCGTGCTGCTATACATAATCGCCGCTGTGCTGACGCTCTCCGGCAAGCTGCCGGAAGGACTTATTCCCGTTATAGCGACAACCGCCGCGTTTTTTGCCGCCCTATCCGGCGGAATGACGACGGCAACTGTCTACGGCAGAAAGTTCCTGCTGACCGGGCTTTGCGGCGGCGCTGTGTTTGTTGCCGCACGGTTTGTCGCCGTGCTGTTTGCCGCGCCGTCCACAGCATTTTCGCTTTGTTCGTTTTTTCTTGCCCTGCTTTTTGCTGCCGCCGGCGCACTCGGCGGTCTCGCGGGCGCGTTTATTGTCGGTTCGCGGCACTGATTCAGGCGTTTAGCGCTTCACTTCAGTAAGACAGCCGTTTTTTTGCACACGAAGTTTACTCAAAGGAAAAAGCATATGAATCACAACAGAAAACACCCAATAACAATAATTTGCGCCGCTTTTTGTCTTGCGGGGGCAATAGTCGGCGCGGCAGTCTCAAAAAACAGCTCTTTTGCGGAAAACGTAACGGGAAGCTTGCTAACCTTCAGCGCAAAGAGCTTTTGGGACAACCTTTTTTCCACAGGAAAATACCTGCTCGCCGCCGTATTTCTGTCACTGTCGCTGTTCGGCGGGCCGGGAATACCGGTTCTTTGCGGACTGCGGGGCTTTTTTGCTGCGTATTATATGACGGCGGTCGTGTCAGTTGTCGGGCACGGCAAGGCGGTTTTCGCCGCTTCGGTATTCTTCCTGCCGTTTATGCTTTCCATTTCCGCGATACTGAGCTTTGCGTCCTCCGGCGCAGAGGCTTCCGCCGGAATAACGGTGCGCGCGTTCGAACGCGGTGCCGGCGGCGCAGTGGTCAACAGGGAATTTGTGCAGAGATTTTTGGTCTCGGTTGTGCTTGTTGTGCTCGCCGCGCTGTATGAGACGTATGCCGCGCCCGGGATCGCGGCGGGGCTTCTTGGCGGGTGAGCTTTTGATGTCCGGAAAGAGGGGTAAGCGTTTGGTAGAATTTTGCTTTTTTTAGGGCTTTGCTTTTGTAGGGAACGCTGCCCTCAGCGTTCCGTTGTCGCGGGTGCGCAGGGACTTTCGGCGGGCGTTGGGGCGGCAACCTGCCGCCCGTCGCTTTTTGGGCGCGTTTCTTATGGCGCAGACCGTAGGGGCGACCGTCCCGGTCGCCCGGGGTTTGCTTCGCCGCTTTGTTTTGCTTTTACTTGGGTGCAACCGAAGACCTGCGGCGCAGGGTGCTATGTTTGTAATTGCGGCGAAGCTTGGCAGCTTCGCACTGCTAAGCGCCTGCGCGGCGGGCGGTTACTTTTTCCGCTTCGCCGGAAAAAAGTAACCAAAAAGGGGCGACTTCTTTGTAAAGAAGCAAACACCTTTTTATACGGGAACTGCGGTGGTGGAATGCAGAGAGTGCCTGTCCCCGCCACGTATTGCGGTGGTTGCGGCGAACGCTTCCGCTGCGCCGCACGCAGGGGCGAAGCCTGTCGCGGCGTTGGTGTATGTGGTAAGACAGTAGCCTGCCGCGAACTGCGGTGGGGTGGTTACCAGATTTGGCGAAGCACGCCCGCACCGCGCCTGCGCTGTGTTGTGCGGCAAGTATGTGCGTCGCCTGTTACCGCAAGTTGCGGCGGACTGGACACTGCGTTCCGCAGTGTCCTCCAGAGAGTTTTGGCGCGGATTCGAGTATTTCCTGCGTTGTTGCGGTGAGCAATCACCCGCGTGTCACGACGCGCAAAGCGCGGAGAAAGACGTACGCACCCGACGCACCCAAGACATACGTTTGCGTCGGTTTGACGCAAACATCGGTGGCAAACCAAACAAGGGACGTCGAGGACGTCGTCCCCTACAGCGATTGTTGTGACAGCGGGGCATTGCCTTGAACCGTAAGTTCGCACCCACCGTAACCACAACACCAACCGCGCCGGAACACGCACCGAATTGCCGCACAACGCGCGGCAGCAATCGTCCGTGCACCATCCTTCTGGCTACCATCCACACCGCACCTCGCGGCAACCTACAGCCTTACCTAAGTCTTTAGCCCCGCGCCCGGCTTCGCCCCTGTGTGCGGCGGTGCGCTGGTGTTCGGACGCTACTCCGCACCTGTCGCGGGGTGGGGACGCACCTACTTGCAGCACAATCCCGCCCGACATAAAAAAAGATTGCTTCTTCTAAAGAAGTCGCCCCTTTTTTGGTTACTTTTTTCCGGCGAAGCGGAAAAAAGTAACCGCCGCCGCGCGTAGCGGCACCTCTGCGCGACCACCGGCGCCTCTGGTGAACAAGCATTAAGCAGCAATAACCACCAGTCCTTAAATCCAAAATCAGCAGCCTCGCCAAAGAAAAACCCGCAAAAACCGCCGCTGCAACAAACAAATTCGACATAATTCCGCAAATCCCCACAAAAATCTCTTGACGAAACAAGACATTCTGTGTTATTTTAGGCTATAGACAATAACCTGGAAAACAGCCTTTTAGTTGAGAGGTTCAGCTATGTATGGAAAAGCTAAGTCAAAGCGCTTCGCGATGACCCGGCGGCTCGCCGCCGCTGTGGTTGCCGCGGCGCTTTTTTTCGCGGTATTTACCGTCGCCGCTATCGCCGAAACACTGCCGTTCGGGCAGCCGCTCAACGTCACCGTTCCGGTCTCCGGCGGAACAGAATTCGGCTTTTTCCCGTCCGAAACAGGCATTTATCGCCTGACAATCGCGGAACCCGCCGGTGCGCTGGCATATGTGCGCACCTCCGTTTTTGAGCTGACGGACGGCGGCTCTGTGCTGACAGCAAGCCCGGTGCCGATTTACCCGCAGCTTGCCTCCGTCGGCTACGACCACCGCGATTTTTCGCTGACAGGCGGCGCTTCTTATGTCTTTTTGCTTGAACCGTCCGTTGTCGGAAAGCTGCCGCCGAATCCGGAAACAGTTGAGCTTTCGCTGACAATTCAGCTCGT
>JAISLF010000052.1 GCA_031260605.1 Oscillospiraceae bacterium
CCGACGGGGTGGGTGCATTGCGGCAATCAGCGCACCTGTACGGTGCTATTGCGTCCCCGTTGCCACAGGGCTTCATCTCTGTAGGGGACGATGCCCTCATCGTCCCTGTTTTTTGTTTGTCGGAGACGCTTTTCGTCAAACCACTGCACCCTGCTGCGTGGGTGCGCCCCCGTTACCAAGACAATCTCTGTAGGGGACGGCGTCCCCGACGTCCCTTGTCTTGTTTGCCGCAGACGCTTGCGTCAGACCACCGCACCCTGCTATGTGGGTGCGGCGGGTGCCCTCGTCTGCCTCCGCGCTTTGCGCGTCGGGACATGCAGATGCTTGCCGCACCACACAGCGCAGGGCGCGGTGCGGGTGTGCTTCGCCAAATTCTGGTTGCCACCCGCCTGCACTTATCTCTGGCACGTAGGGGCCTAACGCCCCGTCATTCGGCAGTTCTGTCAGGGTTCGGACGCACGGACACCTACCCTTGCCGCAACGCAACCCGCCTAAGCCCAAAAGCGGCTTCTTTGGTTCCTTTCTTGCCAAGACAAGAAAGGAACCGCCCGCCGCGCAGGCGTAAAGCATTGCGGCGAGGCGCAGCTTCGCCGCAATTACAAACACCGCAACCCCGGCGCACGGCTGTAAGCACCCACCGCCACACCGCACCTCGCGGCGCACAGCCAGAACGCACCCGAATAAAAGCAAAACCAAGCAGCGAAGCCCCCCCGGGCGGCAGGTTGCCGCCCCTACACCAACGCCTATGTTAAACAAAAATCCAGAACCAACCACCAGTCCTAATACCAAAGAACCCGTCCGCCTTTACACAGAAGCTTCCGGCGAACAAACCCCCGCCGCAAGCCCCCTCGCCCCAATCAATTCCCTAAAATTTCCTGTTGACAACAGCCCCGCGCTTTGATATAATCTATAAGCTTGATGTTTATCGCTTGTTTTCTGCGTTGAAGTTGCGCCCTAACAACATACTGCTGATAAACGACGGCATTTGTATTGATATAACCCGCTTTTTGCGGTTTACGGAGGAAACTGATAGATGGCAGTTCCAAAATCAAAAGTATCGAAGCAGCGCCGCGATAAACGCCGCTCTTCTGTGTGGAAGCTTGCAGCTCCCAACCTTTCAAAGTGCCCGGAATGCGGAGAACTCCGTGTTTCTCATCGTACCTGCCCGAAGTGCGGCAAGTATAATAGCCGCGAAGTTGTCGCAACAGCGGAAAATTAAGCGGGGCCGAAACCGACTCGGCGGCGGTACATTTACCGCCGCAAAAAAGTTCTTGACAAGCACGCTTGATTTGATTATAATGTAAATACTTTTGTCGGTTGTCGGTTTGGATTGCGCCGAGGTTTTTCTTTTGGAGAAGTACTCAAGAGGCCGAAGAGGGTGGTTTGCTAAACCGCTAGGGGGGTGAATGCTCCCGCTCGGGTTCGAATCCCGACTTCTCCGCCAAAAGCACTTGTTTGCGCACCTGTTGCGCGGCAGTTGTTACATATTGCAAAATTGAAAATACCTGCGCCGGTATGGCCCAGTAGTTCAGTTGGTTAGAACGCCAGCCTGTCACGCTGGAGGTCGACGGTTCGAGCCCGTTCTGGGTCGCCAAAGCTAATTGCGCAGGTATTTGTTTTGCGGTTGCGCGAAAAAAGACCGCTCAGTGCGGCCGAATATACGCAAAGCTAATACCTTTGCCTCTGTAGCTCAGTTGGTAGAGCAGAGGACTGAAAATCCTCGTGTCGTTGGTTCGATTCCGACCGGAGGCACCAAGTAAAGAGCCCCCTGCCGGGGCTTTTTGCAATAAAAGCCGCTTCGGCGGATGTGCTGCGCGTGTCGCAGTTACGCATTGCGCGAGTGACCGATGTCTTTTGCCGAAAAAATAATATGCCGGTGTGATGGAATGGTAGACGTGATGGACTCAAAATCCATTGTTGGCAACAACGTGTCGGTTCGAGTCCGACCACCGGTACCAAGTGGGACACACACGAACACGCGATAACCGTGTTTGTAGTCAAAAATGTGTTCTGTATCAACGAAAAACACAGCAACAGGCAATACCCGCTGCTGTGTTTTTTTGTTTTCGTGTCTGCGCTGTACCTAATCTCGGAATTGCTGCTTTATCGCTACACATCAAGCAAAACTGCCAGTTCACAGCTTGCGCCGTCGCGTGTTCGTGCAGTTCCCCCAATCAGCCCCGCATTAAGCGCCTCGACAGCAATCTGCTGCGCTCTCGCAGACACGTGGGCATATACCTTGAGCGTAATTGTCGGGTTGCTATGCCCTACACGTGCTTGCACAATATGTATCAGCACGCCCTGCTCAAGCAGCCACGTAATATGTGAGTGCCGCAGTTGCTTGCTAACAGTACTCAAAGTGATAGCCATTTTTTAGTCCTCCTCGTCAATGGAGTCAAGATACTTTGACCAGTCCCAGTTTGCGTCGAAATCGGGGACGATTACGCTTGCCTCGGCTAAAAGCTCGTCCTCGGGTATTAGGTCGTCACTCCTTTGGAACGGGGAGAAGAGAACCGAATTTAGCAGTGCATTGTCCCCGAACGTGTCGCCTGTTGACTCAAGGTTAAACGCTTCGAGGAGTACGTCTTGTAGCGCTTGATAGCCGTTGGCGTTTAGCTTGTAGCTGTCGTCGCTGTAGCGGCTCAATTTATCAAAATATGACATTGTTTTTTCTCCAAAATTTGTAGTTGATTTTTTCCTTATACTCTGCTATAATCTGGAGTGTGGGCGACCTATAAGGTAGCCGCCCTCACCCTTTGGGTTTGGCTCACGGTTGACTTTTCTGGCTTTCCGTGAGCCTTTTTTATCTCCCGCTTTCCGCTTCTTCTGCTTTGAGCTTCGCTATCAGCTCTTCACGCGATTCGCATTCAAGCAGCATAAGTAGGATTCTGCGCCGTTCTGCGTTCTTCGCTTCCCGCGTCAGGTCTTCTGACATTGGCACTTCTTGCATTGTTCCTCCTTTGGATTACCGAGGTTTGTTTTTGTGTACCTCGTCCTTACTAACACTTACTGTAAACGATTTAGTTTCTTTTGTCAAGTGTTTTTGTAAATTAATTTGTGAACAATTTGTAAATTTGCTTGACAAACGCAAGCTTATAGTGTACAATGCAATTATGATACTTACAATCGGAGAAAAAATTAGAATACTGCTTAAACGCAAGGGAATGACTGTAACATCTCTTGCGGGTTTGCTTGGTATGTCCCGACAAAATCTTATTAACAAATTATCACGCGATAATTTTTCAGAGCGTGAGGCGCACGCCATCGCGGCGGCACTTGATGCGGAGTTTATAACCGTGTTTAGACTCGCCGACGGCACAGAGCTTTAAGCCGTTACCAGCGACAACACATAACAAAAGCCACAACCGCGATATTGCAGTTGGGGCTTTTGTGTTATGTATAATTCAGGGCGTTTTTATCAATGTCAACGCGGGGTTGGCTTGATGTTGATGTTTAGCCTCTGTTTTTTAGTGCCGCGTCAACAATACGCTGCGCGACAAGGATTGATTTCAGTTCCTGCGCCGTCAGGTTGATGTCTGTATTGCTTACCTCTTCGGGTGTACCAAATTTTTGCCCGCAAACGCTTGAGTATACAAGCGCTTGCGGGCTTTCTTTTTTCAGCACGTCCGTTTCATTCTCACACAACGCGATAGCCCGTGTTGTTGACCGCCGCGCATATTTGCTCCTGCGTTACGAGGGCTGCGTCATATTCAACAACCAGCTCTTTCTTGCGTCTGGCGGCTTTTGCTTTTTTGATTCCCGGTAATTTCCGTACCGCGTCCTGAATCGCAATCTCGCAGTGCCCGCAGGACATTCCGTCCACACGAAGCGTGATTTTATCCATATCAGATATTCTCCTTGTATTTATTGCGGCTTTGCGCTTTTAATCAGCCATGCACAGGACTCCCGCTTTGGAAAACACCCCTTAATATCTCTCTGAGGGCGTTCCCGCTTCCGCAATGGGACTGTACCAACGCAATATCCTTTCGCGCAGCCTGATTTTTTGCTACAATCGCCATCTTGTGGGAGACCGGGTTTGTAAACAGCACAATCAGATCCGGCTCGCCAATCATTCCCTCTAAATTCCCGGGGGATTGGGTAAAAACCTTGGCGCGACATTTGTATTCCTTGCAAATATCTCTGTATTTACACGCCATTCGGTCATGCCCGCCGATAATTACAACACTCATAGCTTACTCCTTTTTTAATTTTTATGCAATACCCGCTTTTGCAAAGGCGGGTTTCATCACGTTCGTCGCTTGTTAGTTATCGCTAACCACGAAAGTATAGCATACCAGCCGACAACACGCAATAGCCCCGCACTTTATTTGTCTTTTCGGGGCGAAGCTTTGTCCGATTGAGGCAGAATATGCAATTTTTCAATTTGCTATTGACCTGGCAGGAAAAGTGTGCTATACTTGTTAGCGTACACTAACGCATTTGTCCTGCTTACTGCCGATTCCCTGTCAGTGCGGTGCGGTTATTTGGCTGCTTGAGCTATTTACCTAACCAAGAGGTACAGAGCCACAGGAGAAATATCAACTTATGGGCAATAATTTATTCGGTCTGTTTGGGCGAAGTATCGTCGGGCTTGACTGCCCCGGCAGAGAAAAATGCGCGAGGGGCTGCAACCTCTGCGGCACCTGCTACCGCGTTTTCGGCAAGGGTTATCACGGTCGCCTTTGGGTTTGTGACGGCGGCAGTTTCTCTGTAACCCGGTTTAACGTCTCATTTACGGAGGACTGCACGATCCGCGCGGATTTGCCCGGCTGCGTTCTGATAACCTGTCCGGCGCAGGAGCCGGGCGCAGAAAACCGGAAATGCCGTATTCTTTGCTGTTGTGAAAACGGCGAAGTTGAACAAGGCCGCAAAGCGGCATTTGCAAAGGGAAGCCGCATTGCCGGCACGGAAATTGTCCTGACGGAGCATTTTGGCAGGCAGCATTCTGTCAGCGGGAATTGCCGCAGGTGCTTATGCGGAGCTTTCGCTAACGCAGAAAATCTGCGGGGACAGTCCGCGCTTGTGCGTATCTTTGACCAATTAGACAGCTGTGATTTTCCGGTCCGCGCCGCCCGTATGTTCTGCGAAAGTAAGGCGCTGGAAGCGTTAGCAGTGCTGTCTGCCGAGTGCGAAGCGCCTCTTTTTGAAGAAAAGACCTCGCCGGATTTGAATATAGACGACAATTTCACGGCAAGGGTGAAGCAGTACATAGACGAAAACAGCCACTCGGAGATTACAATTGAATCGCTCGCCAAAATCGCCTGTATGAGTCCCAGTAAGCTGAAATACACCTTCAGCCGTGCATTAGGCAAGAGCATTTTTGCGTATCTTACTGAAACCCGCATGGAAAAGGCAAAAACACTTTTGGCGGATACGCAAATGACCATTGAGGGCGTTGCGGCTGAGGTCGGCTACAAAAAATCCGGGGCATTTGCGGCAACCTTCCGAAGGCACACAGGCATGCTGCCGAAAGAATACAGAAGCGCAGAACGCGCGCTGCTGATATCGCAAAGCACATTAAACACCCGAGCAACTGATACAGTCGGGTATATTTTTAAGCCGCAAGTTAGTTAATCCTAACCTGTGCCGACAAAGGAGCACTTATGAACCCTATATTTAACGATATTAAGCAACAGGCTTTTCAGCGGGCGGACTGCTGCAAACCACGCAAAGAAATCATCCGCTTTCAGAATGTCACGCGGGAATACGGCAGCGGCGACCATATCCTCAAAGCCGCGGACGATATGAGCTTCTCCATTGGCGAGGGGGAATTCGTCGTCATTCTCGGTCCGTCAGGCGCGGGCAAGTCCACGTTGCTGAACCTGCTGGGCGGTATGGACTTTGCCACCTCCGGCGAAATTTTCGTGGACGGCGAGAACATTGTAGGACTGTCGGACGACAAGCTGACCGAATACCGTGCGACGCACGTAGGGTTTATATTTCAGTTTTACAACCTAATTCCCACGCTGACGGCGCTGGAAAACGTCGCCCTCACAAAGAAGATAGTGAAAAGCCCTATTGAAGCGCGGGAGGTGTTGGCTTTGGTGGGACTTGCCGACCACGCGGGGCAGTTCCCGGCGCAGCTTTCGGGCGGCGAGCAGCAGCGTGTGTCCATCGCCCGCGCCGTCGCCAAGAACCCCACCATGCTGCTTTGTGACGAGCCCACCGGGGCGCTTGATTCCGAAACGGGCGTGGTTGTGCTGGAAATGCTGCAGACAATGAGCCGAAAGCACGGGCGCACGGTGATTATCGTCACGCATAACGCCGCGCTTGCCGAGGCAGCCGACCGGGTGGTTCGTATTAAAAACGGAAAAATCCGCGAAATTATCGAAAATCCCGCGCCAAAGGCGGTCAGTGAGGTGAACTGGTAATGCTGACAAGAAAAATGCTCCGTGACATGGGGCGGCACAAAACGCAGTTCGTCTCCATTTTCCTTATGGCGTTTCTGGCGGTTTTCATCTACACGGGCGTGGGTGGCGAATGGCGCGGTTTAGAAAAAAGCAAGAACGATTTTTACCGCGACACCAATTTAGCCGATGTGTGGCTCTACGGCAACGGCTTTACAGACAAACAGGCAGAAGCTGTTGCGGGCATACCCGGCGTGACCTCTGTTGAGCGGCGGCTGGAGCTGACCGCGTTGGCGGATTTCGACGGTGCGCCTGT
Organism: Oscillospiraceae bacterium; assembly: GCA_031260605.1. Lineage (GTDB taxonomy): Bacteria > Bacillota > Clostridia > Oscillospirales > Oscillospiraceae > JAIRRO01. The sequence continues at coordinate 6,664 of JAISLF010000052.1, forward strand.
GCTTAGCCTGTATTTCGTCGAGAAAAACGAGATTTCCTCGCTGTATTTGGTTGAGGGAACCGGATTTGATAAAGCCGATACAAACGGTATTTGGATAGACAAACGCTTTGCCGACGTGCGCAACCTGACCCCCGGCGATACTTTGAAATTCACACTGAACGGGCAGCCGCTGCAGAAAACTGTGCGCGGGCTTGTTTATTCCGCCGAGCAGGTCTTTGAATCGGCAAGCGAAACGCTGACACCCGATTTCGCCGCTTACGGCTACGCCTATCTTTCCGCCGGGGCGTTCCCTGTTCCGGAAATACTGACCTACAGCACTCTGCTTGTCAAAGCCGGCGACACTGCGGATTTAGAGGACAAAATCAGCGCGGCTTTGAACGGCAAATACAGCATTTACTTAGAACAGCAAAACCACCCCAGCGTGTCTATGTTCAACAATGAAATTGCCCAGCATAAAATGATGGGCGACATTTTTCCCGTGGTGTTTCTGCTGATTGCGCTGCTCACCATGCTGACGACTATGACCCGCATTGTCACAAATCAGCGGATTCAAATCGGAACGCTCAAAGCAATGGGCTTCAAAAAAGGCGTTATCCTGCGGCACTATGTTTCTTACGGCTCTTTTCTCGCGCTACTCGGCGCTGTAGTGGGCTTGATAACCGGACCTGTCAGCCTGCCGTATCTCTTTTTCCCGTCTATGTCGGGCTTTTACACTCTGCCGGAGTGGAAACCCGCTTTTGCCCCGATATTTTTGGCGGTGTCGGCTGTTCTTGTGCTGTCCTGCACGGCGGTAAGCCGGTTTGCCTGCGGGCGGCTTTTGCGGGACACGCCCGCCGACACCCTGCGTCCAAAAGCACCAAAAACCTTCAGACACGGCGTGTTAGAGCGCACAAGACTGTGGGAAAAGCTCGGCTTTAACGCGCAGTGGAACCTTCGGGACGCTACCCGCAACCGCGCCCGTTCGCTGATGGCAATTATCGGCGTGTTCGGCTGTACGGCTTTAGTGGTCTGCGCCCTCTCCATGAACGACGGCATGGAGGATTTGAAAATCTGGCAATACGAAACAATAAATCGCTATGAAAGCAAGCTGACGCTGAACGAAAACGCAACATGGCCGCAGATTGACGGCGTAATAGCTGCGGTTCACGGTGAAGCGGTGCAGGAGAGCAATATCGAAATCCGGGCAAACGGCATTAAGAAAACCGGAGCGCTGCTGGTGACGGATAACGTCACGCTGATTCAGCCCACCGACGCGCATTTGAAGTCCGCAGCCCTGCCTGCTGACGGCGTATCAATCACGATGAAAATGGCAGATACTCTGGGCGTAAAACAGGGCGACACCATCGAGTGGCACATTTACGGCGCAGAGGGCTGGACAGAAAGCGAAATTGCCGCCGTCTACCGCGCCCCGTCGGAGCAGGGGCTTGCTATGACACGGACGCATTTTGAAGCTATAGGTTTTACCTTTCACCCCACGGCAATTCTGTCCGCCGAAGCTATCGCGGCACAGCTTGACGGGGTGGATTCTGTCCGGTCCACTGCCGAGAGCATGGCGGGCTGGGACGATTTGACCGAAGCGATGTACATTATGGTCTACCTGCTGATTGCCGCCGCCGCTGTGCTGTCTGTCGTGGTTCTGTACAATCTCGGCCTGCTGTCCTTCACGGAAATGGAGCGTGAAATGGCGACGCTCAAGGTTATGGGGCTGAAATCTCGCAAGCTGCGCAATCTCCTGCTGACGCAAAATTTGTGGTTCTCGGCAATCGGCTTTGCTCTGGGCGTTCCAAGCGGGATGTGGCTCACAAGAATAATCGTGACCATGTCCGGCGATTCGTTTGATTTTCCGATTTATCTGCACGGGCTTACACTGGCGGTTTCCTTTGTGTTCACCTTTGGGCTGTCGGTGCTGGTTAACCTGCTGTTCTCCCGAAAAATTCGTCGGCTGAACATGGTGGAATCGTTGAAGGCAATGGAATAGCGCCGTGGGTGTCAACAGGGGCATATAGGGAATTTTGTGTTGGCTCCGCAATCCAACCGATTTTGACAAACACATTCAAGTACAATTAAAGAGCAAGTTTTGAGTGTGGGCTTTTAGACGATACCAGCCCCACTACAACAACATTATAACACAACAACACAAATCGCGACAAATTCTCTTGACAAATAGTGTCGAATGCTGTAAACTGGAGTAATTCTAATGTGAAAAGAGGTAAAAAACTCATGGCGGACGCCATATATGCTGCAATGATGCCAACCAGACCTCAACCAATTCGTTTTCCAAAAATTGAGCGATCAAAATCAGGAACTAAATTAACTACCCCTAACAGTCGCGCGATTGTTATCATACCACCCTTGACCACTTCAAAACCTCGAGAATCTGGGGGTGGTACGTTTGAAGAATGGTAAAATTAGTAAGTTTAAGCGTCGCTGGATTTCTCTGTGTGCCGCCCTAAAAAAACACTGGCTTGCTTCTGCTATTTTTCTGACTGCGTCAGGATGGTGGTTTTCGTTATTAGTAACTTTTTTTAGGACCCACTCTAAAAATTGTTACCATAAACAATGAAACAGGCAGTAGGCAATTGTCGCTATTTGGATGGGTTTGTACAATTGTTATATTCATCATTATAGTGTTGATTACCGTTGCAAATAAGTATAATCAAACATTTTCCAAAGAGAAACAAGAATTATTAACGGCAACCGGACGTGCTCAAGCACTTGAACATTTACTTATGCTTTTTGGTGAGGGCTGTGATAAAAAGGCTTCCTCGGCACTCAAGTCGATTCAACGCGTATATAAAGGATCTGTAAAACCTGCCTTTGTATTCACAAATCCATGCGGACAGTTCGAACAAATTTTAGATGCTGTACGCGATATGCTCTCTATGGTTCTTTCATTTGAGGGCGGTCATTGTATTGAAAAAAACGACATTTACGCAAGTTTAGCTTTCAAGCTAAACTTTGATGATCAAGAGTGGCAATTCGCAGATGTGAATAAACAGCGAGGCGCAAATATCGCTGAGTTGCTACAAGAACAATCGAAATCCACTTTGAAGTACTTAATAGACAGTAATGATCCATATATATTTTTCAACAGCAAAGAAGAGGCAAGGGAACTCGGGCGTTATTTGCCCGATGCAGAAGACCGAAAATTGCTTAACAAGCTTACTGGTTCAATCGCTTGCTATAAAATAAATGCAAAACGCGGTGATGTTAACTATGTTTCAGCTGTTCTTTGTTTTTCAACATACGATAAGCGCTTTGCTGATGAACAAGACATTGAAACTACAAAATATAACATGTTGAATTTTATTGTTGCGCAGTTTGAAAAACGTATACGGGTAGAATTATTAAACTACTGTATGTACAAATTATACGAAGGCAAACAAGCCGCTTCGGAGCAATCTGATAAACTTTAAGCCATCCTCATATCTATGCATAAAAATATACGCTTGAATATCGCTAATATTCAAGCGTATATTTTTATGCCTATGCCTATGCCTACTTCAGCCCCGACTTAATCCTCTTCTTGTACTCCTCGACGCCCGGCTGGTCAAACGGATCCACACCGACCAAAAAGCACGACGCCGCGGCCGCGATTTCCATAAACATAATAAACCCGCCCGCCGACGTCTCAGAATAATCCGGCAGTGTCACTGCCAAAACGGGCACGCCGCCCGCCTTGTGCGCCTCAATAACGGAGTCGGCCGCGATTTTGTTCAGCTGCGGCAGCGTTTTGCCGTTCAGCGTATCCAGTCCGTCTGAAAATGCGGTGTTTTGCGGAATTTCGTCGGTGCCCTCTGCTTTCTCAAACAGCACAAAGGTCTCATACAGGTTGCGAACACCGTCCTGGATGTATTGCCCGACGGAGTGCAGATCACGCGTGTAGGTCACGCACGACGGATATGCGCCGCCGCCGTTTTTGCCCTCACTTTCTCCGAAGAGCTGTCTCCACCAATCACCGAAAAGTGCAAATTCCGGCTCAAAACAGGCGAGAATCTCGTTTGTAAAACCCCGCTTGAACAGCCCGACACGCTCACGTGCAAACCGCAGAGCGGTGTCTGTGCGCCCTGCCTGCGCCCTTGCACCGTCAAGCAGAGCACGAATATCAACGCCGCACACAGCGGCGGGCAGCAGTCCTGACGGGCAAAGCACGCTGTACCGCCCGCCGACATTTTTCGGAAACTCAAAAAATCCCGCGCCAGACTCCCGCGCAAAGCTGTGCAGGCGCGTGTCCGGCTCTGAAATTACGGTGATGTGCTCGGCAACGTGTTCTCCGTACTTTTCCCGCAGCAGCGGCAGCACACAGCGAAATGCGGCAAGCGTCTCAAGCGTCGAACCTGTTTTGGACGTTAGTATTACGTGAAAATCGCCGCCCGCGAGTCTTTCGAGTATGCGCCGTGCCGTAACCACAGACAGATTGTCTCCCCAAAAAACCGCTTCCGGATACCCCGCGTCAGTTTTGCCGAACGCCGAGATAAGCGCGCGCGCGCCGAGAGACGAACCACCCGCGCCGATTACAAGCAGCCTTTGCGCCGCACAGCGAATTCTTTCGGCCTCCCGGAGCATTCTCTCAAGCTCCGGCACCTGGCTTTGCGGCAGTCCGAGCCAGCCGCTCATCGGGTGGGCATGCAGACGTGAAAGAACTTCTTCGTCTGCCGGCAAAGTATGGTCGTCCGCGGCAGGCAGGCTTGAGGACGTTAGCTTAATCATTTGTATACCTCATATGGTAATGCGCACGGCATTACTTCTTTCCGAGCAGGTTCAGAAACAGTCTTGACAAAACCTCTGTCAGCGTCGCTTTCGGGCAGTCCTGCGCCGCTGTTACATTGACGGTCCCGATTACGGCGCCGCTGCTGTTTTTCAGCGTGACTGTTCCCAGCACATCCCCCGCCTTTAGCGGCGCAGTTATCCGCGCGTTGAGCTTTAGCTCCGGTGTGATGTTCTTTGCCTCCGCTTTGGACAGCAAAAATTTAGTCTGCCCGCCGAGACGAACAGGCGCATACCCCGATTTTGAAAGCGCAACCGCAACAGGCGGCAGCACAATCATCCCCTGCGCGTCCACCAGCGTGTAATTTGCAAAGGCATAGTCGAGCAGCGTCGCCGCGTCGGCAAACCTGTCCTTTTCGGACTTTGCCCCGAGCACAACCGCGATGTAGGTAACGCCGTCCCGCTTAGCCGAAGCTGAAATGCAATACCCGGCAGTTGAGGTGTGCCCTGTTTTCAGACCGTTTGCGCCGTCATATGTATGTATAAGCTTGTTGGTGTTTGCAAGGAGCGTTTTTCCGTCCCGCAAATAATCCATCCAAATGCTTGTGTAGCTGAATATCTGCTTGTGCAGGAGCAGCTCGCGCGACATTATTGAAATGTCCCGCGCCGTTGAACAATGCGTTGCGTCGCCGCCGTCAAACGCGCCTGTTGCGTTTGCAAAGCGCGTGTTCACCATACCGAGTTCCTTTGCGCGTGCGTTCATTCGCAGAACAAACGCCGCTTCAGAGCCGGCAAGGTAACACGCAAGGGTATACGTCGCGTCATTTGCCGAATTCACAAATACGCCGCGCAGCAAATCCTCAACCGACATTTGCTCGTTTTCTTCAAGAAATATTGTACTTCCGCCGATTTTCTTTGCCTCGGGCGGCGCGGTTACAATATCCGTAAGCGCTATATCCCCCGCCTCAAGCGCCTCAAATACCAGCAGAAGCGTCATTACCTTTGTGATTGAGGCAGGCTCACGCAGCGTGTCCGCGTCCTTTTCGTAGATGACTGTGCCGGTTTCCGCTTCAAGCAGTATCGCGCCCTGCCCGTTAATAACAATATCCGGCAGCTCTTTTTGTGCGCCGCCGCCCGAATTCTCCTGCGGCGGTTCTGCAATTTCAGTCTTCTCCGCGTCCCTCGGCGCAGCAACGGCCGACGGCGCGAGTAAAAAGAAACAGAGCACAAATAACAGTATTTTTCTTATCTTCAATGGGGCCTCCGAACGTCCGGCACGAAAGTATTATGCGGCACTTGCCGCGTATGTCTATGTTCCGGGCTGTCACATTTTTGTGTTTGGGTGCACACTAAGTGATATTCGGCTGACTTAAAAAATATGCGCAGACGGGGCGATTTTATGTAAAGTGTAGTGTTTGTCAACGCGCCTAACTGAAAATCGCAAAACCAAGTCTTGTTACTACCGTGATAATAATTCCCGCAATCAAAACGCCCGTAGCGATTGAGGGAAGCGCTTTTTTTATCCGCATTCCGAGCACGGCGGCAATCAGCGCGCCGGTGTACGCCCCCGTTCCGGGCAGAGGGATTGCGACGAAAATCAGCAGTCCCCAAAACTCACCTTTCTGCAGAGCGTCCTGATGCTTTAGCGCTCTTCCCTCAAGCTTATCCGCGCATTTGCGCCAAAAACTGCTTCTTGTTTGAAGCCAAGCGAGAATCCGTTTGCAAAAAATCAGCACAAAAGGAATCGGAACAATATTTCCGACAAAGGCGCAGGCTGCTGCGGCGTAAATGTTCAGCCCAAGCCCTGTTGCAATCGGTATCGCTCCGCGAAGCTCGATTACGGGCACCATCGCCACCAAAAACGCGACCAGCATTTGCCCTATCGTGCTGTCCTTTAATACTTCTATCATATTTTCCGCTCCCGCAGCTTAATAATTCTGTCTCGCAAAACCGCCGCATACTCAAACTCAAGCATTTTTGAGGCTTCCGCCATTTCTCGCTCAAGCTTTCTTATTTCCTGCTTTTTCTCATTTTCCGTCAGCGGAACTGTCTTGTTTTTCTTTCCGCCGAGGCTTTCCGGCGACGAAATTTCAATAATATCACGCACACTCTTATGAATCGACGTCGGCGTGATTCCGTTTGCGCGGTTGTACTCGTCCTGGATTGCGCGGCGGCGGTCCGTCTCATCTATTGCCGCCTTCATTGAGCGCGTCACCGTATCGGCATACATAATAACCTTGCCGTGGTCGTGCCTCGCGGCGCGTCCGATTGTCTGCACAAGCGACGTTTCGGAGCGCAAAAAGCCCTCCTTGTCCGCGTCAAGTATCGCAACAAGGCTGACCTCCGGAATGTCCAGTCCCTCGCGCAAAAGGTTAATGCCGATCAGCGCGTCAAACTCATTCAGACGCAGGGAGCGGATTATCTCCATACGCTCGGTCGTCGTAATATCGGAGTGCATATAGCGGCAGCGAATGTGCGCCCCCGTCAGGTAAGCGGACAGATCCTCCGCCATTTTTTTTGTAAGCGTGGTAACCAGAACGCGCTCATCGCGCTCCGCGCGCTGCAAAATCTGCTCTATGAGGTCGTCTATCTGCCCCTTGACGGGCTTGATCTCAACCTCGGGGTCCAAGAGCCCCGTCGGGCGTATTATCTGCTCCGCTATCTGCGACGAACGCTCTTTTTCGTAGTCAGACGGAGTTGCCGAAACATACACAACGCGATTGATATGCTCGCGGAACTCGTCAAATTTCAGCGGTCGGTTGTCAAACGCGGACGGCAGGCGAAAGCCGTATTCAACCAGGTTTTCTTTTCTTGCGCGGTCTCCATTGTACATCGCGCGCACCTGCGGCAGCGTCACGTGGGATTCATCTATGAACATAATGAAGTCTTTCGGAAAGTAGTCAAAAAGCGTCATCGGCGGACTGCCCGGTTCACGGCCTGAAATCACGCGGGAGTAGTTTTCAATCCCGGAGCAGTACCCAAGCTCGCGCATCATCTCAACGTCATACATCGTGCGCTGCGTAATGCGCTGCGCCTCGATAAGCTTGTTGTTTTTCGTGAAGAAGTCCGCGCGTTCCTCCGCTTCGGCGAGAATTTCGCCGATTGCCCGCTCCATTTTTTCAGAGGTGGTCACGTAATGCGACGCGGGGTATATCGCAACGTGGTTCAGCACGCGCCGAACCTCGCCCGTCACGACGTTAATCTCAGACAGACGTTCTATCTCGTCGCCGAAAAACTCAATTCTAATCGCGTAATCGGAGGAATATACGGGAAACACCTCAACCGTGTCTCCGCGAACGCGGAACATATTGCGGTCAAACGCAATGTCGTTGCGCTCGTAGCGTATGTCAACAAGGCGGCGGGTCAGCTTGTCGCGGGCTGTCTCCATTCCCGGCCGCAGTGAAATAACCATATTCGAGTAATCTATAGGGTCGCCGAGTCCGTATATACACGAGACGCTGGACACAACAAGCACGTCCTCCCGCTCGAACAGGGCGCTTGTGGCAGAGTGGCGCAGACGCTCAATCTCGTCGTTTATCGCACTGTCCTTTTCAATAAAGGTGTCTGTGTGCGGAATATAGCTTTCCGGCTGATAGTAGTCGTAGTACGACACGAAAAACTCCACGGCGTTATCCGGAAAAAACTCCCGAAATTCCGCGCAGAGCTGTGCCGCAAGTGTTTTGTTGTGCGCAAGCACAAGCGTCGGACGGTTTATCTGCTCGATGACCTTTGCCATCGTGTAGGTTTTGCCTGAGCCTGTAACGCCGAGAAGCGTCTGCTCCGGAAAGCCCTCGTGCAGACCGAACACAAGGTCCGCAATCGCCTGCGGCTGATCTCCCGACGGTGTAAAGCTTGAAACTACTTTGAAGTTGTTGGAGGCTTCCCTGTTAGTCATAGTCCTCGTCGCCGAGCGGCGGCATATCAAAAGGCGGCTCGTCAAAACCGCTCGGCTCGTCGTGATTCCACACGGCAAGCCACTCGTTTTTTGTCATAAGTATCTTGCGCGGCTTCGACCCGTCAGGCGGGCCGACTAAGCCCATTTCCTCCAGCTGATCCATAATTCTGCCCGCGCGGGCATAGCCCAGACGCAAGCGCCGCTGAAGTATTGACGTGGACGCGGTTTTTGTCTCAAAGAAAACCTCCGCCGCGCGGAACAGCATTTCGTCAAAATCCTCGGAAAACGGTCTGTCGTCCGCTTCGCCGCCTGAATTGCGAACACCTGCCTTTTCGGTTTTCTGCGCCGCCTCGCGAATCTCCTGCATAACAGCCTCGGAGTATGACACAGAGCCGTCTGCTGTCTTGAGGAATTCGACGACTGCCTCCCTGTCCTCGTCCGTAACCCATGTTCCCTGAATTCGCACAGGCTCGCTGATTCCCGTCGGCGCAAACAGCATATCTCCGTTGCCGACAAGCTTGTGCGCGTTGCCACCCGCGTCGAGTATAATCCGCGACTCAAGCGCGCCGGACACCTTCAGCGCAATCCGCGACGGTATGTTTGCCTTCATCGTGCCGGTAATAACGTCCTTTCGCGGACTCTGCGTTGCGAGTACAAGGTGAATTCCCGCCGCGCGCCCCATCTGCGCTATGCGGATTATGGACTCCTCAACGTCCTTGCCTGTGGTCATCATCAGATCCGCAATTTCGTCGATTAGCACGACGATTTTCGGTAATCTTGCCTCGCTGCGCGACTCCGCAGAGTCGTTAAACGCGTCTACATCGCGCACATGCGCCTCTGAAAAGCGGCGGTACCGCTTCATCATCTCGATAACCGCCCACTGGAGTGCACCTGCTGCCTGCTCAACGTCCGTCACAACTGGAATCAGCAGGTGCGGAATGCCGTTGTATACGCGGAACTCGACAAGCTTCGGGTCAATCATAATGAACTTGACCTCGTCCGGCTTTGCCTTATACAAAATGCTGATAATCAGCGAGTTCAGGCACACGGACTTGCCCGAACCCGTCGTTCCCGCAACGAGAAGGTGCGGCAGCTTTGCGATGTTTCCGATAATCGGGTCGCCCGAAATATTTTTGCCGATAGCAAAGGTCAGCGGGCTTTTCGCACGCAAAAACTCGTCGCTTGAGATAATTTCGCGCAGGTACACCGTCGAGACAATCTTGTTCGGCACCTCAATGCCGACGGTGGACTTCTTGCCCGGAATCTGCGCGATACGCACACCAGCGGAGCCGAGTGCAAGCGCCAAATCGTCCGACAGGTTCATAATTTTGGCGAACTTAACGCCGAGGCCGAATTCCGCCTCATAGCGCGTAACGGTCGGTCCGCGCATAAACGCCGCAATTTTAACCGTAACGCCAAAGCTGCGAAACACAGCCTCAATCGTCTTGATATTCGCGTTAATTTCCGCCTGCGCCTCGGACGAGGGCGGCGTTTCCTTGTAGTCCAAAAGGCTCAGATTCGGGTAAAGATATTTCGGCGGAGCGGACGGCGCAACAGCCGGAGACTCCATCGAAAAGCCTCCGGGGCGCGTCTCGGTTGAAAACTGCCCCAGGCTGCGTGAGGCGCTTTTTGTCCCGGAAAATTCCGGCTCGCCGAAATACTCAGCGTCGCCGCCCGGCTCGTGCTCCTCTGTATACACAGAGATATTGCTTTCGATTTTTTCAATCAGCGCGGCAAGGTCAAGCTCTTCCGTGCTCAGTGCCGTGTCCGGCTCCGGCACACGCGCGAAGTTCTGCGCCTGAGTTGCGGTTCTTATTCGCACAGGCTCCGGCTCGTTCTCCTCCGGCACATCGCGCACATAGCCCGGCACGCGTCCGTATTCGCCGCCGGACTTGCCCGGCGCACCCGCCGAAATTGCGCCCTCGTCATAAATTCCGGACGAGAACGGAGCGCTGCCCTCGAACATTTCCGTGTCTGCCGCTTCCGCCGAGTCAAGCGGCGCAGTGCGGGCGTTCTGCGCTTTTTGCTCGCGCATATATTCCGCGTATTCCTGCTTCACGGCTTTTTTCGTCTCTTTTTGCTGCGTTTTTTCCTGACGGCGGCGGTAACGCTCGCGGAGCATTTCCTCATAGTCCAAAACGCTGTCCGGGTCTTCCTCGGCCGCTCTTTCCCGCGCCTCGCGCCGAATGCGCTTTGCGTCGCGCAGAAGTCCCGGAACCGTCGCCCCGAAGGACGCACAGAATATGCCGATAAAGAGTATCAGCAGTATAATCGCCGCCCCTGTCTTTGAAAACAGCGACTCAAAGGTGACGGCAAGAGCGCCGCCGACAAAACCGCCGCCTTTTGTCGCGTTCCACAGCTCAGGCACTACGTCCTTATAAAAGCTGTGCGGAACGAGCTTTGTAAACAGGTGAAAAATCGCGGAAAACAGCAGAAGCGACAGCACCGCGTACACATTCCGCACGGCAATTTTCTTCACCCGCAGTGCAAAGCAGTTGTATATCGCAACGGCAAAGGTAATCATCAAAAAGTAATAGCCCGCGCCGAAAAAGTGCTTGCCGTATTTGCCGAGCACGTTCGTTAGAAAGCCGCTCAGGTTGAAATATGACAGCACAGTGCAGATAAAAAGCACAAAGCAAATAATACCGCCGGCGATTCTTCCCGCCGGTGATTCGTTTTGCGGCGGTGCTTTCTTTGCCGCCGCAGTCTTTGCTCCGCTCCTTGCATTGCTTGACTGACGCGTGCCGGATTTTGCTCCGGACGCGCTTGTTTTTTTCTTTTGTGTAGTCGGCAAAATATACCTGCCTTTAGTGTTGCGCCGCGCCTGCCCAAAATGGTCAGCGGGCGGTAATATTGATTTTGTGTGAAGCCCTCCTCTAGCCGGAGGTGTTTCAAATGGCGCAGTTTTGCGCTTTATCCCGCAGGTCTGAGCGTTATCAGCGCAATTATCAGCATAACTGCGCCGACGGCGAAGTTGACGAATTTCAGCGTTTTTGTCGCGCCTTTTTTACGCAGGTCGTTTTTGTGCGCAATGAAGTAATTATACCCGAAGTGCGCGAATATTCCCGACACGACAGGCCCGATAAGGTACGGCCAGAACTGCTCTGTGTGCAGACGGTTGATTATAAAGAATATTACAAAAAGCGTTTCCTGTAAAAACGAGAGCAGAACAAAGGTGTACACCGAAAGCTTCATTGCAAAGGAGCGCGTTCCGCCGATTAGCAGCGTGAACATATACACAATCGCAAGACCCGAAAATCCCGGGAACACACTCAGCAGGTTCGGCAGCGCGACAAAGAACAGAACGCGAAGCCATCGCCCTCCGCGCTTTCCGCCGAACTCAATCGGAAAATCCGTTTCCTTGAGCGACTCCGCGTTGGCGGACTGCCCGAAAAAGTGCAGCAGCACTCCCTGAACGACAAATGCCGACGCGATTAAAAATTGCGGCGCGTAAAGCTTTTCGATTGCCGCACCGCGCACAAGCAGCACCGTAAATGCGACGGCAGCCGGAAAAGCCGTCAGCAAAATCAGCTTAACAAGAAAGACATTTGCCGGAATGTGCCCCTCGGCATACTCGTGCTTGAACGAGCTTTTATATTGGTGCAGCATTGCGCGAATGTCCGCGCGCTTTTTGTACGCGACGACGACCGCAACGCCGAAGTTCAGCATAGCGCAAAAGCCCGGTCGGCTGTAGTTTGTAACCGACGGCAAAAGCAGATTTTGGGCAAACGCCGAAACGCCGCTTGCGCCAAAAGGCGCAAGGGTTGAAATACCATTTATTATTGCGATTAATATTGCTATCCAGATGCTCATTTGTTATTTGTTGCCGATACGCGAAAACTGACAGCCGCACGGGGTGTTTCCCCGCCTGTCAGTACCCGGAGTCAGTTAAAAAAGTCCTTCAGCTTGCGGCTTCTCGACGGATGACGCAGCTTGCGCAGTGCCTTTGCTTCAATTTGGCGTATACGCTCGCGCGTTACGTTAAACTCACGACCCACCTCTTCAAGCGTGCGTGCGCGTCCGTCCTCAATACCAAAGCGCAGACGGAGTACCTTTTCCTCGCGCGGCGCCAGTGTGTGCAAAACCTCGGCAAGCTGCTCGCGCAGCAGTGCAAAGGACGCGGTTTCCGCCGGCTCCGCTGTTTCTGTGTCCGCCAGAAAGTCCGCAAGGTGGCTATCCTCCTCCTCGCCGACAGGCTTTTCAAGAGAAACAGGCTCCTGCGCAATTTTCAGTATCTCGCTGACCTTTGAAACAGGCATTTGCAGCTCAAGTGCAATGTCCTCGGGCATCGGCTCGTGCCCAAGCTCCTGAACAAGCTGGTGCTGCACGCGCATAACCTTGTTTATCGTCTCAACCATATGCACGGGTATGCGAATTGTCCTTGCCTGATCCGCCATTGCGCGCGAGATTGCCTGACGAATCCACCATGTCGCGTAAGTGGAGAACTTAAAGCCCTTTCGGTAGTCGAATTTCTCAACTGCCTTAATAAGACCGAAGTTGCCCTCCTGAATCAGATCCAGAAATGACATTCCGCGCTGCGTATACCGCTTGGCAATAGACACAACAAGTCGCAGGTTCGCCTCAATCATCAGACGGCGTGCTTCCGTGTCGCCCTCCATAACTCTTTTGGCTACCTCAAGCTCCTGCTCCTGCGTTAAAAGCCCGTACTTGCCCATTTCCTTCAGGTACATACGCACGGGGTCGTCGGTCGAAAACTCGTCTACATATTCCTCGACGCGAACGATTTCCTCAATCGGGATTTCCTCAATTTTTGCAAGCTCTGCCTCGTTCGGCGTGAGAACGTCAAGCGCGGGTATTGTCTCGGTTGAGCTGATTGAAAGGGCGGACAGCACATCGCCGAGCTTTTCAATCTGGTCTGCCGTCAGCTCAATGTCCTTTGAATTCAGCGCGAGAATGTCGGCGCTCTTAACAGAGCCGCTAACCTTTCCGGCAAGCAAAAGCCGCAGAATCGGCTCTTTTAAGAAAACCGGGTCGTTCTGCTCATTTACCGCCTGCTCTATCTCTAAAAAATCTACGGGTGCGAGGCTCTCCGCATATTCACTGCGCATACCTTCGGAAAAAATGTGCGGGATTTGAAGAACCTCGTCCAGCTCGTCTGTAAAGCCCTCTGATAATTCGTCTGTCTCACCCGGTGTTTTCGAAATAGCTTTATCCATTTGTTTCTCTCCTTAGCGTGTTCCTCACGCTTAGCGTACAGCCGCGCCGCCGTATGTCCGGCAATGCTGCTGTGAGGGGCTTATTGCGTTTTGCCGCCCTGCCTTTTTTTCTGTCTCATCGCCGCGATTTTCTCGTTTATATCGCCGGAATCATTGGTTATCGCGTCCGTCCGGAGCTTTTCGATGCAGTCCGCCATATACTTTTCAGGACTGCCCGGCGCGGGGTCCTGCAAAAGGCAGCTTGCCGCAAGCGACACCTCGTTTTGCGAAAAATCCCGCGACAGCCTTGCTAAAATTGCCGCGCTGTCACTATTTTTCCCCGCAATAGCGCTTTGCATAAGCTCCCGAAACACAATCTTAAGTATCGGAGCGGGCAGCTCTTCCTCTGAAAAACCCGCCCGTTCAATTACCCTCAGTGTTTCAGGATATTTGTAAAGTGCGGATATAATTCCTCTTTGCGCGGGAAGCTCCGCGTCTGCCCGGCGCAAAAACCTTGCCCTCTGCGCGCCGTCTCCTCTTTTACCCGGAGTGTCAATTATCACCTGCGAGCTTTGTCCGCGCTCCGTTTTCTTTGCCTTTCGTGCACGCGTGCGCAGCTCAATCGCAATTGCTTCTGACAAAGCCGAGAAGGTAACTCCGAGCTTGTCCGCCGCCGTTCTGGCATACACCTCGCGCTCCGCCGGGTTGTCTATGTCTGCAAGAAGCGCGACGGCTCCGTTTACGGCGTCGATTTTGCCCTTATCCCCCGCCGCTTCACCTTGAACGTACAGCTTTCCGAGTGCCGCTTCAATCGGGGACTGGCTGCCGAGCAGCAGATTTGAAAACGCGTCCCTGCCGAAATTTTGTATGTACTCGTCCGGGTCCTTTGCGTTCGGAATTGTCAGAACCCGCACCTCAATGCCCGCCGCTTCAAGGATTTTTGCACCTTTTTCAGATGCCTTTCGTCCCGCTTCGTCGCTGTCGTACGACAGGACTACCTTGCTTTTGTATTTTTTCAGCAGCCTTGCCTGATCCGCCGTGAACGCAGTTCCGAGAGACGCAACCGCGTTACGGAAGCCGTACCTGTGCAGCATAACAGCGTCTATGTTGCCCTCTGTGAGGATGAAAAAGTCCTCCGTCGATTTTCGCGCAAGATTCAGCGCAAAAATCATCTTACCTTTTACATATGCCGCCGTGTCGGGCGAGTTGATATATTTTGCCGGAGTATAGCCGTCCTTTCCCGGCGCTCCCGCGCCCTCTATTATTCTTCCGGAAAAGCCCAGTACATTTCCCGCCGTGTCTATCACGGGAAACATCACCCTGTTGCGAAAAGCGTCGTAAAATCCGTCCTTGTTGCCTTTTTTGGACAGCCCCGACTCGAATATCTCGGTGCTTGAAAACCCTTCTGCTCGCAAATACTTGCACAGCGCGTCCCACGAATCCGGCGCAAATCCAATGCCGAACGCCTTTGCGGTTTTCGGGTCAATATTCCGCTTTGAAAGGTACTGCTTTGCAGAGTCTGACTCTCCGAGCTGACTGTAGAAAAACCGTGCCGCGGTCGTGTTCGCCTCGATGATTCGCTTGCGCGACGTCGCCTCAGGCTCACGGCTTCGTCCCGCCGCCTCATACGGAACGGTCAGTCCCTGCTTTTTCGCGAGAATTTCAATCGCGTCCGTAAACGGTACGTTTTCAATCTCCATAATAAAGCTGACGGCTCCGCCGCCCTTGTGGCAGCCGAAGCAGTAAAACGTGTTCAGGTCGCTGTTGATTGTAAACGACGGCGTTTTTTCGCTGTGAAACGGACACAGTGCGACGGCGCGCGCACCCGTCCTGCGCGTAAACTGCACATAGTCCCCGCAAACGTCCTCAATTTCCGTGCGGGATACCAGATCATCTATGAACTTTTCGGGTATTCTCGGCAATACTCCCCCGCACCTTTAGTGTATTCTTGCTTATCGCTCAGCCGCCTGTCGCCCAAATTTTCGGCACGAACAGGTCGGTGAAGCGGTCAATCGCGTAGTTATCCGTCATGCAGGAGATGTATCCGCACACTGCGGCAAGCTTCCCGTCCCGCCCGGCTAAGTCTATGAATTCAGACGGCATTTTTTCCGCCGCGCCGTAATAATATTGAAACAGCGCCGATATTAAGTCCTGAATTTTGGCTTCTTCCTTCTTCGCCGTCGGGTTCTTGTAAACGCTGTCCGTCATAAACTCGAAAAACAGCTGATACGCTTCTGCATACTTGTCTGACAGCGCAATTACGCCGTCCTGCGGTCTTGACGCTGAAATTGCGTCCGTCACAAGCGCGTTTATCCTGTCGCTCACGCGCTCGCCCAGCGTTTGCCGCACTGTTTTCGGCAAATCCTCAGGCGACAGTATCCCCGCGCGAATCGCGTCGTCACAGTCGTGGTTCAAGTACGCCACACGGTCTGACAGGCGGACGACTTTGCCCTCAAGCGTCGCGGGATTTCCCGAATGCGTGTGGTTGAGTATGCCGTCCTCTGTTTCAAGCGTGAGGTTTAAGCCCGCGCCGTTCTTCTCAAATGAGGTGACGACGCGCAGACTGTTTTCCGCATGGCGGAACGCCAGACCGGGGTCATACTGCTTCAGCATTGCGTCCAGCGCACGCTCTCCCGCGTGCCCGAACGGCGCGTGTCCGAGGTCATGCCCGGCGGCGATTGCCTCCGTTAAGTCCTCATTTATCATCAGCGCCCGCGCTATCGTCCGCGCTATGCGCGAAACCTCAAGCGTGTGCGTCAGCCGCGTTCTGTAGTGCTCCGATTTCGGCGACAGGAAAACCTGAGTTTTATGTATCAGGCGGCGGTACGCCTTGGAGTGCGTTATTCTGTCAACATCGCGCTGGTATGCCGTGCGCGTGTCGCTCTCCTCTTCAAAAACGCGCCGTCCGCGCGACTTGCCCGCAAATGAGGCATACGGCGCGAGAATTTGATACTCCGCCGCTTCCCAGCGCAGCCTCGCGGTAATAGCGGGAACGGTGTTAGCCACTGGACACGTACCTTCGTCTTCCCGCCTTTTTCGGCGGCACAAAATCACCGTTATACTTCACCTGCGCAACAAGTCCGACAGCCGCAAAGCACACCATAACAGACGTTCCGCCGTATGAGAAAAACGGCAGCGTTAAGCCCACAACGGGCAAAAGCGCAAGGCACATTCCAATATTTTCGGTCATCTGCCCGATCAGCATTCCCGCAACGCCTATGCAGATAAGGTGGCTGAATTTGTTGGTTGTGCGGCAGCCGATATAAATACAGCGCCCGATAATAATCAATTGCAGCAAAAGTATCAGCATACATCCGATAAAGCCAAGCTCCTCGCCCGCCGCCGAAAAAATAAAGTCTGTGTGCTGCTGAGGAATCGCCTTTGCCTGCGTGAGCTTGCCCTTGAACAGTCCCTGCCCGAAAAGGCCGCCGTTTGCAATCGCGCGGGCAGACTGTCTCGGCTGCCACGTTATGCCCGTACCGGTAAGGTCAACCGACGGGTCGTACGGCGCACGGATTCTTATTTTCTGATTGTAATTCAGAACAAAGTTCCACAGAAAAACAATACCGCCTGCGGCAATTCCCGCCTGCAAGAGTATCCACCGCCTGTAGATTCCCGCCGAAAAGGTCATAAACACCAATATAAATAAGTAAACAAGGCACGAGCCGAGGTCACTTGAAACAACAACAATCGTTCCGGCAAAAACAAGAAACAAAAGCGGCGCGCGAAACGCGTTTGCCGGCATATTCAGCACGTTTGTTTCCTTGTCCTTTGAAAACAGATGTGCAATTATAATGATAAACGGCAGCTTTACAACCTCTGCCGGCTGAATTCCGATGTTCAGCGCCGTAAAGCGTATCCACGCCTTGTTTCCCGTCTCGTCTCCGCCCTTGCCGAAAATAAGCAGCGACAGAATAAAGATCAGCCCGAGCACGGAAAACGCAATCCAGCGGCGGCGCACAAAGGTCAGCGAGGATTTAGAGAGCAGAACAAACGAGCCGATTCCGAGAACAATTCCGATGGACTGAACGACAAGCTGCCCTGTGTTCGGGCTTCCGTTCACGCGCGAGGCGCTTGAAATAAGCAGCAGCCCGTACAGCGAGGCAATAACGCAAAAAACAAGCATAAACGTGTCCGTCCGCCTGAGATATGCCGATACAGCCGTATTTATTTGTTCGAGTCTTTTACGCAATATTTGTGTTTGTTGCCTCAGGAGATAATCTTACAGAGTACAGTATAACAATTTAGTATATCATACAACAAAAAACGCAAAATGTCAAGTCAAGGGGAGGATTGTTTTTTGTAGACGGGATAGGATTTTGATCGGGAGTAAGCAGGCGGGCTTGGCGGGGATTATTGTTTGACGTGGGTGCGTACCGCCGTGCGCCGTAGTTGCGGATTTTGTAATTGCGGCGAAGCTTCTCCTCGCCGCGCTGCTGAGCGCCTGCGCGGCGGGCGGTTACTTTCTTGCTGCGGCAAGAAAGTAACCAAAGAAGCCGCTTTAAGGGCCTGCTCTCGTTGTCCGTCTGTGGCGTTCGACGTTTCTCCCCTCACATTTGGCAAGTTCCTCCGATTAGGTCAGGCAAAAGACGACGGTCGGCTAACGCCGACAGGTGCCAACCAGAATTTAGCGAAGCACGCCCGCACCGCGCCCTGCGCTGTCGAGTGCGGCAATATGTTGCGTGTCCCGACGCGCAAAGCGCGGAGGTAGACGAAAGCACCCGACGCACCCACATAGTAGAGTGCAGTAGTCTGACGCAAGCGTTTGCGGCAAACCAAACAAGGGACGTCGAGGACGTCATCCCCTACAAGGCACAGCCCTGCGGCAGCGGAGGACACAACCGTACCGAAAGCAACACCCCACCTCCACAACAATACCCGCCCCATCGGGACACGCACCTCATTGCCGCACAACGCGCGTCAGCAATCGTAGCAGCATAGTCCTTCCGGTTGGCACCCGCAGGCAGTTTGCGGTAACCAATTGCCTTACGGAAGTCGCCCAACCCCGCGACAGGCTTTGCCCCTGTGTGCGGCGGTGCGATGGCGTTCGCCGCAACCACCGCAATACGTAGCGGGGAAAGGCACACGACACATCCTTACCACCGCAGTTCCCGGATAAAACAAGATTGCTTCTTCTAAAGAAGTCGCCCCTTTTTGGTTACTTTTTCCGGCGAAGCGGAAAAAGTAACCGCCCGCCGCGCAGGCGCTTTGCTGCGCGAAGCTGCCAAGCTTCGCCGCATTTACAAACACCGCACCCTGCGCCGCAGGTAACACGCTTGCGCCCAAGTAAAAGCAGAACCTAAACGGCAAATCCCCAAACCAGCGGGCGACCGGGACAGTCGCCCCTACGGCGTTCCCCGCGAAAAAATCAGCCATGGGCGACGGGCGGCAGGTTGCCGCCCCTGCCCCTAAACAGTAACCGTAAAATAATCCGTAAAAAGCACCTGCCCCGGCAACCGCGAAGGGTGCCTTTTAACAAACCGGCAAAAGCAGTAATCAACCTGCGCCTTATCGGAGTCCCGGCTCTCGGAAAATTGCGCCGCGAGCCGCGCCGCAAACAAAATGTCCTCGTCCGGCGGATACTCGCCATCCGGCGTTCCCTCAAGAACGACGTGCGCGCCATGAGAGCCCTGGCAGTGCAGCCAAAGGTCATATTTGCGCGACAGGGAAAACGTCACGTTCTCGTTCTGGACATTGTTTTTTCCGACAAGCACGCGTCTGCCTGACGGCGCGGTGAATTTCGCTGGGGCACCAAAGGCCGGCGGTTTCTTTTTGCCTTTTTTGCCTGCGCTTTTGTCCGGCTTGACGTATCCCGACTCTGTCAGCTCCGCGCGGATTGCCGCAATGTCCGCTTCTGTCTCGCACATACGCAGCTGCGCTATGCAGGAGCTGAGGTATTCCGCTTCGCTTTGCCCTTTTTCAACAAGCGCCTCAAGGTGCTTTGCGGCGGACTTTTTCTTTGTGTATTCGCGGTAGTATTTTTCTGCATTCTGCGCCGGCGTTTTGCGCGGGTCAAGCTCAATTCTGCGCTCTCCGCCGCGATAAAAGTCCTCCGCCGTCACGGCTGATGCGCCCTGCGGCACGGCGTAAAGGCTCGCCATTAGTATATCCGCACTTTCGCGAATGAATTCGCGTTCCTTGGCGTGCTCCTGCTCTTCTTCCTGCTTCGCCGTCCGCCTGAGAACGCGCTCAAGCGTTGTGTTCAGGTGCCGCGCGAGCGCAGAGGTCTTTTGAGCCGCTCTGTTTTTACCTGCTGTTTCGGTAAAAAACGCGTCAAGCGTCTCTGAAAAGGAGGGCATATATTTTGTGGCGCCTGCGCCGTACTGCGCAATCGGAAAGAACGAAAATTCAGTTGGCTTGCCGTTCACCTCGGCAATATACGCTTCGCCGCGCGCGGACAGACTGATAATCCGGCAAAGCTCTTCGGCAAGCCTCTCCGGCGCCGCCGAGCACAGCGCGTCAGTGCTTCCCGCCGCCAAAAACGCCGCCTCCCGCGCAATAAGCGGCGACACGCCCGAAAAAATCTCCGGCAGCGCCTTTTCGGCGCGGCGGTCCCCCGCTTCGCTAATCAGCGCGAGAACCTCGTCCTGCTTTTGCACCTGCAAAACACGCGCTCGCTCGGATTTCGGCGGCAGACGGTAAAACAGCCCGGGAAGAAGCGGTCTGCGGCTCGTTTCCGCGTCGGCACGGCGGCACGCATCAATAACACGCCCCTCGCGGTCGGTCAGAATAATGTTTGAGTTGCGCCCCATAATCTCGCAGTACAGCGACAAGTTTTCAGCATCGCCAAGCGCATTTGACGCGCTCAGTTCAAGCCGCACAATGCGCTCGTCGGGGATTTGCTCTACGCCCAAAATTCGCGCTCCAAGTATGTATTTTCGCAGCAGCATACAGAACATCGGCGCGGCTTCCGGACTCGGCAGAGCCGCCTCCGTGAAGTGAACACGTGCGTCCGCGCTGCCGCGTGAAATCAGCAGACGGCGGTTTTTTGCCTCCTGCGCTTTGGGACAGTATACAGAAAAAAGCAGCGTGTCGCGTTCAGGCTGCTGGATTTTGTCTATGCGCGCGCCGGCAAGGGTGCCGGCAAGCTCCCTGACAAGGGAGGATAGGAAGTAGACGTCTATTGACATTCTTTTTACCGTGGTGGAGTAGGTTTTTTTGCGGCGGTTGTTTTTACTTGATCTTGGTAGTTGGCGGGATTTTGCTTTTTCAGGTCGTTGCTTTTGTGGGGGACGCTGTCCTCAGCGTCCCTTGTTGCGGTTGCCACCGGGACTTTCGGCGGATGTATGGGCGGCAACCTGCCGCCCGAGGTTGCTTCGCCGCTTTGTTTTGCTTTTACTTGGGTGCGTGCAGCTGTTTGCCTATGCGGTTTTGCGTTTGGGCGGGGCTTGTTGTTTGATGTAGGTGCGTTCAGCTGTGCGCCGCGGGTGCTATGTTTGTAAGTAGGGCGAAGCTGCGCCTCGCCTCACTGCTAAGCGCCTGCGCGGCGGGCGGTTCCTTTCTTGTCTTGGCAAGAAAGGAACCAAAGAAGCCGCTTTTGGGCTTAGGCGGGTTGCAAGGCTGCAAGTGTAGGTGTCCGTGCGTCCGAATTCAGACAGAATTGCCGAGTGACGGGCTTTAGCCCTATTTGCAGACAGTAGGTATCGGCGGGTGGCAACCAGAATTTGGCGAAGCCAACCCGCACCGCGACCTGCGCTGTTGCGGCAGGCACCGCACCCGCGTGTCCCGACGCGCAAAGCGCGGAGGTGGACGAGGGCACCCGACGCACCCACATAGCAGGGTGCGGTGGTCTGACGCAAACATCTGCAGCAAACCAGACAAGGGACGTCGAGGACGCCGTCCCCTACGGAGATTGTTGTGGTAACGGGGCATTGCCTTGAACCGTAAGTTTGCACCGACCGCTACCACAACCTTACCCCGTCGGGAGATGCACCGCATTGCCGCACAATGTGCGTCAGCAATCGTCCGTGCAACATCCTTCCGGTTGGCACCCGACGGCAGTTCGCGGCAAGTTACAGCCTTACCCAAGTCTCCAACCCCGCGACAGGCTGTGACCCTGCGTGCGGCGCAGCGCAAGCGTTCGCCGCTACCACCGCAATACGTCGCGGGGACAGGTACACTCTGCTTTGTCACCACCGCAGTTCCCGTATAAAAAAGATTGCTTCTTCTAAAGCAGTCGCCCCTTTTTGGTTACTTTTTCCGGCGAAGCGGAAAAAGTAACCGCCCGCCGCGCAGGCGCTTAGCAGTGCGACGCTGCCAAGCTTCGCCGCAATTACAAACACCGCAACCCGCG
>JAISLF010000071.1 GCA_031260605.1 Oscillospiraceae bacterium
CTAAGCCCAAAAGCGGCTTCTTTGGTTCCTTTCTTGCCAAGACAAGAAAGGAACCGCCCGCCGCGTAGGCGTAAAGCAGTGAGGCGAGGCGCAGCTTCGCCTCAATTACAAACACCGCACCCCGCGGCGCACGGCTGCACGCACCAAAATAAGTGCAAACCGCCGCGACAAAGCTGCACACACGCCAACACTTCCGGTGAACAAGCATTAAGCAGAACCAAGCAAAAGTCCTAACACCAAAGAAAACGTCCGCCATTACACAACGGCTAAAGGCAGACCAAAAAACCCGCCAAAACCGCTCCCTACAAAACAATAAGCTCCTTCCCCAGCTCCGTTATATCCCGGCAGCCGTCCTTTTCCACATACACAACGTCCTCAATCCTGACCCCGAAGCGTCCCGGCAGATAAATCCCCGGCTCGGCGGAGATTACTCCGCCCTCCGGAAGCGGCGTTTTCACGTTCACGGAGGCGGCAAGCGCCTCGTGCACCTCAAGTCCAAGCCCGTGACCAAACCCGTGACCGAAATATTCGCCGTAACCCGCGTTTTTTATCACTTCGCGCGCCGCGCCGTCAACCTCCTGCCCCGTTACCCCTGCGCGAATCGCAGCGATTCCGGCGAGCTGCGCCTGCAAAACCGTGTCGTACACGCGCCGTTCCTCATCTGACGGCTTTCCCGCACCGCCGATGTAAACAGTGCGCGTCGTGTCTGAAACCCAGCCGTTTTTCTTTGCGCCGAAGTCAATTGTGAGAAATCCCTGCGTCAGCTTTTCGTCGGACGGAACTCCGTGCGGGCGGGAGGAGTTCGCACTGGAAACCGCGATTGTGTCAAACGATTTGTCGTCAGCGCCGCAGTCGAGCATATGAAACAGCAGCCTGTTGGCAACCTGCTTTTCGGTCAGATCACGGCTTAGCTCCGGCAGCAAGCGCAAAAACGCCTTTTCCGCAATCCTCTGCGTCTCAATCATCGCCGCAAGCTCGGCTTCGGATTTGACGTTGCGCAAACCGTCCACAAGCCCGTCAGACTTCACAAGCTCCGCTTTCAGGGCACTCGAAAACGCCAGAAATTCGCTGTAGGTAAGGCTGCTCTCTTCAATTGCAAGCGTCCGGACTTCCGCCCCGGCAAGCAGTCTGTTCAGGATTGCGGCAGGCTTGTCCTCCGCAGTTTGCAGCAGAACCTCCGCTCCCGAAACGACGGCGCGCGCTGCCTCGATATAGCGGGAATCCGTAATAAAAAACGCGTCGCGCGGCGTTATCAGCACGTACCCGGACGACGACGAAAAGCCCGTTGCGTACAGACGGTTCACCGCAGATACAAGCAGCAGCGCGTCGAATTCCGCGTCGTTCACGGCTTTTTTCAGCTTTTCCAGATTGTTCATTTCTTATCTCCTTTCTTTGCGAGCAGTCGAAACGGCAGCTCGGCATAGTATCGCAGCCGCCTAAATACAGGCAGTATTCCTTGACCCGACAGTTCCAGCGGGTCGACTAAAACAGACACTGCGCCGAGAAACACACCCTCGAGTCCGTCGGTGAAAAACTGGTCTCCGACGGCGGCAAGCTGCTTTTTGTCCGAAAAATCCCGCGTTAACTCCAGTGCGGCTTTTGTGCGCGGTTTTTTGCTGCCGTAGCTGTACGGTACGCCGAGGTACTCCGATACCTTCCTTGCGCGCGTTTCACTCTTTGCGTTTGACAAAATGCGAAGCTCAATCCCTGCAGTCCGGAGATTCTGCACCCAGGTGGAAATATCCGCCGCCGGCAGCGGTACGCTGTACGGCATTATTGTATTGTCAATGTCGAGCAGCAGACATTTTACACCGAGTTTTTGAAAAAAAGCTGGCGCAATGTCCGTTACCGACCTGAATTTATATATATTGAACATAAAAGCTAAACCCAAAAAATATGATATAATATAGTCAACCCGCTTGAATAACAATCCAAGCCGCGCCCGGCGCGGAATTCCCGCAAATTTTTTCGGTTATACCCGAAAAACCCACTTTCGGAGGCTGCATTTGTATATTTATATGACCTCTCCGCCGGAAAATTGCGCTCCTGAGAGCAAAATTTTTCTCCCGGCGCCCTTTTGCTACAAGCTGACCGGCGGCAGGCTCGTCATTGACAAAAAAAAGCCGGAGCTGCTCGGCGGCGCTGTGATTATTGACGTGCAGGGGCTTACCGGCGTCAATATTTCCTCAATGACAGACGAAATTCTTGCGGAGGTTTTTCGCCACAAGGCAACGGCGACCGTCGTGAACGGCAACAACGCAAGTCAAAATGCGGTTGCGGCGCTTGTCGCTGAAATTACGAAAAAAATGCCGGAGATTCGGATTTTCCTGCCCGATACGCAGATGAACGCGCGGCTTTTTCAAAACACGCCGTCGGTGTCGCTATTAGTCCAGTCCGCAATCTCAGGAGGGAGTCTGGCAGATTCGCTTGAGCGCTCCGTGCGGCTTTTCGGCAGAGCACGAATCGGCCTTGAAACGGACAGAATATCAATCGATTTCGTCGTCCCCTCGGCGGACTTTGCCGGAACAAGCGTACCCGTGGCGCGGCTGCCGAAGGAACGCACCGTGCATTTTTCAGAGGAGCTTGCGGTTAACTACTTCTGTACAAATGACGACGGGGACCGCCACTTTATCCTGTTCGACGACGTGTCGAGCCTCGTGTACAAGATACGCCTTGCGG
The DNA here is from genome assembly GCA_031260605.1 of Oscillospiraceae bacterium. Lineage (GTDB taxonomy): Bacteria > Bacillota > Clostridia > Oscillospirales > Oscillospiraceae > JAIRRO01. The sequence continues at coordinate 2,680 of JAISLF010000071.1, forward strand.
AAAGGTTCGGCGTGTCGCATATTTTTATGTTTTACCCGCATGTTAGTGATATTTATGAGGAGCTGGAGGGGGAGCTACTGAGGGTTTACGGAGAGGTGTTTTAACGTTTTGGTTCTGCTTGACGGTTTTGCTTTGACGCTCTGTTTTGCTGTTGACTTGGGTGCGTACAGCTGTACTCCGTGGGTGCGGTGTTTGTAATTGGGGCGAAGCTTGGCAGCTTCGCGAAGCTTTGCGCCTACGCGGCGGGCGGTCACTTTCTTGCTGCGGCAAGAAAGTAACCAAAGAAGCCGCTTTTAAGGGCCTGCTCTCGTTATCCGTCTGTGGCGTTCGACGTTTCTCCCCGCGAGTTTGGGAAAGTTCCTCCGATTAGGTCAAGCAAGAGGCAATGGTCGGCTAACGCCGACGGGTGCCAACCGGACTTGACTGTGGATTGCCGCACCGCGCCTGCGCTGTCGCGTGCGGCAAGCAGTTGCGTGTCCCGACGCGCAAAGCGCGGAGGTAGATGAGGGTACTCAACGCACCCACATAGCAGGGTGCAGTAGTACGACGCAAGCGTCTGCGGCAAACCAGACAAGGGACGTCGAGGACGTCATCCCCTACGAAGATTGTTGTGGTAACGGGGCATTGCCTTGAATCGTAAGTTTGCACCCGCTGCAACAACAAACCCACCGCGTCGGGACACGCACCGCATTGCTGCACAATGTGCGTCAGCAATCGTAGCAGCACAGTCCTTCCGGTTGGCACCCGTAGGCAGTTCGCGGTAACATTAAGCCTTACCCAAGTCACCCCACCCCCGCGACAGGCTTCGCCCCTGCGTGCGGCGCAGCGCAAGCATTCACGCACTCCACCGCAATACGTCGCGGGAAAAGGCACACTCTGTATTGCCGCACCGCAGTTCCCGTATAAAAAAGATTGCTTCTTCTAAAGAAGTCGCCCCTTTTTGGTTACTTTTTCCGGCGAAGCGGAAAAAGTAACCGCCCGCCGCGCAGGCGCAAAGCAGCGCGAA
>JAISLF010000014.1 GCA_031260605.1 Oscillospiraceae bacterium
GTGAAGAAGTTGCTTGAAGCCAACGCGACAGGCAGAATTCCCGATAGCCACTTCGATAAAATGTTCGCGGAGTACGCCGACGAACAGGAGCAGTTGGAACGCTCAATCGCCGGGTGGAGGACGGAGATTGAGGATTACGAAGCAGACACATTGAAAGCTGACGGCTTCATCGAATTGGTTCAGCGATACACGAATTTTGATGAGTTGTCAAATCAAATGTTGAATGAATTCGTGGATAAGATTTACATTCACGAAGCGGACAAGTCGAGTGGGAAACGAGTTCAGCAGGTGGACATTCACCTAAACTTTATCGGGCATTTTATCGCTCCGAAAGAGGAAATCCCGCTGACCCCGGAGCAAATCGAAGCGGAACGCAAAGAGGACGAACGCCGCGCCAACCGCCGCGAGATTACGCGCCGCTACCGCGAGAAGAAGAAAGCTAAACTCTCCGCCGAAACTTCCGCAACCGCGTAATCGTTTCCCCCGCAGGTAACCCCGCGCCGAGCGCGGATAAAACGGAGTGTATTGCCGAAAGGTGATATGCTCCGTTTTGCGTTACCGAACGAAATGAGAAGCGCGGCGCGCTGAACAATTCGGGTGGTAACGGCGGTCGGCGTAAGCCGTCCGCAAGCGTTCCCTCGTCCTGCTCTCGTCCCCGCCGAGGCGGTCGTACCCCCGCGGGAGCGCCCACTGCACATTGCCGCGTAGCGGAATGTGTATGAGTGGGTCACATACAATCTTCGATTGGATGTGAAAACGCGTCCAACCCCGGCGCAGAATGTATATACTTTGTACCAATTATATCACAAACGGAAAGGAAAATCAATATGGCAAAAACGAAAAGCAAAACGAATTTTACAGTCGTTCGCAACGAGGGATTTATGCGTAGCTCTTTTGAAACGCGCTACCGTCACAACGAGCGGCAAAATGAAACTTATGGCAACGGTGACATAGACCAGAACCGCGAACATCTCAACATTCACTTCTGGCAGAATCTACGCGAGGACGGTTCGCAGGAAACTTACGGAGAAACTTTTGACCGTCTGCTGTCGTCGGGAGCGATTTCGGAGAAATGGCTCAAGCCTGATTCTAAGCTCGTGGACGAATTAGTGTTCGACGTGAATACCGACTATTTTGAACAGCGCGGCGGTTACGATTACGCCGTGCAATTTTTCACCGAGGCGTATCGGCTTGCTGTCAAAGAGGTCGGCAACGAGGAGCCTACATTCCGGCGCAACCTATGCGTAATCCGTAATAACATCAATCGTATACCAAGTCTATCATATTATAGCATACTAAGGTCTGAAATACAAGCGGAAAGTGAAACTTTTCACGGATAATCGACGTTCTGTTTGTTCATATTGCTGAATTTTTAGGTTCGGTAACATTTCTCCTTGACAAACATCTCGAAACGTTGTAAATAATAACGCCAATACAAACAACAACAATTATCAGCCCTATGTACCAATAATCCTTCAAGTAGTCTACCGGGTTCATCTCATTTTCTCCTGATTTTTGCCGGACTTCCGGCTATTATTTATTTAACCGCCCGCAGAGCTTGCCCCCGTGCGGGAAAATACTTTTGTGCCTCGCTTGATGTGCCCGGGCTTTGCGCAAAGCTCACCCTATAGCTTCAAACTTACACATCTGTGTACAAACTCCGCACCCGACGCAAAGAGTTCTGTCAATCTCCGCCTTGCCGTTCTTAAAGCTTACCGCAGGACACCCGATTTTCAGGCATGCGCGGCACGCCTTGCACTTTTCCGTGTCCACGCAAAGAGGAGGCTTTGCCTTCACGGTTTTCAGCAGCGCACACGGGCGGCGCGAGATAATGACAGACGGCTCATCCGCCGCAGTCTCCTCACGAACCGCTTTTTCGCACGCTGCAAGGTCATACGGGTCAACCACGACAATGCGCCGGATTCCGATTGCGCGCACAAGCGCTTCAAGGTCAATCTTCCCTGCCGGTTCACCCTTGATATTAAGCCCGGTTGTCGGGTTTTGCTGATGCCCCGTCATTCCCGTTATGGAATTGTCGAGAATAATAACGGTGGACGAGCCGCCGTTGTAGGCTGTATTTACAAGACCGGTAATTCCGGAATGCATAAAGGTTGAGTCGCCGATAACGCAGGCGGAAAGCTTTGCCTTTTCGTTTCCCGGAGCATGCGTGAAGCCGTGCAGCCCGGAAACCGACGCGCCCATACAAACCGCCGTGTCGATCGCAAAAAGCGGTGCCATAGCGCCGAGCGTGTAGCAGCCAATATCGCCGAGAACTGTCACCCCCAGCTTTGAGAGCACATAGAACATCCCTCTGTGCGGACACCCGGCGCACATAACAGGCGGCCGCGCGGGCACAGCGTCAGGCTCCGCCGCGCCGGAATGCTTTTGCACGGAAAGCGCAACGCCGAAATACGCCGCCGCCTTTTCCAAAGCGACAGCCGCCGCGTTCGGAAACAGCTCACCGCACAGCGGGAACAACTCCTCGCCGTTCGGCAGCGTCTTGCCGCAGACGGAAATCCCCATTGCCCGCACAGAGCGCTCAATAACGGGGTCAAGCTCCTCACAAATAATCAGGTGCTCATGCTTTGCGGCAAAATCAGCAATCAGCTTTTCGGGCAGCGGCCAGACAAGCCCAAGCTTCAGCACACTGATTTGGTCTCCCGCCGATTCTTTTATATACTGGTATGCCGTACCGGATGTGATAATGCCGATTTTTGCCCCCGGAACAAGCTCCGTTCGGTTCAGCGGCGTCGTTGTGCCAAGCTCCGCCAAATCACGCTGCCGTTGCTCAACAATCGGGTGCCGCGCCTTTGCCGCACCCGGCATCATAACATATTTTGGAATTTTTTTCTCATACGGAATAATCGGCGGCAAAACACGCTCTCCCGTTTCCGCAATGCTCTGCGAATGCGAAATGCGCGTTATAAGCCGAAGTATAACCGGCGTGTCGAACTTCTCAGAAAGCTCATAGGCATATTTTGTAAATTCAAGACACTCCTGCGAGTCTGACGGCTCGATAACCGGCAGCTTTGCCGCCACGCCGTAATTGCGCGTATCCTGCTCGTTCTGTGAGGAGTGCATTCCCGGGTCGTCTGCCACAGCGACGACAAGCCCCGCGCTGACACCCGTATACGACAGCGTAAACAGCGGATCCGCCGCCACATTAAGTCCGACGTGCTTCATCGCGGTAAACGCCCTCCGCCCCGCAAGGCTCGCCCCGAAAGCGGACTCTAACGCCACCTTTTCGTTCGGTGCCCATTCGCAGTATATCTCCGGACATTCGGCAAGCTTTTCCGTAATTTCGGTAGACGGCGTTCCGGGATAGCTGGACGCAAAGCACACGCCCGCCTCATACAGTCCGCGCGCAACCGCGTCATTTCCAAGCAATATTTCTTTTGACATCACAAACCTCAGCGCGGCGTATAACCGGCAAAAAGAGAATCACAGGCAGCCCGCGTCGCAAAATCACGCCGAAATTCCGGGCAGACTGCAGTTTTACAGGGGTGAATTTCAACTAAGACGAAAATAACACAAAAGACGAGATTTGTCAAGGAGAATTAGTGGGGCGGCGGGTGCCGGCGAGTGCCGGCTGAAATGTTTGCCGCGAGGTGCTTTTTATGCTTTGCTTTTATTCGGGTACAAGCGTTTGCCAGGGGGGCTTTTTCGAGGCTTTACTTTTGTAGGGGACGCTGCCCCCAGCGTCCCTTGTCGCGGTTGCCGCCTGGACTTTCGGCGGGCGTAGGGGCGACCGTCCCGGTCGCCCGAGGTTTGCTTCGCCTTGTGGGTTTGCGCTTTTACTCGGGTGTAAGCGTTTTACCTGCGGCGCAGGTTGCGGTGTTTGTCATTGCGGCGAAGCTACGCCGCGCCGCGCTGCTTTGCGCCTGCGCGGCGGGCGGTTACTTTTTCCGCTTCGCCGGAAAAAGTAACCAAAAAGGGGCGACTTCTTTAGAAGAAGCAATCTTTTTTCTATACGGGAACTGCGGTGGGACAATGCAGCGTGTGCTTGTCCCCGCGACGTATTGCGGTGGAGTGCGCGAACGCTTCCGCTGCGCCGCACACAGGGGCACAGCCTGTCGCGGGGCGGGGTGACTCGGGTAAGGCTTAATGTTACCGCAGACTGCCGTCGGGTGGTAACCGGAAGGATGTTGCTGCTACGATTGCTGACGCACATTGTGCTGCAATACGGTGCGTGTCCCGGCGCGGTAGGTGCTGTGGTTACAGAGGGGTGCATACTTACGGTTCAAGGTAATCCCCGTTACCACAACAATCTCCGTAGGGGACGTCGTTCTCGGCTCCCTTGTTTTGTTTGCCGCTGCATTTTGCATCGTACCGCTGCACCCTGCTTTGTGGGTGCGGTCAGGTGCTTTCGTCTTTCTCCGCGCTTTGCGCGTTGTGTCACGCGGGTTTGGGGGTTGCCGCAACAGCATTTACTCAACAATGCGGCGTTGCAATACAGACACCGCGTTCTGGCGCAACGGCGCTTGCAAAAAAACAATCCTCCCCACCTCAAAATTCCCCCTTGCCAAATCACGCATTATATGCTACAATAAAAATAATAATGGCTTTTTAATGCCAAAATCTAACGAAATACATTTCTCGGAGTCAGTTTCCCATGATTGCAGCAGGAGATTTCCGCAACGGAGTTACCTTTGAATATGACGGCAAGGTTATGCAGGTCATAGAGTTCCAGCACGTCAAGCCCGGCAAGGGCGCGGCGTTTGTGCGCACAAAAATAAAGAATGTCATAACCGGCGCTGTCGTCGAAACATCCTTTAACCCGGCGGCGAAGTTTGAAAACGCCTTTGTTGAGCGCTCGTCTATGGAGTATTCCTATCAGGACGGCGACCTTTACTACTTTATGAACCCCGAAACCTACGAGCTTGTGCCGATTGATAAGTCCGTGCTTTTAGATAACTTTAAGTTTGTCAAGGAAAATATGCCTTGCACGGTTAGCGCGTATAAGGGCAAGGTTTTTGCGGTTGAGCCGCCGAACTTTGTCGAGCTTGTCGTCACGCAGACAGACCCCGGCTTTGCCGGAAACACCGCCACAAACGTCCAGAAGCCCGCGACGGTTGAGACGGGCGCGGAGGTTCGCGTTCCGCTATTTATCGAAGAGGGCGAAAAGGTAAAGATAGACACGCGCACAGGCGAGTATTTGTCCCGCGCACAGTAGCGGAGCAGGCCTGCCCTCCCGGTGTGCGGCGTTTCGGCGCACATTGTGCCGCAAGGCGGGCTTGACTGACGGCGATTTAGACGTTTGCCGGTGAATTAACATTATATTGTGAGCTTGCGGGCGCAAATTTCCGCAAATCAACAGGAGTAAAAATGGCTAAAAAGAAAAAAGAGACATATCTCGAGGGCTTGGCAAAAGGTCTTGAGCTTGATGATTCAACGCCGGAGCGTAAGCTGATTCTCGCGCTTATTGAGGCGCAAAAGGACACGCAAAAGGAGCTTGAGGAAGCGCAGGCGGAGCTTGAGACGGTTCGTTCGGAGCTGGACGATATTGCGGACTTTCTCGACGGTATCGCTGAGGTTTTTGCTGAAATGTCTGAGCACGAGCACTCGCATGGGGACGGCGAGGAGTGCGGTTGCGGCGAATGCTGCGGAGCTGACGCGGAATATACGCTGACCTGCCCGAAGTGCAGCGGCGAGATAACAGTAAGCGAGGAAATGCTTGATGCGGGTTCCGTAACCTGCCCCGCGTGCCACGAAAAGCTTGATTTTGAGTTCTACGAGGATGAGGACGAAGAGGAAGCGGAGTTTTAGTGCCGAGCGCTGTAATACAAAAAAAAGAACAGCTGACAGACGGAGTTTTCCGCCTCAGGCTGCGCTGCACACAAATTGCTCCGAAACAAGCGGGGCAATTTCTGCATATTAAGTGCGGCGAAGAGCCGGGTTTGCGCCGCCCGATTTCCATTTCGGATTATGGCGGCGGAGAAATTTCCGTTGTCGTCGAAACAAAAGGCGCGGGGACGCAGTGGCTGAGTGAGCGCCTTGAGGGCGACACGCTTGATGTGCTCGGCCCGTTCGGAAACGGCTTTCCCGAAATTGCAGAGCCGGGGACGCTTCTTGTCGGCGGCGGAATCGGCGTTGCGCCGCTTGTGTATGCCGCGCGGCGCTCCGGCGGTCTTGCCGTTGCGCTTTTGGGCTATCGCAGCGCGGAGAATATAATCTGCGAGCGCGATTTCGAAAGCGTCGGCGTGAAGAGCTATCTCACGACGGACGACACAACCGGAACGGTGGCGGATATTCTGCCGCAGGTGCTGTCGGCGGAGAGTATAACGCGCATTTTTACCTGTGGCCCAAGACCGATGATGGACGCGGTTGTGCGTGTGGCAAAGGAATACGGAGTTACGGTGTACGCTTCGCTTGAGGAGCGGATGGGCTGCGGGGTAGGGGCTTGCCTTTGCTGCGCGGCGGAGGTGCCGTCGGGGGACGGCGGCGGATTTGAGATGAAGAGGGTTTGCCGGGAGGGACCGGTGTTTTTGTTTGCGTAGGGGCGACCGTCCCGGTCGCCCGCTGTTTGCTTCGCCGTTCTGTTTTGCTTTTACTTTGGTGTAAGCGTAGACCTGCGGCGCAAGCTGCTATGTTTTGAATTGCGGCGAAGCTTCGCCGCCTCGCGCTGCTTCACGCCTGCGCGGCGGGCGGTTACTTTTTCCGCTTCGCCGGAAAAAGTAACCAAAAAGGGGCGACTTCTTTAGAAGAAGCAATCTTTTTTCTATACGGGAACTGCGGTGGTGGCAAGGTCGGGTGTGCCTGTCCCCGCGACGTATTGCGATGGTGGGCGCAAACGCTTGCGCACCGCCACACGCAGGGGCGAAGCCTGTCGCGGCGTTGGTGACTCGGGGAAGGGGTCACTTACCGCGAACTGCCGTCGGGTGCCACCGGAAGGTAATTGCTGCTACGATTGCTGCCGCGCATTGTGCGGCAATTGAG
>JAISLF010000023.1 GCA_031260605.1 Oscillospiraceae bacterium
TTGTAATTGCGGTGAAGCTTCGCCGCATTGCGCAGCAAAGCGCCTGCGCGGCGGGGGGGGTCATTTTTAGGCAAGCCGGGAAAATTAAACCCCCCCGCGCGCCCGGGGACGGTTTGGCACACACCCACGCCCCCGGGGGGGCGGGGGGGTTAAATTTCCCGGCGCAAGGTAAAAATGTACCCCCCCGCCGCGCAGGCGCTTTGCTGCGCAATGCGGCGAAGCTTCACCGCAATTACAAACATAGCAACCTGCGCCGCAAGTGCAACGGTTACACCAGAATAAAAGCCAATCAAAAAGCGAAGCTTCCCCCTCACTTCCCCACGCAAAACCGCGAGAAAATCGTCTCCACCGTGTCGTCCGTGACGTTTTTCCCAATTGCCTCGCCCAAATATGCCGCCGCTGACTCAAGCCCAAAAAGACACGCGTCTGCCGAAACACCGGCCGCTATCTTTGCCGCAACATCCGCAAGCGCTCTCCCGGCGCGTGAAATTGCCTCGTGCTGACGCTCGGAGGTGATTATCTCACCCGCCGCAAAGCTGCCCGCACGGTCGGCAAGCTCGTCCGCCGCTGACTTCAGTTCTGCTGTCAGCGCGTCCAAGCCTGCGCCTGTCGCGGCGGAGACGGAGCAAATGCGCAAAAATTGTGATTTCAGCTCCGTAAACTCAATTTCCTGCGGTAGGTCGGATTTGTTTACTACCGCAATGCACGTTTTGTCCGCCGGAAGCTGTGCAAATATATCCCTGTCCTCCGCGTCAAGCGGCCGTGAGCCGTCAAACACGCAAATTATCACGTCGGCTCCCTCAAGCGCGAGTCTTGCGCGCTCAACGCCGATTTTTTCTATCGCGTCGTTCGTTTCGCGCAGTCCGGCTGTGTCCGTCAGGCGCAGGAGCGTGCCGCTGACTATGATTTTTTCCTCTACGGTGTCCCGCGTCGTGCCGGGAATGTCTGTCACAATTGCGCGCTCAAACCCGGCAAGTGCGTTCAGAAGAGACGACTTGCCGACGTTCGGCTTGCCGACTATTGCGGCGGGTACGCCGTTTTTCAGAATTTTTCCGCGTGTAAAGCTTGACCCGATTTCCTGCAGCTCTGTCCGCGCGGCTTCCAGTAAAGCAAGGTATCCCTTTGCCGCGAAATCCTCTATGTCCTCGTCCGGATAGTCAATAACCGCGAAAAAGTGCGACAGCACGTCAAGCAGGCTGTCATAAACGCCGGTTATTCTGCGCGACGCCGCACCGAGCAGCTGCCTTGCGGCATTCGTTACCTGCTCCTCCGTCTCGGCATCGATAAGCTCCGCGACGGCTTCTGCTTCAATCAGGTCGAGCTTGCCGTTTAGAAAAGCACGCTTTGTGAACTCTCCGCGTTCCGCCTGACGCGCTCCGCTATGAAAGCAGCTTCGCAGCACGGCGGCAAGCGCGACAGGCGAGCCGTGGCACTGAATTTCGGCGGAGTCCTCGCCGGTGTACGAGTTCGGCGCGAGGGAATACACCGCGCAGCAGTCGTCCAGAACCGCGCCGTCAGCCGAAAGCGCCCTGCCGTGAACAAGCTGTCCCGGTCGGTAGTCCGTAATTGCCGCTTTGCCGAACGGTGTAAACAGCTTTCGGAGAACCGCAACCGCCTCCGCACCGGAAATGCGTATAACGCCGATTGCCGAAACGCCGTTAGCCGTAGAGATTGCCGCTATTGTGTCATTTGTGTAAGTCATAATTTTATTATACGCCATTGCGGGTGTGAAAATCAAGTCTTGTTTTTGCGCGGCCGCCATAACCGCAGCATACAAGCAAAAAAAGACAGGGCGGCAATGCGCCGCCCTGTCTTTTTTTATTTCTGTCTTTCAAATACAACCGCCCCGCGGCACACAGTCATCTCAACCCGCCCCGTCATTTTTCTTCCCAAAAACGGCGTGTTCTTTGACTTGCCGTACAGGTCTTTTTCCGTCAGCGTCCAATGTTTTTCCGTGTCAAACAGGCACAAATCCGCCGGACTTCCCGGTTCAAGCGACGGCTCCGGCAGTCCGAAAATCCGCGCCGGAGAATAGCACAAAAGCTCCTGCAGCTGTGTTACACTGAAGCCGCGCTTTTGGCACAGCTCCGAGTACGCGAGCGACAGCAGCGTTTCAAGCCCAACCATACCGGACGGCGCGTCCGGCAGCGGGCGCTCCTTTTCCTCCGTATTGTGCGGCGCGTGGTCGGTTGCAATGCAGTCAATCGTACCGTCACGCAGCGCTTCGGCTATCGCTTCCACATCGTCCTGCGTACGCAGCGGAGGATTTACTCGGGCAAGGCTGCCTTTTTCGAGCACCGCGTTTTCCGTTAATGTGAAATAGTGCGGGCAGGTCTCCGCTGTGACGGCTACGCCCTCGGCTTTAGCGCGGCGTATTATTTCTACGCTGCCCCGCGTCGATACGTGGCAGATATGCACCCTCGCTCCCGCGTGCTTTGCAAGGCGCACCGACATATCCACCTGAAGTTCCTCGGCTACGGCAGGCCGTCCCGGCAGTCCGAGCTTGCGGGACACCGCGCCCTCGTTTACGGCGTAGTTCTGCACAAGATTCGCGTCCTCGCAGTGCACGGCAAGCACGAGCCCCGCGTTTTTACTCGCAATCAGGGCGGCAAGCAGCACCTGCGCCGACTGGATCGGGTTGCCGTCGTCGGAAATAGCGGCGGCTCCGGCGTTTTTCAGCGCCGTAAAATCGGTCAGCTGTTCGCCCTTTTGTCCGACTGTCGCCGCACCGTAGGGATAAACGCGAATCGGCGCGTCCTTTGCTTTGTCAAGACAGTATCTCACAGTCTCCGGGCTGTCGGTCGCCGGACTTGTGTTCGGCATACACAGGCAGGTGGTCACACCGCCGCTTGCCGCCGCGCGCGCGCCGGACAAAATGTCCTCCTTGTGCGTAAACCCCGGGTCGCGAAAATGCACGTGCACATCGCACAGCCCGGGGAGCGCCAAAAGCCCGCGCGCGTCTATCTCGCGGGTGTCGGAGTCGGGCAAAAAGGGCTCGGATATAAGCCCGTTTTTGATATATATTTCCTTATCTTTGGCGTGGATTATCAGCATTTATCTCTTTGCGCCCTTTGCTCCGATTGAAGAGCTGCCGAATCCGGCGAGTATGTTTGTGTCAAAGGAAAATTGCAGCTTGCCCTGCCTGTGGAACCGCCGCAGTGCGATTTCCGCCGCGCGGTCGAGCATCTCCGTGTAGTTCACGCCGAGGGGCTGCCACAGGTAAAACGACAGCGAGCCGGGGATTGTGTTAATCTCGTTGAGCCAAAATTCGTTCGTCACGGAGTCCAGCAGAAAGTCAATGCGCACAATTCCGCTGCACCCAAGCACAGAAAACGCTCGAACCGCCGTTTCGCGTATCACCTCGCGCAGCTCAGGCGGTATCTCCGCCGGGATTATGCGGGAGAGCGACGCCATTCCCGCCGAGCCGCCGGACTTGTCGCCGCCTGATTTTGCACCCGCGGACTTAACCCCGCCCTTTGCCGGTTCAGCACTGCCGCCGCCCATATACTTGTCCTTGTAGGACAGGATTTTGTCGTTGGCAATCGGCTCCTCGCATTCGGAGGCGTCTGCCGATTCCTCGTCGCCGAGCACCGAGCAGTTTATCTCGCGCAGGTTTACCACCGCCGGCTCAATGATAATCACGCTTGCAAACTGAAACGCCTCGTCAATGGCGATAACCGCAGAATCGAAATCCGCCGCCTTTGATATGCCGACTGACGAGCCGAGGTTTGCGGGCTTTACGATAACCGGAAAGCCGAACCTCTCCTGCGCGCTTTGTGCAATCTGCTCCGCTTCCTCACCCGCCACAGCGCGTATGCACGGCAAAACAGGCACTCCCGCCTCTTGCAGCAGCACCTTTGATACGTATTTGTCCATACAAACGGAGGACGCCAGCACGTCGCACCCGAAAAACGGCAGGTTTGCCGTGCGCAAAAAGCCCTGAAGCGCGCCGTCCTCCACATTTGTTCCGTGTACAACGGGAAACGCGAGGTCAATCAGCAAGTCGTCGTGACGATGAAACCACGATTTGTCCGAAAAGCGCAGATACGTCCTGCCCTTGTCGAGCCAGAAGTCGCACCGCGCGCACTTTGTCAAAAGCTCCGGGATGTTTTTGTATTCGGCAAGACGCAGGAGCGCCGCGCCCGAATAAAATTCGCCCGATTTTGTGATGTACACCGGGATTATGTTGTATTTGTCCGTGTCAAACGCCGCCATTGCCTGACAGGCGGAAATTATTGAAATTTCGTGTTCGACGCTCTTGCCGCCGAAAATTACAGCTGTGTTTATCCTCATCGTACCGCCCCCTACATCAGATTATCCGGCAGGTCGTTCTCAAGCAGAATATACTTGTGCCGAATACCGAGATTAAGCATTCTCGCGTGGGCGATCGCGTCGGACACGCTGCGGAACAAAAACAGCCTGTTTTCCGGCAGAGCCGCCTGCTTTGCGCCGTCGTACACCGCGCCGCCGGTTAGAGAGCCTTCCCGCCCGACGACATACACAGCGTCGCAAAAAGACGCGGCGTATTTGCCGAACTCGCGGTTTTGCTCTATCTGCCTCTCACCCAGCTCCACCATACCCGGCGTTATGATAATGTGCGAGCCGTCTGTTTCGCAAAGCGCGTCCACCGCCGAGCGCGCGCCCTGCGGATTTGAGTTATATGCGTCGTCAATAATCGTAACTGTTCCGACGGACGGCAGAACCTCCAGCCTGTGTTCCGGCGCTTTTATGCGGCGCAGTCCGGCGCGTATCTGCTTTTCCGAAAGTCCGAAATAAGCCGCAACGGCAATAGCTCCCGTGAGGTTTACGACGTTGTGCCGTCCCAGAATCGAAGCGTGCAGCTCTTTTAGCTCGAGTCCCGGCGTATGCACGGAAAACGTCAGTCCGTCGCCGACTGTGATGTCATACGCGTAAACGTCGCAGTCAGGGGTAGTGCCGTAGTACGTTACGGCGAGGTTTACCGGCGGGTTGTCGCGGATAATTTCGCTGTCCCAATTCAAAAACAGGTGTCCGCCGATAACGGCCTCCGCAAGCTCGTATTTTGTCGCGGTAATCGCTTCCTGCGTCTTGAAATACTCCAGGTGCTGCTGCCCGACGGCGGTTATAATCCCTACCTGCGGCTGAACCAAGTCGCAAAGCTCCGCAATATCGCCGCGATTTCTCGCGCCCATTTCGGCGATAAACACCTCGTCTGTTGCGCGCATACTCTCGCGCACGACGCGCACGACGCCGAGCGGCGTGTTGTAGCTCGCGGGCGTCGCAAGGGTGCGGTATTTCTCGTCTAAAATCGCAGCGAGGTATTCCTTGACGCTCGTTTTGCCGTAGCTGCCGGTAATGCCTACAATGCGCATATGCTTTTGCGAGCGCAGAATATGTATTGCCTCTCGGGTATATTTTTTGTTGATCCGCTTTTCCTCCGGAATCAGCAAAATATCCGCTGCGACGAGCAAAAACGGCGTCGCGCAGGCGGCACAAACAAAAAATCTGTAGCTGATACCGAGACTGTGCAGAAAAACACTCGGCACGGCAATAACAACTGCCGCAAGCGCAAGCGTAACAACCGCCTGACGCTTGACTCGCGCCGTTAATACAAGCGGTTTTTTCACGCCGCTCAGCTTTTTGTGCAGAACAAACGCTCCGACAATAAACGCGAGGGACACGATGTATTCCGCATTGTGAAACACGCGCGGAATTGCAGAGAACAAGATTCCTGCCGCAAATAGTCCGTAGGCAAAGCTTCTTCCGGTCAAAAACTTGCCCCGCTTATACGAAAACTGCTGAAAGTGCGTCGCCGCAAGCCGAAAGTACAGACCGGCAAAGCCCGCCGCGATAACGGCAGACAGGAAGTATAACAGCAATTTGTTTTGCATTTCAAGCGTCATTCAGCGGATTCCTTTATTGTCAAAAACGAACGTACTACCTTTTCTGCCAAAACAGGCGCGTCCAGATACGAAAAATGCCCCGCGCCCTGCGCGACGACAAGTCCCGCGTCGGGGATCAGGCTCTCCATAACGCGTCCGTCGGCAATAGGCGTTGCCGTGTCCAGCTCGCCCCAAAACAGAAGCGTCGGCGCTGTGATTTTCGGCAAATGCTCGCGCAAATCCTCGTTCACCGCAAACACCAGCGTTTTGCGCATAGTAGGGCTTGCATTTCGATAATCGTCCGAGCCGAATTTGTTTTTCAGCCTCTCAGCAGTCTTTGACGGCAAAAGCGCCCGCGCGGATTTTGTCACCGTATTTCGCAGCCTGTCCTTTGCATGGCGGGCGGGCACAAGACCCGCGCTGTCAAACAGTATAATCTTCAAAATCCCAAACGGCTGCTCTTCTGACGCGAGCTTTATTATTACGCGCCCGCCGTAGGAATGCCCGATTAGTATGCAGTCCTCCGTGCCGAAGGACAGGATGAATTCCCGTACAATCTCCGCGCAGTCTGACACCGTGTAGCCCTCCTGCGGCTCCGGAGTGTCGCCAAAGCCCGGCAGATCCGGCACTATAGCGGTGTATTCCGGCGACGCTGCGACAAGCTCCGGCAGTCCGCCCCAAAGCGCGGAGGAGGAACCCCAGCCGTGCAGGAAAAAGACGCGCGTACGACCACTGCCGTGCTGTGTATAGCTCATTTCAGGGCAAATTTTTGAATTCAGCTCTCGAATCATATATCCTTTGTTTCAGCAACGCTGATAATTTCACGAAAAAAAACCGTTACACAATTATATTACGCGGCGCTCGGCATTTATACGCCTAACCTAAAATAACCTCATCCACCGCGCAGTCATACCTGTCGCGCGGCGTTTTCGGCAAGAGCAGCGACTGCCGACCCAAGCCAATCAGGTAGGTTTTCCTGCGGTTCAGCCTCGGAACAAAGCGGTCGTAATAGCCGCCGCCGTAGCCGAGACGGTAACCCGCTTTGTCAAACGCCAGCGCCGGGACTATAACAAGGTCAATTTCGTCCAAGGGTAAAGCCTGCGCTGTCTCGTCAGGTGCGGGAATGCCGTAGCGTCCCGGCTTTGCGTCCGACAGCGCCGCAATTATCTTCGGCTCCATTATCCCCTTCGGGTACGACACCGGCAGCGCCGCCGTTTTACCGGCGGCAAGTGCGTGTTCAATCGCGCGATGCGTCTCGACCTCACAGTTTACGCTGTAGTAAAACATAACGCGCTCCGCCGCCTTGTACCTCGGGTGCGAAATCATCTGCTCAAATACGGCGTTGTCGCTCGCGGCAAGCTCGTCGTCTGTAAACGCCGTGATTTTTGCAAACACCTGCTCGCGCAGCGCCTGTTTTTTCAGCTTTAGGTTTTGCGCCATCAGTAAATCACCTTATCAAACATATTTTTAGCAGCGTCACACGGCAGTTCCTTCAAGCGCCTAAAGCTCCGATATAGCGTCCACCGACTGACACGCCGCGAAAACCGACTCCGCCGTGACGGGAGATTGCAGATTGTGCGACGGGCGACCCGGCTCCGCCGCGACCTCGCAGGCGCTCATCAGCTCCTCGGCCGTTGTGATTCCGATTTCGGCTAGCGTGACCGGCAGCCCGACGGACTTGCAGAAGCCGTACACTGCGGAAAACTCCGCATGCGGCGTGTTCTCGTGTATCAGCTGCGCAAGCAGTCCGAACGCTACAAGCTCTCCGTGCAGGTATTTGTGCGCGGCGGGGACTGTCGTCAGCCCCTCAGAAAGAGCGTGCGCCAACGCAACCGCTCCCGACTCAAAGCCCACTCCTGAGAGCAGCGTGTTTGCCTCGACAATGCGCTCCAGTGCCGGAGTTACTACGTTTTTGCGCACGGCAAGTATCGCCCCGATTCCGTATTCCAGCAGCGTGTCGCGGCAGAGCCTCGCAAGCGTTATCGCAGTCTCCGGGATTTGTCCGCCGGGGACGTTTACCGCGCCCGTCGCCCTACCCGCGACTGCCTCATAATATGTAGCAAGAGCGTCCCCCATTCCGGCGACGAGCATTCTGACAGGCGCGTTTGCAATGATTTTCGTGTCTACAAGCACTAAATCCGGGTTGCGTCCCAAAAACAGCAGTCTGTCAAAGGAGCCGTCCTCTCGGTATACAACGGAAACGGACGAGCAGGGCGCGTCGTTAGACGCAACAGTCGGCACAACAACAAACCGCAGTGCTGAGGCGACAGCCGCCGCCTTTACGGTGTCGATTGCCTTGCCGCCGCCGCACGCAATAAGCACATCGGCATTCGCTGCCTTTGCGGCAGCGGAAACCTCCGCAATTGCGTCCTCCGAGGACTCACCGGAGAAAACAAGCTCTGTTTGGGTAATTCCCGCGTCGGCAAAACTCTTGTCGCGTCCCGCTTTTGTCTGCGCAAGTCCTGTGCGTCCGCCTACTACAAGTACGCGGCTGCCAAGCGGCGCAACATGCTGCCCAAGCTCAAAAATCGCGCCTGAACCCTGAACGTATTTGGACGGTGATATAAATATTGTTGACATTTTATGCTTTTCCTTTTCCGCTTTTGCGGACTGCGGTTGTTTTCGTAATTTCCCCGGCTCTTTTTACCGGCTTCAGCTTCTTTTTCAGATACTCTCCCGTTTTGCTCTGCGGGCACTCGGCGCATTCCTCCGGCGTTCCTGTGAACACAATCTCGCCGCCCGCGTTTCCACCGTCAGGTCCTAAGTCAATAACATAGTCACAGCACTTTACAACGTCGAGATTGTGCTCGATTACGATAATTGTGTTCCCCGCGTCGGCAAGGCGCTGCAGCACCTCAATCAGCTTTTTCACATCATGCGTGTGCAGTCCCGTCGTCGGCTCATCGAGAACGTAAACCGTTCTGCCGGTCGCCCGTTTGGACAGCTCTGTTGCAAGCTTCACGCGCTGCGCCTCTCCGCCCGAGAGCGTCGTGGACGACTGCCCGAGCCGCACATATCCCAGCCCGACGTCCACCAGCGTTTCCATTTTGGACTTAATCTTCGGTATCGCCTCGAAAAATCCCTGTGCTTCCTCGCAGGTCATATCGAGTACCTCCGCGATTGACTTGCCCTTGTACTTTACTTCAAGCGTCTCGCGGTTGTAGCGTTTGCCGTGGCAAACCTCGCAGGGCACATAAATATCCGGCAAAAAGTGCATTTCAATCTTTATAAGCCCGTCGCCGGCGCATGCCTCGCACCTGCCGCCCTTGACATTGAACGAAAATCTGCCGCTGCCGTAGCCCCGTGCGCGGCTGTCCGGCAAATTTGAGAACAGTGTTCTTATTTCGTTGAAAACGCCCGTATATGTTGCCGGGTTTGAGCGCGGCGTTCTGCCAATCGGCGACTGGTCTATGTCAATTACCTTGTCCAGAAGCTCCAGTCCCAAAATGCCGTCGGAGTCCCCCGGCTTTGTTCGCGCGCGGTTAAGCTCCGCCGCGAGTGTTTTGTAGAGAATTTCGTTGACAAGCGACGATTTTCCGGAGCCTGAAACGCCTGTGACGGCTGTCAGCAAGCCGATGGGAATTTTCACGTTTATGTTCTTCAGATTATGCTCGCGTGCGCCGCGAATCTCAATAAACTCGCCCGTCTGCTTTCTCCGCAGCTTCGGCACGCTGATTTCCTTTCTGCCGGACAGATAGTCCCCCGTCAGCGAGTCCCCGCACTGCGCAACCTCGTCCGGCGTTCCGACGCACACAACCTCGCCGCCGTGCACACCCGCCGCAGGTCCGATGTCTACAATAAAGTCCGCCGACTCCATGGTCTCCTCGTCGTGCTCGACGACGACAAGAGTGTTGCCAAGGTCGCGCAGGCGCTTGAGCGTCGCAAGCAGTTTGTTATTGTCCGACTGGTGCAAGCCGATAGACGGCTCGTCAAGGATATACAAAACCCCCGTAAGTGAGCTTCCGATTTGCGTTGCAAGGCGTATTCTCTGCGATTCGCCGCCTGAAAGGGACGCCGCGCCGCGCGAAAGCGTTAAATACGGCAGACCGACTGCCTGTAAGAATCCGAGACGGTCAAGGATTTCCTTTATGATTCCGTGGGCAATCATTTCCTCCTGCTCGGAGAATTTCAGCCCGTTTATAAACTCTATTTCGTCCGCTATTGCCAAATCGGTAAAGTCGATTATGTTTTTATCGCCGACTGTCACGCCGAGAACAATTTTGTTCAGCTTCTTGCCGCCGCACACCTTGCACGGGTGCATAGACATATACTGCTCAAGCTCCCAGCGCGTTGCAATGCTTGAGGTTTCCTTGTATCGCCGCTCAATATTCGTCACAACGCCCTCAAACGCCCGCTTCATTGAGCGCCGTCCGCTTGAAGTCTCATAGCTGAGCTCAAGCACCTCGCCTTTATTGCCGTAGAGTATCATATCCACGATATGCTCCGGCAGCTCGCGCACGGGAGTGTTCAGCGAAAAGCCGTATTTGCGGGACAGCGCGTCAAAATACATCCGCGCAATCTGGTCCTTTGAAATATTTGCCCAGCCGCTGGCGCGTATCGCTCCCTCCGCAATCGAAAGCGCTTTGTTCGGCAGAATAATATCCGGGTCAACGCGCAGAACGCTGCCGAGTCCCGTGCATTCGGGGCATGCGCCGTAAGGTGCGTTAAAGCTGAACAGGCGCGGCTCAAGCTCGTCCATTGAGACGCCGCATTCCTCGCAGGCATAGTTCAGGCTGTACGACATTTCGGTTTCGGTCTTGTCGTTTTCGCTTCCGGCAAGCAGACAAATCACAAGTCCGCCGGAAATAGAGGTCGCTGTTTCTATACTGTCGGTTAATCGCCGCGTAATATCATCCTTTACAACAATGCGGTCTACAATTATCTCAATTTTGTGCTTCTTGTTTTTGTCAAGCACAATTTCCTCCGACAGGTCGTAAATCGAACCGTCGGCGCGGACACGCACAAAGCCTGACTTTCGCGCATCGTCAAACACATTTTTATGTTCGCCCTTGCGTGAGCGTATAACAGGCGCGAGAATCGAGATTCTGCTTCCCGCCGGCAGCGTAAGGATTTTATCGACAATCTGGTCTATCGTCTGCCGTTTTATCTCTTTTCCGCATTCGGGGCAGTGCGGAATTCCGACACGCGCCCACAAAAGGCGCAGATAGTCATAGATTTCCGTAACGGTGCCGACTGTTGAGCGCGGGTTTTTGTTCGTCGTTTTCTGGTCGATTGAAATCGCGGGAGAAAGCCCCTCTATGGAATCGACATCGGGCTTTTCCAGCTGACCGAGAAACTGCCGCGCATAGCTCGACAGACTCTCAATATACCGCCGCTGCCCCTCGGCATAAATTGTGTCAAACGCGAGGGACGACTTGCCCGAACCGGACACGCCGGTCATAACGACGAGCTTGTTGCGAGGCAGCTCGACGTCTATGTTTTTGAGGTTGTGTGTTCTCGCGCCTCTGATTATTATCTTATCGTTCATAAATACAGGTTCTTACCTGTTACCTCTTTCGTATTTTTAGTGCACGCCGCAATACGCGGTACTTGCGCCTGCGCTACGCCTTTGCAATGTGCCGCGCAAGGTCAAGCACCTTGCAGGAATAGCCCCATTCGTTGTCATACCACGCAAAGAGCTTTACAAACTTATCTGTGAGCGCAATACCCGCCTGCTTGTCGAATATCGACGTGCGGTAGTCGTGAATAAAGTCTGAGGACACAACCGCGTCGTCCGTAAAGCCGATTACACCCGTCATTTCGTTTTCAGAGGCGCGGCGCAGCTCTTCGCAAATCTCGTCATACGTCGCGGGCTTTGCGAGGTTTGCCGTCAGATCCACAACCGACACGTTCAGCGTCGGCACACGCATAGAGGCCCCCGTCAGCTTGCCCGCAAGCTCGGGGATAACCTTGCCGACTGCCTTTGCCGCCCCTGTGGACGACGGTATTATGTTGTAGGATGCCGCACGACCGCCGCGCCAGTCCTTTTGGGACTTGCCGTCAACCGTTTTCTGGCTCGCCGTAACGGAATGAATCGTCGTCATAAGTCCGGACTCAATGCCCCACTTGTCGTTTACGACCTTGGCTAAGGGCGCAAGACAGTTGGTTGTGCATGAGGCATTCGACACAATGTCCATATCAGGCGTATACCGGTCAAAATTCACTCCGGCAACAAACATCGGGCAGTCGTCTGACGGTGAGGTCAGCACTACTTTTCTTGCGCCCGCCTGCAAATGCTGCTCCGCCTGTGAGCGCTTTTTGAACACTCCCGTCGCATCTACCAGAATCTCCGCACCGAAATCCGTCCACGGCACCTTCGTCGCGTCGCGGTCTGAATACCATTTTATCTCGCGCCCGTCTATTATTATGCTTTTGTCCGTGTGCTCAATGCGGTGGTTTGCGCCGAAGCCAGGGTGCAGCGTATCGTACTTGAGCATATACGCCATGTAGTCCGGCTCGACGGTTGCGTTTATCGCCGTAATGTCAATGTCTGTGTTTTCCGGACGCTCAAAAATCGCGCGCAGCACAAGCCGTCCTATGCGTCCGAAGCCGGTTATTCCGAGTTTGATTTGGTCTGCCATAATATCCCTCTGATAATTATAGTGTTTATTTACAGTTGTTTAGCTCAGCAGCTCGTCAATATAAAATCCGTTTATGTTTATCGGCACAGCGCCCTTGCCTTCCTTGTCTACCCACAGCACAAGCAGCGTACCTTTCGGCACCTCAAGCGGCGCCGTTAGCGGCAGAGCGTACCATTCGTCGGTTGACGGGTTCCACAGCTCATACCTGCCGTCCGGCTCGCGGGAAAAATCCATTGAAATCGTAACGAAATCCCCGTTTTGCTCCGCAGCTATTCCCGCGCGGTAGAAATACTTCAGGTCGTTGCCGGAAAAGCACAGCGCAACAAGCAATGCCGCAACAGTCGCTGCCGCTCCGTGAACAAGCCGCTTATGCCTGACGCGCGCGGACACTTTCTCCGGCACCATATCCGCCAGCTTCAGCACAAGCAACGCTGCAACAGCGCTGATCGGCACAAAAATGTCCAGCAAATAGCGCAGACTGACCTCTGTCAGCAAAATCAGCACCGCAATCGTGACCCACGCGCCTCCGGCGAGAAACAGCTCTTCTAAATCTCGCCGCCTGAATATATAGAATATACACGCGCCGAAAAACACAGTCAGCAGTGCCATGTACATAAGCGTCGCGTCCGCTCCGAGGTTTACTGCAAGCTCACGCGCCGCAGACGGGTTCGTATAGTTCGGCGCGTACATATATATAGGACCGCCGTACAGGTTTCGTGTCTTGTAAACCAAAAACTTCGCTATTGTTTTCGGGTGGAACCAGTAGTTTTCAATCGCGCGGGCAATAACATCGTCCGTCACCTGCTTTTTCAGCGCGACGACCTCTTCATAGTCCGCGGGGTCATTGCGCTCTAACACCGAGCGCAGTATAAAAACATCGCGAAACGCGTCGTCCGTCGGATTGGACGTGTCATTGTCCGACTCAAGGTAGCGCCCGGAATCGCTGCCGAGATACCGCGTGCCGACGTTAAGCGTCCAGATTCCCGCCGCGTCCGTCAGCTTCGGGTAAGGATGCAGCTCTGCATTGTACAGCACACCGCCCAGGATAAGCTTTAAGCAAGCGGCAACGAGAAACACGCCGGCTATCATACCGAGATTCAGCAACCATTTCTTCTTTTTGAAGAGCAAACGCAGCATATCCAGCCCGCAGTACACCAAAACAAAAACCGCGGCTGTCGGACGAATAATAATCAGTACCGCTGTCGGCAGTACAAAACACAGCCTTGCGGCAAGTGATTTTCTGAGATACAAAAACAGGCTCAGCGCTCCGAAAAATATCGCGAGGTTGTAGACATACGAGCCTGTTAAGACAATAAACGGGTAGCAGAGCGAGGTGATAATCAGCGCCTTGCCTGTTTTCTCCTTGCCGACAAGCGAGCCAACCGCAAACGCCGTAAAGATTGCGGTGCCAAATCCGAGCAGCGTATTGAAGATTTTCAAAAATACGTGCAGGTTTGAAAAGGGCAGAGAAAAAACAGTGTAAATGAGCATTGAAACCTTGTTCGTCACCGCCCAGTTAAACTGCGTTTTCCAAATTCCCTCTGTTGAAAACCCGTCCCGCAGGTGTGAAAGCCACGAAGCGTTTTCAAAAACATCAAACGCCGGTGAAAACGGCAGCAGGTTTGCGAATGAAAACACTGCAACCGAAATGATTACGGCAGCATAAAACGGCAGCTTTTTGATTTTAGCAACACAAACAAATAAAACAACAAGCAAAACGCCAAGCAAAAACGCCATAATCAATTTCCCTCAAGCCTTAGTCGCCCTCAGCAACAAAACACTAAATATCCGCCAGAATTCCGCCCGCGTAATAACGCAGCACCGCTTTTGCCTTTGCGTTATCCTTTGGGTATACGATGACAATTGAGATAAAGCTCGGATCGTCTCCGTAGGCTTCTGTCACGCCCCAAATCCACGCCTCGGCGACATAGTTGCCGTCTGTTGCCGTGGAATACTTTGCCGAAAGGTTGTTTTCCGCCGCACCGAAAGGCATAGTTACAACCTCTGTCGGTGCGTCGGCTCCCGGCAGATATGGCAGAAAGAACTGAGACGCAACATCGTCAAAGGTCTGGTTCTTGCGGTAGTTTGCCTCCATATATGTCCCGTTTTCCGGCAAATACATAAACTCATAGCCCGCGCTCTCACGCGTTACACTGAAGCTGTCGCTGTACGGAATCACAATATCGCAGATGATGTAGTCCTTCATCATGATGTAGGATACCTCAACATCACCCTCCGGATTGTCGGACACCGCCGCTGTTTTCGGATCCGACAGCACGGCGGGGTCTTCCCCGCCCGGCCGCTCTTCCTCCGGCTTGTCGTTAACCTCAAGCCCCGGCGCTATAACAACCGCGTTGTCCGGCAAGCTGTCAAGTGCACTGCCCTTTGGGAGAAGCGCAAATATAAGCGTCGATACAACGAGAAGCGCCGCAATCGCCGCGACTCCGATACCGAATTTGTTTTTTTCTTCATCGTACATTATTTTTTCCTATACGCCCCCGGCAGCAAGCTTTGCCGCCGCGATATTTAACCGTCGGAGTGACTCGCTCTTGCCCAGCAGCACTGCAATTTCCGTCGCGCCGCCCGGCGTTACCGCCTGTCCCGCCATCGCGATTCTGGCGGGCCACATAACAACTGATTTTTTGACACCGTGCGCCTCTGCAAGCTCCGTCATAACGGCAGTCAGGCTCTCGTTATCCCAGCTTTCTGCCAGTTCTAACGCACCCGCAAGCCAGGCTATCGCTTCCGCCGCCGATTCCGGCGTGGACTTTGACTTTGCGTGAACAAAAAGCTCCGCGTCATACTCCGGCAGCTCACCCAGAAACGCCCACAGTCCGGCAATTCCGCTCAGCAAATCAACGCGCGGCTTTGTTAGCCTCTCGATTATCAGGCTGTTTTCGCCGCTTGCCGCATAACCCGCGATTTTGTTCAGCTCGTCCGCCGCCGCCGCGCGAAACTCCTCATCCGAGAGCTGCTTTATATACTCGGAGTTGAAATACCGCAGCTTGATAATGTCAAATATCGAGGGAGATTTTGAAATACCCTCGATTGTAAAGCTCTGCTCAAGCTCCGGCAGCGTGTACAGCTCCCGCTCTCCGCCCGGCGACCAGCCCAGAAGCGCAACATAGTTCACAATTGCGGCAGGTAAAAATCCCTCGTCTGCAAGGTCCTCAAAGGACGGGTCTCCGTGACGCTTGCTCATTTTATTCTGCTTGTCACGCATAACCGGCGGACAGTGAATGTACTGCGGCGGCGTCCAGCCGAAGGCGCTGTACAGGAGATTGTATTTCGGCGTGGACGACAGGTATTCGCTCCCTCGCACGATGTGCGTGATTCCCATAAGATGGTCGTCTATCACGTTTGCGAAGTTGTATGTCGGCAGTCCGTCGGACTTTATAAGCACATTCTCGTCAAGGTCGGCATTCGGCGTTGTTATCGTACCAAATACAAGGTCTGAAAACGACGTCGTCCCCTCCTTCGGGATTCTCTGGCGTATAACGTCAGGCGACTCCGCGTCGCGGTAAGCGCCGCCAAGCTCTACGAGATACTCCGCGTACTGCTTGTAAATCCCGCGCCTTTCGGACTGGATATACGGCGGAGTAAGTCCCCCGGTTTTCGGGCTTTCGTCAGGAATAATACCGCATTGCGCGAGCGTTTTGTATATCAGCTCCTCGGCGCCCTCCACCTGCCTCGCCTTGTCCGTGTCCTCAATGCGCAGGATAAACGTACCGCCGTGCTTTTTTGCAATCAGGTACGCGTAAAGGGCGGTTCGCAGGTTGCCGACGTGCATATATCCCGTCGGCGACGGCGCAAAGCGTGTACGCACCGTGCCGCGCGGGATATTTTTTTCATTTTCTGTAAAGAATGTGTTGTCCAAATGTGTTTTCCGTGTGATTTAATGTAAATTGTGCGGGTGACTTTCCCGTAACTGAGCTAAGCCGCTATTATAGCGTACAAAGCGAATCCAATCGGTGTAAGTATCAGCAGAATTCCCAGTGCAACCGACACAATATTGTGCGCCGCCGCGCCGTGTGATTTTGCGTTAAGTCCGTTTTTGACGCGAATTTTCTGCATTATGCTCCCTGTCACGCCAATCACGATAAGGCACGCGCCAAAGAACACAAACAGACCGATTATGAACGCCGCCATCGCTGCAAGTCCGCCGAGAATAGGTAAAAATGCCATATCAGCGTCCCCTCAAATATGAAATCAGCAAGAGCACGCCCGCGATAATAAAGCAGAGTATGACAATCCCGCCCGCAATCGCGTGTAAAACCGATACAACCGCAAGCCCGGCAGAGGTCTTTCGGTCAAGCCCGGGGCTTTTGACGGCGCGAACACCGCGCACTCCGCGAACAAGCGCGATTATGCCGAGCGCCAAAACCAACGCGAGCACGGCATATAAAACTATATTTCCGGGAGTCATTGCGGCTTTCCTTTAGAAGTTTTCAGCGTGCGCTGCAGCACTGCAGCGCGGGTTAAAGGGCTAATCTCTTACGAGTCGCCGTCCCCTATTTCGCTCCGCCCCAGTTAATCCCGCCGGAGGAGACTGCCGCGCCGTTAGGGTCAACAACACAGGCGCCCGCGTCAACCGGCAGAACCGTACCCGTGATAATCGCCGAGTCGTCTGACGCAAAGAACACAACCGCGCCCGTAATTTCGTCCGGCAAAGCGGGACGGCGCAGGGGGTTGAACTTCGTCATATACGCAAGCGCGCCCGTAACATCTGTTTCGAGCGTTTCCGCTAAGGCTTTCATCTGATTTTCAAGCATAACCGTGCGCGTCGCGCCCGGCGCTACCACGTTTACTCGGATTCCCTGCGGACCGTAGTCAAGCGCGGCGGCGTTTGACAATCCGATAAGTCCCGATTTCGCCGCGGAATACGCCGGCATTGCGGGAATGCAGCGCAGAGCCGCAAGCGACGCAATATTGACGATTGAACCGCCGCCGTTTTCGGTCATATTCGGAATTGCGGCGCGCATTGTATAAAACGGTCCGTTCAGGTTCGTGTTGATAACGCGGAGCCACTGCTCCACGGGCACGTCAACAATACTTCCCGCCGGGTCAATCGCGGCGTTGTTTACTAAAATGTCGAGCTTTCCGCCGCCGAGCTTTATCGCTGCGTCAACCATACCCTGCGCGTCTTCAAGTATGCCGACGTCTCCGGCAAAGGGAATGCACGTCCCTGCCGGGAGGGCTGCGGCGACAGTCTCAAGCTGAGCAACACGTCTTCCCGTGATGACGACCTTTGCGCCCTCAGCGACAAAACGCTTTGCAATTGCCTCTCCGATACCCGAACCGCCGCCTGTTATCAGCGCGGTTTTACCTTGCAGTTTACCTGACATATTTATTCTCCTGAATAGTGTTTTTGCTTTTCTATTATTATACTATGTTTTTTGAAATAAATCAAGAGTTATTACTCGGAACTTATTAGCGCCGGGGGCGTGATTGCGCAGGTTTTGGTTGTTTGGATATTTGCCGATGATTTGGCGGGAGCTTGCGGAAATTGCTTTGTTTTTTTGCGGCGGTGCGGGCGTGGGGCTGCGGGGGGCGTTGTTTGTAATTGCGGCGAAGCGTCGCCGCGTCGCGCTGCTGAGCGCCTGCGCGGCGGGCGGTTACTTTTTCCGCTTCGCCGGAAAAAGTAACCAAAAAGGGGCGACTTCTTTAGA
>JAISLF010000058.1 GCA_031260605.1 Oscillospiraceae bacterium
TCCTTTCTTGCCAAGACAAGAAAGGAACCGCCCGCCGCGTAGGCGTAAAGCAGTGCGAAGCTGCCAAGCTTCGCCCCAATTACAAACATAGCACCCTCCGGCGCACAGCTGAACGCACCGACGTCAAAGAAAACCCGACGCGGCAAACAGCTGCAAGCACCCGACAATCCTACCGCCCGGAAATCCTCCGGCACATCTCCTCCACCGCCTCCGGCAAAATAACGTGCTCCGCCTCCGCCATAACCCGCCGCTGCAGCGTCTCCGGCGTGTCGCCATCCTGAACCGCAACTGCCTTTTGCGCGATGATCGGACCCGCGTCCACCTCAGGCGTTACTATAAACACAGTTGCGCCCGTAACCTTTACTCCGTAATCCAGCGCGGCCTTGTGCACCCGTAGCCCGTAAAAGCCTTTTCCGCAAAAGGACGGAATCAGTGACGGGTGAACATTAATAGTTCTGTTTTCGTGCTTGGCAATAAATTCAGCCGTTAGGACAGTCATAAACCCGGCAAGCACAATAAGCTCAATTCCCCTTGCGGCAACCAGATCTTCTAACGCTTTGCAAAACGCCGCTGAATCCGCATAGCTCTGTCTGTCAAGCGCGGCAGTCTCGATTCCGGCAGCCTTTGCGCGCTCAAGCGCATATGCATCCGGGTTTGACGATACTACAAGCGTCAACTCGCAGCTGTCAAGTCCGCCGCTGAGCTTGCGGTCTATCAGCGCCTGAAGATTTGTTCCGCCGCCGGAGACAAAAACCGCGGTTTTTACAGCCATTACAGCACAACCTCAACCTGACCGCTGCCGGTAACGGCTTCTCCGCAGATGTACGCGGTTTCGCCCAGTGTGTGCAGCAGCTTTACGGCACTGTCAGCCACGTCGGCGCTTGCAATAATGATGAGTCCCGCGCCCATATTGAATGTATTGTACATATCGCGCGGAGAAATCTCGCCTGTTGCCGCAAGAAGCGTGAAAATCGGCGGAACGGGGATTTTTGCCGTGTTTACAACGGCGTTTATCGTGTCGGGCAGGATACGCGGTATGTTTTCGTAAAAACCGCCGCCTGTTATGTTCGATATGCCGTGAATTCTGTCTCCGAACACAGCGATAAGCTCAAGTATCGCGCGGACGTAAATCCTTGTCGGCGTTAACAGCTCCTCTCCGAGTGTTTGCTCAAGCTCAGGATAATACTTGTCCAGAGCGATTGAGGAAAACACCTTGCGTACGAGTGAAAACCCGTTTGAGTGCAGTCCGGAGGAGGTGACAGCGATTACCGCGTCGCCCGGCTGCACGCGCTCCGGCAGGATTATATCCTTTTTATCAACAACGCCGACTGAAAAGCCTGCAATGTCATAGTCGTCCGCCGGCATAATGCCGGGGTGTTCGGCTGTTTCGCCGCCAATCAGCGCACAGCCTGCCTGACGGCAGCCGTCCGCGACGCCGGACACAATATCCGCAATCTTTTCCGGGTAGTTTTTTCCGACGGCGAGATAGTCCAGAAACCACAGCGGCTTTGCGCCGCAGCAGATAATGTCGTTTACGCACATTGCAACCGCGTCAATCCCGATTGTGTCGTGTATGCCGAGGTTTTGCGCAATACGCAGCTTTGAGCCGACGCCGTCTGTTCCCGAAACAAACACAGGCTCCGTTATTCCCGTAAGGTCGGGCGCGAACATACCGCCGAAGCCGCCGAGTCCCGACAGAACGCCCGGTATAAACGTGGATTTCGCCATAGGCGAGATGAGCGCCGTGGATTCGTAGCCGGCCGTTATATCGACGCCTGCGGCGGCATATGCTTTTGAATATGAGCTTTGCTCTGACATTTTTAGGTGAGTTTTCTCCAGTGAAATAGTGCTGTTTCGGCGGTTATCCGCCGTTTGACGTACTGTGCTGATACGACCGAAGCCGCAGTTGTTGCTATCCGAATATACGCCTGTACATTTCGTTGTATGCGCCCTCGACGTTTCCGAGGTCGCGGCGGAAGCGGTCCTTGTCGAGCTTTTCGCCCGTCTTGATGTCCCAGAAGCGGCATGTGTCGGGTGAAATTTCGTCCGCAAGGATAATCTCGCCGTCTGAGGTCTTGCCGAACTCAATCTTGAAGTCAACAAGAGTAACTCCGCAATCGGCAAGTATGCTTTTCAGAACCTCATTAACGCGGTACGCGGTCTTGCGAATCTCTGCAATCTCGTCTAAAGTCGCGAGTTTAAGCGCGACGGAGTATTCGTCGTTTATCATCGGGTCTCCCAGCGCGTCGTCCTTATACGAAAACTCAGACGCGGGCGCGTCAAAAACGGTACCCTCGGCTACGCCGTAGCGCTTTGAAAACGAGCCTGCCGCGATATTGCGAACGATTACCTCAAGCGGTACGATTTTGACCGAGCGCACGACCGTCTCACGGTCTGACAGTTCCTTGACAAAGTGCGTTTTTATGCCGGCTTCCTGCATACGTTGCATAAAATAGTTCGTCATTTTGTTGTTGATTGCGCCTTTGCCCGTTATCGTCCCGCGCTTTTCGCCGTTAAAGGCAGTTGCGTCGTCCTTATAATCGACGATTACGAACTCCGCGTCCTCTGTCGCCCATACCTTTTTTGCCTTGCCCTCATACAGCTGCTTTACCTTTGTAAGCTCCATCATTTATACCCTTATGTTATGAATTTATCTTTTTGTCCGCCGCGCGAACCTTGTCTGCAAGTCCCTGTTTGTAATCCGTGAGCTTTTTCGTCAGAGCCTCATCGTCAACCGCGAGTATCTGAACCGCAAGCAGCGCCGCGTTTTTCGCCCCGTCTATCCCGACGGTTGCGACCGGAACGCCGGGCGGCATCATTACCGTTGAATACAGCGCGTCTTGTCCGCCGAGTGCGCCTGAGCTTATCGGAATGCCGATTATCGGCAGTGTTGTTGACGCGGCGAGAACTCCCGCGAGGTGCGCCGCCATACCTGCCGCCGCGATTATAACGCCGAAGCCATTGTTGCGCGCGGTTTTGCTGAATTCGTGCGCTTCCTCCGGCGTTCTGTGCGCGGAAATTACTCGCAGGGCAGGGGAGACGCCGAATTCCGCCAGCGTGTCGATTGCGGGCTGCAGCTTTGGCAGGTCGCTGTCGCTGCCCATAACAATTGCGATTTTTTTCATAAACAGTTACGTCCCAAGCTTGTATTTTTACAAATTAATGTTATAATAAGAAGTAGCTTTCAAAAAACAAACAGGAGTGTGTTATGGAACTGACCAAACAGAACTTTGTCGATACAATACTGTCCGGTGTTACATTGGTTGACTTTTGGGCCGACTGGTGCGGTCCGTGCAAGGCTTTTTCACCTATTATTGAGGAAATTGCCGGAGAATACGCGGGGAAAATCACTGTCGGCAAGGTCAATACAGACGATGAGCCGGAGCTTTCCGCACGCTATGGTATTGAGGCTATTCCGACCGTTGTGCTGTTTCGTGACGGCGCGGAGGTGCGCCGGTTCGTCGGCGTGCAGCCGAAAAGACTGCTTGAGGACGCAATCAGCGCCGCTATCAGTTAACACAAAAGTGCGCTAAATCGCGGTAATGCCGCTTGACTGCGCTGTTGCAGTGTAATAGTCAGCAGCGCCGCAACACACAAACCACAAGAGCCTGATGTCTTTTCCGCAATGCGGAAAAAGCGTCAGGCTTTTGGTATATGCACGTCGCAATAGCACTTGTAGTTGCCGTCAACGTACTTATAGCGGAACATAAGCTCCGGATTTGTAATATCAGACCTGCCGCAGACAATACAGCGGTTTGCGGAAGGCGTTGTTTGATCCTGAAAGCGTGTGTCGTTCGGCGTGTTCTTGTTCCGGTAGGCGAAACTCATTGGCTCCGTGTGACGCGCCTGCTGTTTTACAGAGCGGAAATTGATCTTGATTTTCGGTATACTGCAAAGCAGCAGGAAGTTCAGCACGCAAACGAACGGCACAAACGCATCTGCGTATAACCCCGCGCGGAGCATGCTGACCGCAAAGTATAAAAAATACGCCGCGTCCAGCAGCACAAGCCACACTGCTTTGACCGGGAGAAAGAAGAACAGCAAAAACTCGATATTCGGCGCGATTGAAGCATACGCAAAGAACATCGACAGGTTCAGGTAATACGAGGTACTGTGTATCTTTATGCCGAAGGCAAACCAGATGACCGTTGCGTAGATAACGTACAGCAGCATTCCCGAGAGATAGTACAGCGAGAATCTTGCCGTACCCCAGTATTTTTCGAGGGACGAGCCGAGTGAATAGAAAAATACCATCGCAACGGCAAACCATATAATTTCGTAGTCTAAATTGAGCGTAACCCAACTGACAATCCGCCAAACCTGCCCCTGCAGAATTAGCTGAACGTCAAATGCGAGCCATTTATATACGTTCACGCCGGAAAAATTAAGCACATATACAACGGCTGTTGCCGCTAAAATGTACAGTATAAGCTTCGGTATGCCGAAGCGCGGGTGTTTTAGGCAAAACTTTTCTGTCTGTCGTCTTAATTGAGGGAACAAATTATAGTCTCCGGTAAAATTTCTAAAAGCGGTACGGCGCGTTTGTGAGGAGCTGGCAAGCGCTCAAAGCCTTTTCGGGCAAAGCTCCGTCAGTGTGCACCCCGTGCACCTCGGGCTTCTTGCCGTGCAGACCTGTCTGCCGTGCTCGACAAATCTGTGACAAAGACCGCGCGCCGTGCCCTCGGGCAGTATGGCGCGCAGGTCTTTTTCTATTTTTTCAGGCAGATGATTATCTGTCAGCCGCAGTCTGTAAGAAAGGCGCGTGCAGTGCGTGTCTACCACGACGGCGTTTTTGTCGCCGAACACCTCACCGAGAATCAGATTAGCCGTTTTGCGCCCGACGCCGGGCAGCTTCAGCAGCTCCTCAATGGTTCCGGGAACAACGCCGCCGAAATCGCGGAGCAGCGTTTTTGACATTTCGCTTATGTTGCTTGCTTTTGTCGGCGCAAGCCCGCAGGGGTGAATGATCGCCTCAATCTCCGCTGTATCAGCACCTGACATACTCTGCGCGTCAGGAAAGTGAGCGAACAACTCCGGCGTTACCATATTAACCCGCTTATCCGTGCACTGCGCGGCAAGCCGTGTCGCGACAAGCAGCTGAAATGGCGAAACATAGTCAAGCGTACAGTCCGCGTCGGGATAAGCAAGTGTCAGTGCGGCGATTACGGCTGCAACATCTGTCGGTATTTGTGCGGTCATCTGCTACGGAGCCGGCGGGGGAGTCGGAGTCGGCGTTTCCGGCGGCGGTGTAGGAGTCGGCGTCGGCGTTGGTGTTGGAGTCGATGTTGGCGTGGGAGTAGGTGTCGGAGTCGGGGACGGGGGCAGCATCGGCGTCGGCGTAGGAGTCGGCGGTGGTGTTGGAGTGGGCGTCGGAGTCGGGGCGTTTATGAACTCAAACCTAAAGGTAATGATGTTCTTATCCGGATTCTCCGTCACGATTATTTCCTTTACGCTTGTGTCGATAAAGTTGAATTCCGCAAGTGAACCTGAATACGCGGGAATCGTATTTATATCGACCACAACAGTCTTTCCGACGCGCGCCTCTGTTGTTTCCGTGTAGAACTCAACGCCGTCTGTTGTGACGAATCTCACCGTGTAGGAGGATTTCTCCTCTATCTCAACGGGCTTGATGTACGTGTTTTCCGGCACCTTAAACTGCGAGTCCTCATAGCCTTCGCAGACCTTTGTCATAACCTTTTTCGCAAGCATAGCGGAAGGGTTTGACCCGCTCGCCATTCTGATTACCTCAGGCGTATCGTACCCGCACCAGAACGCGAACACAAAGTCAGGCGTAAAGCCGCAGAACCAGCGGTCTTTACGGTCGCCTGTTGTGCCCGTCTTTCCAGCAAGAGGAGACTTGCCCTTGCCGAGGTTTGCCTCGCTGCCTGTTCCGCCGGTAACGGCAGAACGGAGGATTCTTGTCATATGGTAGGCAGTTGCTTCTTTTATCGCAAGCGTCTGAACCGGGATTTTCTCCTTGAGCAAAGAACCGTCCGGAGCTTCTATCTTTATATACGTCACAAGCTCCGTGCGTGTGCCGAGTGTCGGATACATCGAGAATCCCGACGCCATTTCGCGCACGGTCGCGCCGTTTGTCAGCTGACCGACGGAAAGCGGCGCATAGTCCTCATCGGCTGCCGGAAGGTCAAAGCCGAGGGTTTGCGTCATAAACTGATATGAAACGGAGGGACGCAGTTTGTCCAGAACCTGCGCCGAAATAGTGTTGCGCGACTTCATTATGGCAGACGTAATATCCATCAGACCCTGATAGTCGTTATCCGAGTTTTTGGGATACCAGCTTGTGCCGTTCAGCGTAATGTCCTCCGCGTCGTCCACCAGCGTTCCCGGGGAGATTATGCCCTTGTCCATAGCGGGACCGTAAACCGCAAGCGGCTTTATTGACGAGCCGGGCGGTCTCCTTGCCTGCGTTGCCCTGTTAAACAGCATTGCCTCAGGCGGCTTTGGACCGACTCCGCCGACAAGACCGAGTATACGCCCCGTAAACGGGTCGGCGACTATGCAGGCAGACTGAAACAGCTGCTTTGAGCCGACGGTTTTCGGAATATTATCGAGATTTGTATAAATCTCATCTATTTTTGCCTGAACGTCTAAATCAATCGCGAGATATACCTTATATCCGCCGTAGAAAAGCAGGTTTTGCGCCGTTTGCCTTGAAATACCGCGATCCTCAACAAGGTCTGCAATGATGTCGTTTATAGCAGCCTCCTCGTACCAGGTGTACGAGGGCGGGACGTATCCGGACTGCTCACCGCGCACAAAATTAAGCTCCTCGCCCTTGGCAGCCTCAAGCTCCTCAAGCGTTGATATATAGCCCTGAATATACATTTCGTCCAGAACAAGCTCCTGGCGGACCTTGTTGTTTTTGCGGTTCAGGTCAGGCGAGAACTTGGAGGGGTTGTTCGTAATGCCGACGATACATGCGCACTCCGCAAGCGTCAGCTCATCCAACGTTTTGTTGAAGTAATGGTCTGCCGCCGCCGCAACGCCGTAGGCTCCGCCGCCGAAGTATACCTTATTTAAGTACCACTCGATTATCTGGTGCTTGTCGTATTTCTTCTCAAACTCAATTGCGCGGAAAATTTCCTGAAGCTTTCGTGCAACCGTGACCTCGTCCTCTTCCGTGAGGTTTTTAATCAGCTGCTGCGTTACCGTTGAGCCGCCGAAGTTGTTTTTCATAGACAGAAACATATTAGAGAACGCCGCAACCGTCCTGTACCAGTCAACGCCGTTGTGCTGGTAAAAGCGCTTATCCTCGATTGCGACAAGCGCGTGCTCTAAATTCTCCGGAATTTCGGCATACGGCGCCCAGACGCGGTTTTCTGTGCTCTCAAGCTTCGTCAACTCGACAAACTCGCCGGTCTCCTTGTCCGCATAGCCCAGAAACGACGAAAGGTGCATTTGCTCAGCTTCGAGCGAAACATCCAGCGTGTCTGACATATTGTTTTTAACATATATAAGGAAGATACAGGCAAACACGACCAGTGTCGTCAGCAGCGTAAGCAGTATCAGCCCGACGGCGCGCAGAACGGCGGATACAATATCACCGATTACGCCGAGCGTTCCGACAGCGGCGCGCGCCGGCTTTTTTGCGGCTATGTCTTTGATTTTTTCGTTAAATTTATTCAGCATATTTTTATATTGTCTCTGATTATATTCTCGCGCAAAATGCGCGGAAGGGCAGGGGAGTTGTTCTGTGTTCGTACCGTGCGCGGTGCTAAATGCGCCGGTGTTACGGCGAATTTCCGGCTTCAGACTGCTTTCAGAACGGAAGCACTTATGTTACGGTACAATACATTATACTACAGCCGGGCAATTATTTCAAGTATATTTTTTGTTAACAAGAACTGTAACAAATTGTATCTAAAATAACTATACTACAATATATGAGGATTGAAACGAATTATCTGCGATATATTCGCTGTTTTTAACAATTAGCAAAATTTCTCAGGATTTTTTTCAGAAAAAGTATTGACAAAAGTATTTTAATCTGTTACAATCGGTAACAAATCAGACGGGTGAAAACCAGATTATAGCCCTAAAAACTACAAAATTCAACACACAGGGAAAAAGCGAAATGGCTGAAAAGAAACAATTGACCTATAAGGGACGTCCGCTTCTTCGGAAGGATGACTTTATTTATTACGGTTCAATGAGTGACGAGTACATTATAATGCTGCAGATAACAGAAAAGAAAAAACTCGATGATATAGAGATGCCGTCGCGTGTTTCGGTTCAGCTGCAGTTCACCTCGCCGGACGTAAGCTATAAGGAGCGCGTTATAAAGCAGGCTGAAAAGTCCAGCATATACGACGCGATAGACCTTGGGTCAATCTGGCTTGAAAAGGTGCTGAAAAGCTAAACGCCTAAGGCACAGACAAGTACACGGTAAGAACATAATAAAAGAATATTTCAAGCGCTTTTTTGCAAATTCGCGAAAAAGCACTGTTCAAATACTATTATTAGCATAGAAGGAGAGAATAATGTCAGACTCAATATACAATAAAAGCTATACGAGCATTCGCAAAAGCGTTTATGGTGCTGTTATTACAGCGGCACTTGCCATGGCGCTGTTCTTCGGCCTTTCGGCTGCGTCAACACCCGCCTCGGCGGAGTCACGCGTCGTTTACGGAGCGGCGACGGTTTCGGGGAATAACCTGAACGTCAGAAAAAGCGCGTCGCTGTCCGCAGAGGTTATAACGCGTCTTGATAAGGGCACCATTGTTGTTATCATTGAAAAGAAAGGCGACTGGTACCTCATTAACTATAACGGCACGATAGGGTATTGCAGCGTTGACTACTTTGTCAACGTCATAACAAAAGAGAACTTTAAGGCTACAGCTCAGGTTACGCATTCAAATGTCAACCTCCGCGAAAAGCCGAATACGTCCTCAAAGGTTCTCGGAACCTACTCAAAGATAAGCGTCAATGTAATCGGAGTTAATGAAGGCTGGTATAAGGTTGAGTACGACGGCAAGACTGGCTATGTCAGAACCGATTACATAACGATAACGGGCAGCGGAAGCGGCGGCGGCTCTACCTCATCAGGCAACAGTTCCTCCGGTTCAGGCTCAGGCGGAACCTCAACAACAGCAGTCTCCGACTCAACAACGACGACGGCAAGCGCTGAGCGTGTTGCTCTGGGTAAGGAAATTGCTAACTATGCGCTTCAGTTTGTCGGCTACAAATATGTATACGGCGCGGAGTCGCCCTCGGCCGGCTTTGACTGTTCAGGTCTTATGTATTACGTGTACCGCCAGTTCGGCTTTAAGCTGAACAGAACGGCAAACAACCAGTGGGCGCAGGGCAACACAAGAGTCGTCGGCTGGGATGAGGTTATACCGGGCGATTTGGTATTCATTTCGGCTTACGGCAACCAGACGATAACCCACGTTGGTATGTATGTCGGCAACAAGCTTATGGTTCACGCGTCGAACCCGACAGCGGGCGTTGTTGTTTCAACGCTTGACCAGGGGTACTACACCAACAGAATTGTTGGATTCAAGAGAGTGGATTTTTAAGGGGTGGGAAAAACCCTTTGACATAGCAGCAGCCCCCGGCGTTTGCCGGGGGCTGCTGCTTTTTGTTTTTGTCGGGGCTTTGTGTTTGTAGGGGACGCTGCCCTCAGCGTCCCTTGTTTGGTTGCCGCCGGGACTTTTGGCGGGCGTAGGGGCGGCAATCTGCCGCCCGCGGATTTCTTCGCCACTCTGTTTTGCTTTTACTCGGGTGCAACCGCAGAGCTTCGGCGCAGACTGCTATGTTTGAAATTGCGGCGAAGCGTCGCCGCATTGCGCAGCAGAGCACCTACGCGGCGGGCGGTTACTTTTTCCGCTTCGCCGGAAAAAGTAACCCAAAAGGGGCGACTTCTTTAGAAGAAGCAATCTTTTTTCTATCCGGGAACTGCGGTTGTGATAATGCAGATTGTGCTTTTCCCCGCGACGTATTGCGGCGGTAGCAGCGAACGCCATCGCTGCGCCGCACGCAGGGGCAAAGCCTGTCGTAGGGTTGGCGGTTTGGGTAAGGCTTTAGCCTGCCGCGAGGTGCCGTCGGGTGCCAACCGGAAGGACTATGCTGCTACGATTGCTGCCGCACATTGTGTGGCGATTCGGATTACTTCACATTCTTGTGCGGGTGCGTTCGTCTTTCTCCGCGCTTTGCGCGTCGTGACACTCGTATTGCGCACACCGCAACAGCACTGACACATAACAGTGAGGCGTTGCAATTATAAACGCTACATATGCGACTTATGAGATAAATCCCTACTCACCCCCCCCCCCGCGCATTACCGAACAAAATCTTTATTTTGTTCGGTAATGTAAATATGCACACCCGCGCCGCTCTGTCCGTAACCACACCACTCCCTGCTGCTCTTCAAAGAAAAAAATAAACCGGTAACACACCTGTTTTTGGAAAACAACTTTACAAACACCATTTTTCGTGTTATTATAACAATATTCTTTACAAATGAGTCACTAAATGCAGAAATACAAATCCCGTACAATAAAGTTCTTAGCGCTCTTGCTTGCCATCAGCATTTTAGCGCCGTCGGTTCTCACAACCCGCGTATCGGCGCTTAGACCTACCGTTACCACTACACAAACGCTCGGCGGTCAAAGCAGATACGCCGCCCCGGCTGAAGGGGTTGACCTTTTTGCTTTACGCGACCTTACGATATACCTCGGAACCGTCCCGCAAGGAACCGCGTTGTCGGTTTCGCATACATACACCTGGAGCAATGAATCTGTGTCAGCGCGCGTCGAGGGTATCACCGTAAATGGTGAGTGGTATGCAGAGGCGTTTCTTGACCCGGCGCTTTTGTCGGAAACCGACCCTCTTCCGGCAAAGTCGGCAAGGTCCGCGCGTGACGTTAACCGCATTATCGACTATATGCGTGCAATGGGAAGTATTTCCTATACACTTGACCGAGACATTTACTACTACAGCGACCTTGAGTACCACGGGCAGACTGCTCAGTACTACTACCCCGCAGGAATGCACATAAAGGGCATTCTCTACACGTGGAACAGCAAGCGCAGCACGACGAACCTCGAAACCTTTCCGGCAAGCAACGGCAAATATACCGGCGCGGCTGAGGCGTGGGCTTATTCGGGAAACGACTGTTCCTCGGCTGTAATACACGCGTGGCGGCAGGTTGTGCCCGGATTTCCCATGGGCAACTCAACAACACTGCGTACCTACAGCGGAGGGTTTGCGCAAACCTATGCCGTTTCCTCTTTATCCTCCGGCTTTGAGCTTGAACCGGGAGATGTGATTGTCAGCTCGCACTCTCAGCGGCACGTCATTATGATTGCCGCAGTTGATAAGGAAAACAATACGTTTACATATGTTGACCAGCACGGCGCGCGGGACAACATCACAACAATGACCGGTACATACAATCCTGATATTGCTTACAGCTCGTGGGGGCTTGACCGTTTTCACAGCTACAACGACCTGAACAGCAACGCGATCAGCGGCGGACCGTATACGGTTATTGTCCGGCTGAACAATCTTGATTACAGCAACGCGCCGTCACCGAAGGATCCAAAGCCGAAGCCAACGCCGCACGACGGAACGAAAACCGCCGACTGGGACACTCCCCTACTCGACGTTACTGAGGACAAGTGGTATTTCGGGGATGTTCGATTTGTCATAGAAAACGGATTTTTCAGCGGAACGTCAGAAACAACATTTTCACCGGACGGAATAATGTCCCGCGGTATGGTAGCGACTGTTTTGTGGCGGATTTCAGGCAAACGCGCTATTTCCGGTCTGTCCTCCTTTACGGATGTCGCGTCCGACGCGTATTACGCCGTACCTATTGCGTGGGCACAGCAGAATAACATAGTGCGCGGCGTGTCGGACGA
This sequence comes from Oscillospiraceae bacterium, assembly GCA_031260605.1. Classification (GTDB taxonomy): domain Bacteria; phylum Bacillota; class Clostridia; order Oscillospirales; family Oscillospiraceae; genus JAIRRO01. The sequence goes on from JAISLF010000058.1 coordinate 11,886, forward strand.
CCGGTTTGACCCGGACGGCAATATTACGCGCGAACAGTTCGCGGCAATCATCTATAAATACGCGACAGAATATCTCGGAATTGAATACGGCGGAAGCCTGCCGCAGCTGAACTTTACAGACAACGCGAAAATATCGGGCTACGCGCAGACTGCCGTCAGGTGGTGCGTTGCAAACAGGATTATAAGCGGTGTAGCAAATGGCGACGGCACGGTAAGCTTTCAGCCGCAGGAGAACGCAACCAGAGCGCAGGTTGCGGCTATGTTGCACAGGTTTACGCAGATAACAGCTGAAAGCTGATTTGTTTTTAGCACAGCCCCTTGGTGAGTTCTTCGCCGGGGGCTGTGCTTTTCTTGCGGGTTGCGGATGCCTTGTAGGGCGGCACAGTGTCGTGCGGGCGTGGGGGGCGGCAGAATGCCGCCCGGGGTTTTGTGGCGCGTTTCTTATTGAGTAGACCGTAGGGGCGACCGTCCCCGGTCGCCCGTTCCTGCGGGGCTTTTATTCAGGTGCAAGCGTAGACCTGCGGCGCAGGTTGCTATGTTTGAAATTGCGGCGAAGCTTCGCCGCCTCGCGCTGCAGAGCGCCTGCGCGGCGGGCGGTTACTTTTTCCGAGGGTTTGCGTTTGTAGGGGACGATGCCCTCATCGTCCCTTTGTCGCGGTTACCGCCGGACTTTTTGTCTGGCGTAGGGGCGCGGCAACCTGCCGCCCCGCTGTTTGCTTCGCCGTTCTGTTTTGCTTTTATTCTGGTGTAAGCGTGTTTCCTGCGGCGCAGGGTGGGTGTTTGTAATTGCGGCGGAGCTTGGCAGCTTCGCGCAGCTAAGCGCCTGCGCGGCGGGCGGTTACTTTTTCCGCTTCGCCGGAAAAAGTAACCAAAAAGGGGCGACTTCTTTAGAAGAAGCAATCTTTTTTATCCGGGAACTGCGGTGGCGACAATGCGGATATGTGCCTATTCCCGCGACGTATTGCGGTGGTTGTAGCGAACGCTTGCGCACCGCCGCACGCAGGGTTACAGCCTGTTGCGGGGTTGGATACTTAGGTAAGGCTGCAACTTACCGCGAACTGCCTACGGGTGCCAACCGGAAGGGTGTTGCACGGACGATTGCTGCCGCACTTTGTGCGGCAATGTCGTGCGTCTTCCGACGCGGTGGGTGCTGTGGTTACGGTGGG
>JAISLF010000065.1 GCA_031260605.1 Oscillospiraceae bacterium
CCACGGCAGTTCCCGTATAGAAAAAAGATTGCTTCTTCTAAAGAAGTCGCCCCTTTTTGGTTACTTTTTCCGGCGAAGCGGAAAAAGTAACCGCCCGCCGCGTAGGCGCTTAGCTGCGCGACGCGGCGAAGCTTCGCCGCAATTTCAAACAACACACCCCGCGCCGCAGAAAACACGCTTGCTCTCGAATAAAAGCTGAACCAAAACAGCGGGCGACCGGGACGGTCGCCCCTACGGTGTACGCCGTGGAGCATCCGCGCCGGCAAACCCCGGGCGGCAGATTGCCGCCCCTACGCCCGACAAAAAATCTGGCGGACCCGCAACAAGGGACGCTGAGGGCCGCGTCCCCTACCAACGCGAATCCCTGCAAAGACAAAACCTTGAAAAAAGCAAAATCCCGCCAAACGCTTGCACCTAGATAAAAACAAACCCCTCGCGGCAAACATCAGTCGGCACCCACATAAAAAAACACCTAATTCCCCATTGACACAGCGCAGTGTCTGCGCTATAATATAAAAATTGCGTCTTTCGCGGAGAAGTGGATACAACCGCATAATGCCGCTTATCCGCAAACTCTCTATAAACCACATTACCGGAGCATTATCGTTAATGAATCCAATGAACCCATGGCTCGCAGTTCTGCTTTTCATCATCGGCCTTGCCCTTGTCATCAAGGGGGGCGATTTTTTTGTTGACGCTTCCGTTTGGGTGTCGGACGTTTCGGGCATACCCAAAGCGGTTATCGGCGCAACGCTGGTTTCGTTCGCGACGACGGCACCGGAGCTGTTCACCTCGCTTATCGCAACGGTGCAGGGCTCAAACGGTATCGCCGTCGGAAACGCCGTCGGCTCGCCTATTGCAAACATAGGGCTTGGCTTTGCGCTTATTGCAGTCGCAACACCCGGCAGTATCCGCGACAAGCTGTATTCCGTAAAGTCAGTTCTGATGATTGCGGCGGCGGGACTTCTGTTCTGGTTCTCGCAGAGCGGCAAGCTCGTGATTTGGCAGTCGTGCGTACTGTTCGCGCTGTTTTTCATTTCGATGGTTGTTAATATCAAGTTCTCAAAGGACTCGGACTCAAAGAAAACCGCCGCAAAGCGCCCGAAGCCGTCCGGACGCGAGAAATTCACCAATATCGCAAAGTTTATTATCGGCGCCGCCGGCATTATCTTCGGCGCAAAGCTGCTGGTAGACAGCGGAACGGCGCTTGCGAAGTTCCTTGGCTGGTCTGAGACCGTAATCGGGCTGACAATCGTCGCAATCGGCACCTCGCTGCCCGAAATCGTCACGGCTATTACCGCAGTTATAAAAAAGCAAAACGCGCTGTCTATCGGCAATATCATCGGCGCAAACGTGCTTGACCTGACAATGATTCTTGCAATCTGCGGTCTTGTCTCCGGCGGAACGCTTACGATAGAAGCGGAGACAGCCCGCACCGATATGCCGATTTCGTTGATAATTATGGCGCTCGCCGCAATTCCGACGGCAATCGGCAAGAAGATATACCGCTGGCAGGGCATTTTGATTTTCCTCGTGTACGCGGCGTATTTAGTGCTGATAACGCTCTTTCCGGGAGCATATTTGCTTTAGCCGATTCCGTTCTCATAAACCAAAAAGCGTCCGTGCAATTGCACGGACGCTTTTTAATTTACGCTCACCGCTTTTCTCAGAGAGCTACCCTATCGGATACTCAGCGCCCTCTACCACAACCGCCGCAACCTGCGCCGTGTCCACGAGCCGGTTGAAGGTCATTGTTGACACGGTACTATAGTAGTATCCGGAATTATCTGTACTTCCCGCGCGTCCGGAATGCTGCCCGTACGTGGTGTTGTCCATAAAATCAACGGCGCTGGTCAGAACGTATGTGCTGCCGTCCTTGTATATCAGCGAAACCTCACGAATGTAATCCGCCATCTCAATGCCTATCGCCGCTCCGTCTATTCTGATACCTATCGGCGTAACGGTGATTGCGCCGTTTGCGGTCTTAACGCTTTCAAGCGACTCGCCGCCCAGCGGAATCGTAAGCACGCCATGCCCTTCCCCGCTTATATACACGCCTCTTTCGTCAGTCTTGATAGTAGCAAAACCAACAGTGATTTCCTTTTCATGCATATCAGCGTTCTCAACCGGCGGATTGATGTAAGAAATGCAGTAATACAGCTTTGTGTCGGTGGACTTTTCCGCGTCGATATAATCGCGCCCGCCTACGTTATAGGCAACCTCAACCTCTGCGCCTTTTTCATAGTCAAACATCATAATCCCGTTTTTCAGTGTTACAAGCCCCGGAAATCCGTTTGGATTCTCCAGCGTGAGATACAGCAAACCGCAGCCCGTTTCGCTGTCGTACAGGTTTGCCTCAAGCGTAAGCGTGTACCCGCCGCCTGTAAGCGTGCCTGTTTCCGGGGTGATTTTGTCGCCGATAAGCTCATCGGCTTTCTCCTCGTCAACCGGCACGCGCTCCTGCGCCGGGAACTCAAACTTCGTTTGTCCCTCGTACATTGCACCCGGGGCGCCCGGCTCATAGGCTTCTGTAAGCGCCGCCGTGCTTTTGCCGCCGAAAAAGCTGCTGTAAAAGCCGTGTGTGTTGTCGTACTTTATAATTCCCGTTGCAAAAGCAACGCCGGTTAGCACGACGACAAGCGCCGCCGCAACCGCTATCGCGCTGAAAACCCGCCGTTTCACGGACATAACAGGCTTGCGCGAGGTTTGTATTTTTTTCATGGTTTTTTCCTTAATTGAGTCAACCGAAATTTCCTTCGGCTGCAGGTTTACCGATTCCTCAGGGAATCTGTTAAGTAACTCTGATATTTTCATACCGTCTCCCTTATAATAATCACTTTTCCAAATCGGATTAAAAGACTTCTCTGCGCGCACACGGTGCGGAAAACGATAATCATTGCGTTCTCCAGTTTGATAATTCCGCTTTCAGCTTTTCGCGTCCGCGCCGCAGCCGCGCTTTCACGGTGGACTCGTTTATTTGCATTTCCTCCGCGATTATCGGAATTTTCTGCATATAGTAGTAGTACCGCAGAAAAATCTCGCGGTCCGGCTCCTCCATATCAAACACCGCACGGCGCGCCGCCGCCGCTACCTCGTCCTCCCCCGCCCCGCTCAGGTCGGAGTCTGCCGGCAGCGTTATATTATCACCCTCGATTGACAGCTCGATTTTGAGCCTGCGCAGCTTGTTTTTTGCCGCGTTTCGCGCAATTGCCGCAAGATAAGGCTTGAGCTTTCCGGGTCGCACTCTGCCGCTGTTCTGCCAGAGCGCAAAAAACACGTCAGACGCAACCTCTTCAACATCAACCGGCGAAAGAAACTGCCCGATAATGTTATGTACAACCGTCCCGACATACGCGCCGTAACGGTCGATAATATCCTCAAGTCCGCTCTCTTTTCCATGCATTATCAGCGAAATAGCTGTTTCATCGTCCATGTACAACCTCCGTGCTTGTTTGCAGCCGCTACTACAATAACACAAATCGCAGCGTTTTAGTTGCGTTTTTGAAAAAAATTTTTTTGTTTTGTTTCGCAGCAACGCAATATTGCCGTGCGGTGCGACAGTTGGCATTTATTTACAGAATCTTTTTATTGACAAGCCGCCCCCGCGCGTGTATAATAAATTAGTCGTTTCGCTGGTGTAGCTCAGTTGGTAGAGCAGCTGATTCGTAATCAGCAGGTCGAGTGTTCGAGTCACTTCACCAGCTCCAAACTGTTAATCAGAGAGTCGTTGGTTCGAATCCAACCGAGGCAGCCAATCTGGTAACAAAACCGAATAATTTTTCTCGATAAAATGGACAAACTCTTTCATACAAAGGGCTTGTCCATTTTGTCGTTTCATAAAGATTACAAAAACATCCTGTCGAAAGTGAGAATATTCACAGCAGATGAACACCTGATTTTTGAGGATTTTTTACATAGTCTGTTGTTCTTATTCTGCACTCCCAAACCATATATTTATACAAAGGGAGTGGCAAAAAATGAAACCGAAAATCATAATGAACACCGCTGATGAAATGACGATACAAAAGGGATTCGAGAAATTCATTCAACGCAAAAAGATAGCGAATCTATCGGAAGCCTCTTTTCGCTATTACAACGATGTCTATAAGATAATGACAGAAGTTATTGCAGAAACAACACCGTGTGTTGAAATTTGCGAAAGTCACCTATTCGAGTTCATCAATTACATTCGAGGTCGTAACCCGAATATCCGTGACACCTCTGTAAATTCATATTTGCGGGGCATTCGTGCGATTTTCTATTTTTTTATGGAAGAGGGATACACGCCGAAATTCAACATAAAGCTGATAAAAGCAGAGAAAACAATCAGAGAAACCTACACAACCGCCGAGCTTGAACGACTGCTCAAAAAGCCGAACATCAAGGCGTGTTCCTTTGCGGAGTATCGCAATTGGGTGATTGTATGCTACCTTTTAGGCACAGGCAACCGCGAAAGAACTGTCTGCAACGTTAAAATCGGCGATTTGGATTTTGACACGCACGAGATAAAACTCACGGCAACGAAGAACAAAAAACAGTACATAATTCCAATGTCACGAGTGCTTGAGCGGACTTTGAGCGAATATTTAGAGTATCGTAAGGGCGAGGCGGAGGACTATTTGTTTTGCAACATCTACGGTCAGCAGATGAAAAATGACACACTAACGAGCGCAATAAAGCGGTTTAATCATTCACGAGGCGTTGTCAAAACAAGCATTCATCTGTTTCGTCACACATTCGCTAAAAATTGGATTTTGAACAACGGCGATATATTCCGTTTGCAAAAGCTGTTAGGGCATAGTAGCATTGAGATTGTGAAAGAGTATGTGAATATGTTCGGTGCGGACTTGCAGAAAAATTTTGATGTGTTTAACCCGCTTGACAATATGGAGATTATGAAGCGTAGTAGAGGCGCGATTCAGATGAACAAAGACGCGTAAGGAGAAGTAGAATTGATAGCAAAAAGAGCGTGAGGATAGTCCTCACGCTCTTTTTGTTGAGCTACTATTTCGGTGCGTTGCAGGCTTCGTAATATGGCATTTTAGAAATAATCCTATTTCCGTACGGAGTATATAGTGCAATATCCATAAAATTTCCAAATGTATGTGGTTGTATTATTTGTTCTCTTTGTTCTGTTGAACCGATGTTATTACCTGTCGGAATACCAGAAAAAGGCTGATGGCTTGTTCCTGTGGTTTTTCGCTCAACTATTTCAGTTCCGAATAATTTTGAGAAATATTCTTGTGTTTCTGCGTCACTTAAGCTAAAAACCGCCTTATATGCACAATTGCCGGATATAACTCTACTCGTATCCTTGCCATATATATCGTTGAGCTGCCCAAGGTCTTGCAAAATCAAACATATTGTTATTCCTTTACTTCTTAGCGTTGCAAGTCCGTTTGTAATACTCGGCATTTTGCCAAGTCGCGGGAACTCGTCAAGCAAAAATAATATAGGTTTGCTATTGCGATCTGCGCGTTGTTCAAAATAAGTTAAAAATTGATTTATAATTAACGTAATACAATTATTCCACTGTTCTAATTTGTCTTCAGGCAGATTTAAATAAATATCAAAACAATCTTCTAAATTAGTCGGCAAAATAATTTGCGTTTGATTAAAAAAAGTTATAAGGTCTTCATCTGTTGCAATATCCACAATATAAGTATGTAATTCGCCCATTATACCTGATAATGTTACGTCAGATAACGAAGTGCTACTCATAACAAAAGATATAGCTTCTTTTGTGTCGCTTTTTGATATATTATCAATAATCTCTTTTGGTGACGTGGTTGTTAAATACTGCATTGTTTCAACAAATGAATAGTTTAAGTCAAATCTACAATGTAGAATTGCGCCAGTCAAAATATTCTGCGCACTTTTCAACCAAAATGGCTCTTTAACAGCTTGTGGAATAGGTATTAAAGCAAGCGCAATAGCCCTTGCTTTTTGTACTTTGTTTTTACCTGCTTCAAATACCCAGTAGGGGTCATACCCATAACTATTTTTATCGACCGGATTCATGACCTTGAATTTACTTCGATAAGAGCTTGTTTCATTATAAAGCTCGCATTTGATGTCGATTGCGAAAATTCTTTCAGACCACGCGCGCAATGTGGGAATGGCAATACAAGCCGTTTTACCACTTCCGGGTGCGCCAACAATCATAATATGCCCCTCATCGTACTCTTTGCGAACGACATATTTATTAACCTCTTTATCTCTTCCAAATACAACGCCACGCTTTATATCAGAATAGAGTCTTGCAAATTCACCCTTTGGGTCATTTTGAGTTTTTCCCTGTTGTGCATTAGATTTAGGTTGACTAAATCTAATGCACATTAGTACAAGCCATATTCCCCAACCGAAATACCAAAGTACAGTAAGTAACAAAAGCGCAATAACAGGACCAATTCCACTTTCTCGCATTCGTTTAGTATTGCTGTTATCAGGTTCATTCTTACGTTCAATGACTAATCCGATAGAAAAAAACACTACCGTCTTAATGATTTTGGATATTGCTGTTAATATGGTAGTCATTTTTACCTATCGCGAAAATCGCGGTTGGGTGAATAATCTTTTTTAGGGGCAAATTCTTTATCGATAATTTGGGGGGGCGTTTGTTTAGACGGTTGCGTTTTTTGCGATTGCTCTAAGGGATATCCTTTTTGGTTCGTTACTTCATTCTTTTCTTGTGTGCTAATAGCACTCTCGGCTGCGATATTTTCACGTTGTAACGCGATTTTATTGCTTTCTAATGCAATTTCCCTCGCTATTTTCTTTTCAAAACCGAGACCATAATTATTCACTGCAGAATCAACAATTCGCTGTTCATTTTCATACTGGCTAATTACAAAATTCTCATAATCTTCTTTGTCAAATTCATCACCTGTACGAAAATGCTCTTCTAACTCGCACATTTTATCATATGAGTATTTTCTCGTGTCGTGTTCCGTGCTTTGTATGTAGTATTTTAATTCATCTATGCTTGGTTCAAAATAATAGTTTTGATTTTCTCGCCACAGCTCTATTTGTATGTTAGTTGGGCGTTTGTCAATTGTAAGCTGTTCTATGTCGTTAACTGCAATGTCTTGATACACGTGCCTAAGCTCGTGCATTATCGTTTCCATTGCTAAAAAGTTGTCACCACGAACATTTGAACTGATAAGTTTTGATTTAATGCCTATTTCAACTTCATTCTCGCGGTTGTGATTACCGAGCGTTCTGGCATCATAATAAGTCTTTTCTTCAAGATTAATCTGCTGTGGAATACCCAGGTCGGCTGAAATATAATCTGCAAAGCCTTGTAGAATTTCTTTTCGCTCTGAAGGTGAAGCATTTAGCCAATAACTCCATTGTAATTTATCAAAAAATGTCACTTAAGTTTTTATTGCTCCACTTGTTTTTATTCGAGTCGTAAGTCGAACACTTGCTTACAAGGGTATTCGGCGAGACGACAGCCGGGGCAATATTCCTCAGAGCAAGCCCTGAGGAATATTGAAACCCGTCATTGTGTCGGCATATTATGGAAATTCTTTACCGATTTGAATTTTAATTTGTCATTCGGATTTTTTAGTAAGTCGTTCATGAAATAAAGATAAAGCGAATAATGCGCAGTCCTACCGCACAAAAAGGGAATGTCTAACTCGAATAAACTCACGGATTCACCGGTAACGGGGCTTGTGAAAATAAAATCTTGTTTTTCTCCTGCAATCCACGCTTCAATACAGGGGTGTAAATCCGAGCGAGCGTTTGATAATGGCTTTGCAAAATAATCAATGGCGCTCTCAGGAACGCCCTCTTTTCTTAGTGCTTCTGAAATTTTTGCTTTGCTTAACTTTTTCACTTGAATCACTCCAATTTTTATTAATCAAATGCAGTCGCTTTAAGCCAACCGAACCCAACTCCAATAATTAATATTAAAAATATTATTGTTGCAAATGCTCGTAGAAGAAGCACTATAACTACATATGCAGCAATTGAAGCAATGGTTGATAATGCAATTTTTTTCGCAATAGTTTCATTATCTGTCACATTTATAGGTGATTTAGATAGAATAAATCCATTGCTGACTACAGCCAAAAAATAGCATATTGCAGGAGCCCAGTTAAATGCTTTTATAGTTTTGGCTACAGTATATAAATTATAGTCAGTGCCGTTATAGTTTAATATTTCGGGTTCAAATGGCGGGAAAAAACTGCGATAGTATATTCCCAATGAAAATGAATACCTGTCATTTTCCTTTAACAAATATTGAATTAGTGGACTATAAAAATATATATACATAGCCAGTAACGCTATTAGTGCGACACCGTATGATATGGCAACAATTATAAGTGACACCTTAACACCTCTATTGCCATAGGCGTTGTAGCTTATTGCCACAAACACAATTGAAGCGATAATTGCAATCACTCCGACAATCGGATGACGGGTTACTATCCAACCTGAAAAAAATATCATAGTGCTACCTTGATTTTTAAAATATTATTTAACAAATCCAAAAAAGTAAACTTTTTTGGATTTGTAGGTGAACGAGATTTTAGAACTTGCAAAATGTGATTTTGCAATAAAATTTGAAAGATTTTAGAAAAATGTTGGTTCAACTATTGACTTTATGGAAAATCAGTGGTATATTTGTGCTATGAAAAAGCAGTCCAAAAAAGTTTACCTTTTCGGACTGCTTTTTGCTTTATTCCCTTGTTCTATCCTAAACTCATTCAACCTTGCGTAAAAAGTTGAGCGCGAGAATCCGCTTTGTCGCAAAATCTCATCAAGGCTTATCTTCTGCCGTTCCCATAACTTCACAAGCTCACCAAAATTATTCGGCAACATCTTCTTCGGTCTGCCAAATTTTACGCCCCGCTTTTTTGCCGATATTATACCCTCCGCTTGCCGTTTGCGGATTAACTCGCGCTCATTTTGCGCCACAAATGATAGAATTTGCAACACTAAATCGGCGATAAATGTTCCCATTAAATCTTTGTTCAGCCGAGTGTCTAAAAGTGGCATATCGAGCACGGCAACATCAATTTTGCGCTCCTTCGTAAGAAAGCGCCATTGGTTTTGAATCTCCTCGTAATTGCGCCCCAAACGGTCAATACTGTGCAGATAAAGCAAATCGCCCGCGCCAAGGTTTTCTTTCAACCTCAAATATTCAGGACGATTAAAATCCTTGCCCGATTGCTTATCAATAAAAATGTTTCTGTGCGAAATTTTCAGCTTTGCCATTGCATCTAACTGGCGTTCTTCGTTCTGGTCAATGCTCGAAACCCGTATGTATGCGTAAGTTTTCATATAATCACCCTGTTTAAGTATATTAAAAAAGTGACTATCTATCACGCAAAATTACGTGTGCCTTTGTTTTTGCCTCGTCTTTTAGAATTATCCCACGCGCAAATTCAGGCGGGGCGTTGCTTAGGATTATCTTCTTTTCGCTCTGCGTGACATTGTTCAGTCGTCTGTCAAGCTCACGCTCTCGCATAAATTCTCGTGTTGATTGCGATTGTTGGCGTGGTTGTGGTTCTAACTTTGTACCTGTCAGCACAGAGTGTGCTTTGTACTCCAATTCAAATTTCGCCCGCTGTTCTTTCAGTTCCTCAATCTTTTTATCAATTCCGCCCTCGCCCTCAACGGACATTATATCACGGTTTTCTTTTAGCAAAGTGAGGCGTTCCACAATGCTTGCCGTTTTGTTGATTTTCTCCGCTTCGCCAGAACGCTCCGCAAACTTCAACCGTTCAATCTCTTTGTCCGCAATGTCGAATGCCTCACGCAGTTCGTGAAGATATTCAGTCACTTTTTCAGGCGTGAACATTGCGTTACGGTTAGCAATTTCATTATTGATTTTTGCCCTATCACTTTCGTGACCTTTCTTTTCAAGCTCTATTGCTCCACGCCCCAAATGAATTGTCGGCTCTCGCAACACGCCCTGTTCAAGTAGCGTACGGTGGTCGATTCGCTCATCAATTCCTTTCGACTTCAACTTCTCGTTGCAGACACTCGCCCAATTCTCACGCCACTTTTCGAGTAACGCCTTATCGTTCCAATCCCGATTTTTACCGCCGAAGCCGTCAACGGTGACATCTCTTGTAGTCAGCATAATGTGTGCGTGCGGGTTCACTCCGTCGTTTTTACCGTGAATTGCAACATCTGCACACATACCGTGTGACACAAAATTTTCGTTTACATACTGCCGTACTACATCAAGATTATCTGTAAAATCAAGTTCAACAGGCAACGCAATTTCGACTTCTCTTGCCGTCTGCGAATCCTTGCGAGTTTCCGATTTCTCAACCGCATTCCACAGCACCGCACGATTTTCAAATTCGCTCAGTGCATTTTCAGGCAAGATAATTTCTGAATGAACAACATCATATCGCTGTGAATAGTTGTGAGTTAAACCGTCACGCTCATTTGTGATTTTCTCGCCCGCACGATACGCCGCAGCTGCCACGCTCGACCGCCCCGAACTGCGACCTATAATTTTTACGCTGCAATGATAAATCGCCATAACAAAACCCGCCTCTTGCTTCATCATATGCAGAGGGCGGGGCGAGGGATTATTGTGGTGTGAAAAAGCAAAAAAGGGCTATGTTTTCGCCTTGAAAATATAGCCCTTTTTTGTGTGGAGCAAAGCGAACACACTCCGCCAAAGGCGGTCGCACACATTGCGTAGCAATGTATAAGTGCGCACTTCGTGATTTTTGCCTGCCGAAAGTTTTGTGTTTTTACGGTGGCGGTTCGCCTCCGTCACAACCGCACAACCTCCCGCATAAGATATACCAAAAGGGAGAATCGCAATGACGGAATCAGAAAAGCAAAAACTTGAAAAAACATCAACGAAGATAGAGCAGCTAAAGGCACAACGTGACACTATTCTATCACGAGAAAAAGAGCGACAGAGAAAAGAACGCACACGCCGACTTATCCAAAACGGAGCGTTAGCGGAGAAGTATTTGAATTGCGAAAACGCTACGCCTGACGAGATGAAAGGGATTTTAGAAAAGGTTGTTGCGGTGGAAGCGGTGCGTGAGATAATAAAAAGTGAAAATCAATAAAAACATTTGACAAGCTCAGTACAATGTGATATTATTCAATTATTGGTAGTGCAATAGCAGAAGTCAGATGTTGCAATTTTAGGATACGGCAAAAGACAACCGCAATTCTCGTTGATTTTACAACAAAAATTGCGAGGTAACACTTGAAAAGAATTTGTCCGTTTTATTTTATCGTCAGAAAAATCAATTCGTAATCAGCAGGTCGAGTGTTCGAGTCACTTCACCAGCTCCAAGGAAAAAGCCCGGATTCTAAAGGAATCCGGGCTTTTCTTGTTTTATGGGCAGCCGCCGATATGCCCGGCGACTTTATCCCTGAGAATTTCTATCAGCTGCTCATCCATATATTCATAGTCGTCCGAAATATACAGGCAAACAACGTCCTTGCCCTGCAGCTCGGATCTGTAGCGCTCGCTTATTCGCCGCGTATGCTTTTTCTCCATCGTAAAAATTACATCCGCCCAACAGAGCATACCGGCCGTTACCTTAATCCGCGCGTTGTTTTCCGTTCCCGCAGAGCGCGCTTCTATCCCCGGCAAGCTGCCAAACACTCTTTCGGCAGTCAGGCTGCGCCGTTTATTTTGGCTGCACAAAAACAGTAGCTTAATTGTGTGTCACCTTAAAAATGTTGCGTTCGGCCCTCACAGGTCAATCTCCTGCCCCGGCTCAAGTATCAGCTTGTTCGGCGCCGCCCATTTCTTTGCCTTTCCCCGCGCAAAAAGCTCAATCGGCGCAAGGTGTACCGGAATGTTGTGCTTCGCGCCTATAACGGCCGCAATTTCGGCGCTTTGTTCAAATGGAATAGTGAACATATTATCCGTGTTGAAAATTGCGTAGTCAAGCTGCCTGTCTGCAAATGTTTTCATCTGTTCGGTAACGCCTGTATCGCCGGAGCAGTAGACGGCAACCCCGTCAATTGTCAGAATAAACCCAACGCACTCCGCCTTGTTGTGGTGACTGTTGTACGCCTCTGTCGCCTCGATTTTAACGCCGTCAATGTCAAAGGTTTTGTATTCGCCGCCCGCCAACGCCTCGGCATTTGTGATGACTGTGCAGGTGTCTTTTTGTGTAATCAGGCTTATTTTATTGTGGTCGTGGTGCTGATGTGTAATCAGCACCATATCGGCAGGCTTATCGTAGCCCTTTCCCGAAAACGGGTCAACGTAGACAACGCGTCCGTCGTCCGTTGTAAAGCGATAGCTCCCGTGTCCCTGAAACAGCAGTTTAGGCATACGCAACCTCCACCGCAAAGGACTTACCGCTGCCCTTGGGTGTGATTCCGGTAACTGTTTTGTCCTCGTGCTCCAGTACAAGCTCAACGTGCTTGAGAATAATGCCTATGTCAATCTTCTGGAACTGAAGCGTAACAAGCTTGCCAAGTCCGCGCCCGACATACCGCACAGTCACCTTGCCCGGCGCAAACTCCAGCTTCCACGGCTGAAAGTTGACGGCAGACGGTGCAAGCCGCGCAGCACGCGCAACATCGTTGTCCTCATTGCTGATTTGCAGAACGGCGCGCCGCTTAAAGTCGCCGGCAGACGAGCGCGGGGGCGTATCTGTTTTACCGAATGCCAGCAAAATGCGGTAGTCGTCCTGCGGCGTGACCGGCTTTGCCATTCCCATCCAAAGACTGCCGTAGCCCTTGCTTTGCAGATATAAATCCAGTGTTTGCAGCGTGTATCCGATGTTTGCCCTTGCGGCGTCCGTATCGTCCGAAAAAGCTAAAATTGCGTGAGGCGACGAGGCGTTTTTGAGCTTGTCGGCATTCACAATTTCGAACCTCCCCGACTGCCCGGGCAGGCGCTTTGCGCCGTCCAGCACCTGCTGAATTTCCGCAAGCTCCGCGTCCTCCAGCGGCGTTTTGTCATATTGCCGCACAGCGCGGCGGGTAAAAATCGTTTCATATAATGTCATTGCTTTGTTGCTCCAATTATTTTTTCGGCACAGCGGATAATACGCCGCCGAGACAAAACTGATATAATCAACAATCCCACAATAGCACATCGCGCACGGAAAGTCAATCTTTGCGCAGAAAAGCACGGCGCTCAAGGGCGGTGCCGTGTTTTGGTAAAAACAAAAAATCGCCCGTATGAGCGATTTTCCTTGTGTCAGCGTTTGGCTGCGGGTATTTGATGGGGTGCTGCGAAAAAGGTGCCATTGGGCACGCCGTTCGCGAACGGATTCTAATAAAAAATGAATAGTACAAACAGCGGCTAAACCGTTTCTTGAATTATTCACTATCCATCATTCATTATTCATTTAGGCAACGTCAGTTGCCGCTGTTTGGTACGCCCGACAGGAGTTGAACCTGCGACCTCAGGAGTCGGAGTCCTGCGCTCTATCCAGCTGAGCTACGGGCGCGTAATAAAATTTTCGCCGTCAAGCAGACGGCATTTTCTCAATCTGTCTTTGGCGCACATTCGCAAAAACGAAAAATGAATGATGAAGACGCCTCCGGCTAATGAACAGCGATAACTCGTTCCGCCCCCGATCGCGCGGTATGGTTATTCATTATTCAAATTCATCATTCATTCTTGAGTTAGGCGCAAAAACGCCGGTTTTGGTGGGTCCTCAGGGACTTGAACCCGGGACCATCCGGTTATGAGCCGGACGCTCTAACCAACTGAGCTAAGGACCCATTGTCGGCCGCGTGACCGGCGCAAAAGCTTGCGCCGCGGCAGCCAAACGGCAAAATGCTGAAGCAAAAGCCTTTCTTAGCTTACCTTTGCGAGTCTCTTTGCAAGCTGGCTTTTCTTGTTTGCGGCATTGTTTTTGTGTATCAGGTTGTGCGCGGCAGCCTTGTCAAGCGCCTTTACGGCTGTCTTGAATGCGTCCTCGCGGCTTTCCGGCGTTCCGGACTCAAGCTCTGTATTGTACTTCTTCAAAACCGTGCGCAGCGCACTGCGGTCGCGGCGGTTCGCGGCATTCTGGATTTTTGTAAGCTCTACGCGTTTTTTTGCGGATTTAATGTTAGGCATTTCTCACCTTAGTGTTATTTTGGATTTATTTCAGCGCGCGCGCAACAAATGCGGCGTGTTTAGCCGATAAATTTGTTTTATTTTAGCATATTGTTATTCAAAATGCAAGTGTTTTTTTGCGGTTTGGCGTGGTAATTATTTACTTTTCCCTGCAGTGGGCTGCTTTTTTTGGCTTGCCGTTGGTTTTTTGCTTTGTTGCCGGAGGCTTATGGGTTTTGGCGGACGGTTTTTTTGCTTTAAGGGCTGGTGGTTGGTTCTGGTTATTTGTTTGACGTAGGCACTGGTTTATTGGCGGACGGTTTCTTTGTGGTTTTTAGGACTTCTGTTTGGTTCTGCTTAATGCTTGTTCACCAGGGGCGCTGGTGGTCGCGCAGGGGTGCCGCTGCGCGCGGCGGCGGTTACTTTTTTCCGCTTCGCCGGAAAAAAGTAACCAAAAAAGGGGCGACTTCTTTAGAAGAAGCAATCTTGTTTTATGCCGGGCGGGATTGTGCTGCAATGTAGTCCCTGCCCACCCCGCGACAGGTGCGGTAGTTGCGGCGAACGCTTGCGCTGCGCCGCACGCAGGGGCGAAGCTTGTTCGGGGCTAAAGACTTAGGTAAGGCTGCCACTTGCCGCGAGGTGCGGTGTGGGTGGTTACCGGAAGGATGTTGCTGCTACGATTGCTGCCGCACATTGTGCGGCAATGTGGTGCGTTTCCCGACGCGGTGGGTGTTGTGGTTGCGGTAAGTGCGAACTTACGGTGCGGGATTGTCCCCGATACCACAGCAATGTGTGTAGGGGACGACGTCCCCGACGTCCCTTGTTTGGTTTGCCGCAGATGTTTGCGTAAAACCACTGCACACTGCTTTGCGGTTGCGTCGGGTGCCCTCGTCTTCCTCCGCGCTTTGCGCGTCGTGACACGCGGGGTTGTGGCTACCGTAACAGCGCAGGACGCACACTCGCCTTGCGCAAAAACGCGCTGGAGGACACCGCGGAGCGCGGTGTCCAGTCCGCTGCACCTTGCGGCACACGGGACACGCACCGAATTGCCGCACAACAAAGCGCAGGCGCGGTGCGGCAAACCACAGTCAAGTCTGGTTGGCACCCGCAGGTAGTTCGCGGCAAGTTGTAGCCTTACCTAAGTCATTCAACCGCGCGACAGGCGTAGACTCTGCGTGCGGCACAGCCGAAGTGTTCGCGCACTCCACCGCAATACGTAGCGGGGAAAGGCACACTCTGCATTGTCACCACGGCAGTTCCCGTATAAAAAAGATTGCTTCTTCTAAAGAAGTCGCCCCTTTTTGGTTACTTTTTCCGGCGAAGTGGAAAAAGTAACCGCCCGCCGCGCAGGCGCAAAGCAGCGCGGCGGGGCGAAGCTTCGCCACAATTACAAACATAGCACCCTGCGCCGCAGGTCTGCGGTTACACCCAAGTAAAAGCAGAACCTAAACGGCGAATCCAAAAACCCCGGTTGACCGGGACGGTTGCCCCTACAGTGTGCGCCGTGGAGAATCTGCGCCGGCAGACGGCGGGCGGCAGATTGCCGCCCCTACACCCGACAAAAAGCCGGCGTCCACCGCGGCAAGCACCGTCGGGGACCGCCGTCCCCGACGGTAGCGAAGCCCTGAAAGGGGGCAAAATCCCGTCAACCGCTCCCCCCTCTCCAACAAAAGCAAAAAAGCGGGCGGGGATACACCCCGCCCGCTTTTTGCTTAAACACAAGCGCTTCTGCTACACGTTATACTTTTCCTTCAGCGCCGTCATGTCAACCTCAAATTGCTCGTCGGCGTCTGACGTATAGTCGTCGCCGAACTCAAGCTCGCTTCCGCGATAGGCGGCGAGTCCTGAGCCTGCCGGCATTAGCTTGCCGACAATGACGTTTTCTTTCAGCCCGACTAGGTAGTCTATTTTGCCCTTTACTGCTGCATCCGTCAGCATTCTCGTCGTCTCCTGGAAGGAGGCGGACGACAGGAACGAATCCGCCGACAGCGACGCCTTTGTGATACCGAGCATACGGCGCTCACCCTCGGCATCACGCAGTTCCTCGCCGAAGCGGTTCTTTTCACCTGCCTCGCGGCGCTCCTGCAGCTTTGCGTTTGCCTCGTTAAAGGCGTAAATTGAGATGTCCTGACCCGGCAGCAGCCCCGTGTCTCCGCCCTCGGAAACCGTCAGGAACCGCATCATCTGGCGGACAATGACCTCGATGTGCTTGTCGTTGATGTCAACCGACTGCTCGCGGTACATCTTCTGCACCTCTGCGATGATGTAGTTCTGCGCCGCCTCCTTGCCGAGGATTTTCAGGATTGACACAGGCGCAAACGTGCCTGTCGTGAGCTTTGCGCCCTTTTCAACGTGGTCGCCTGTCTGAATCAGGCGCGTTTTGCCGTCAGGCGCGACGATGTTTGCAATCGTGTTGTACGGCGTTGTGTAGCTGCGGATTTCGCCGGATTCCTCATCCGAAACCGTAATTGACGCAATCGTTTTGCGCGGCGTCGGAGAAATTTCAACCATGCCGGAGATTTCCGCCATAATCGCGGTCTTTTTCGGACTGCGCGCCTCAAAAAGCTCGACGACGCGCGGCAGTCCCTGCGTAATATCATCTCCGGCAACGCCGCCGGTGTGGAAGGTTCGCATTGTGAGCTGTGTGCCCGGCTCTCCGATAGACTGCGCCGCGATAATGCCGACTGCCTCGCCTGCCGTGATAACGTCGCCTGTTGCGAGGTTTTGCCCGTAGCATTTTGCGCAAACGCCGGATTTTGCTTCGCAGTCCATAACGGTGCGAATCATAACCTCTTTTATTCCGTTCTGCTCAAGCAGCTCCGCGTCCCGCTCATTGAGCAGCTTGTTGTTGGAGAAGAGAACCTCGCCCGTTGTCGGCGATACAATGTCCTCAACCGGGAATCTGCCGTGTATTGCCGCGCCGAACGAACGCACAACCTTGTCGTTAGAATCTCTTTCCTCGTGGGCGAAGGTGCCGTTATGCGTTCCGCAGTCGTGGCTCTTGATTATAATATCCTGCGCAACGTCCACAAGGCGGCGCGTCAGATATCCTGAGTCAGCCGTACGAAGAGCGGTATCGGCAAGTCCCTTTCTGGCTCCGCGCGAGGAGATGAAGTACTCAAGAACGGTAAGTCCCTCGCGGAAGTTTGCCTTAACCGGAATTTCGATTGTCTTACCGGCGGTGTTTGCCATAAGTCCGCGCATCCCGATGAGCTGACGGATTTGGTTCATACTTCCGCGCGCTCCGGAGTCTGACATCATATAAATCGGGTTGTCAACCGAGAGCTTTGCCTTAACCGCGTCCGTGACCTTTTCTTCCGTCGTCTTCCACTCTTTTGTGACGAGGTCGTAGCGCTCATCGTCTGTCAAAAGTCCGTCCTTGAACGCGTTTTCGATCTGGACGACGATCTTCTCGCTCGTCTTGATAAGCTCCGCTTTTTCCTCCGGGATTGTCATATCAGACATTGAGATTGTGATTGCGCCGCGCGTTGAGAACTTAAAGCCAAGCTCCTTGATTTTGTCAAGTACAATTGCGGACTCTGTGAAGCCGCGCTTTTCAATGCAGGCTGAAATTATCTTTTCAAGCTGCTTTTTGCCGACGGGGAACGAGATTTCAAACTCAAGCTTTTCCTCAGGCGTGTTTCTCGGCACAAAACCGAGGTCCTGCGGAATCGGCTCGTTGAAAAAGATTCTGCCGACGGTTGTTTCAATCAGCTTTGACGTAACAAGCGTCTGTCCGTTGTCCTCTGTATACGGTCTGCGCACTCTTATCGGCGCGTGAATGCCGACTTGCCCGTCGCTGTACGCCATAAGCGCTTCTGACGCGCTGGAAAATGCGCGGCCCGCGCCCGGCTCGTTCTCGCGGACAATCGTCAGGTAGTAGGAACCGAGAATCATATCCTGCGTCGGAACAGTAACCGGCTTGCCGTCCTTCGGGTGCAGCAGGTTGTTTGCCGAAAGCATAAGAATTCTCGCCTCAGCCTGCGCTTCGTTCGAGAGCGGCAGGTGGATTGCCATCTGGTCTCCGTCAAAGTCGGCGTTGTAAGCCGTACAAACCAGCGGGTGCAGCTTGAGTGCGCGTCCCTCGACGAGCACCGGCTCAAACGCCTGAATTCCGAGTCTGTGCAATGTCGGCGCACGATTCAGCAGAACCGGGTGCTCCTTGATAACAACATCCAGCGCGTCCCAAACCTCAGGCTCCGCGCGGTCTACCATACGGCGTGCCGCCTTAATATTGTTGGTCAGTCCGTCGTTTTTCAGCTTCTGCATAATAAACGGACGGAACAGCTCGATTGCCATTTCCTTCGGCACGCCGCACTGGAACAGCTTCAGGTCAGGGCCGACGACGATAACGGAGCGTCCCGAATAGTCAACACGCTTGCCGAGAAGGTTCTGGCGGAAGCGTCCCTGCTTACCCTTTAGCATATCAGACAGTGACTTGAGCTGGCGCTTACCCGCGCCGGTGATTGCCGCGCCGCGGCGTCCGTTGTCGATCAGCGCATCTACCGCGTCCTGAAGCATACGCTTTTCGTTGCGGATGATAACGTCCGGCGCGTCCATCTCAATCATTCTTTTGAGGCGGTTGTTGCGGTTTATAACGCGGCGGTACAGGTCGTTTAGGTCGGAGGTTGCAAACCGTCCGCCGTCGAGCTGAACCATCGGGCGGATTTCCGGCGGTATAACCGGGATAACATCGAGAACCATATTCGCCGGGTCGTTGCCGGAGACGTAAAAGTCCTCCGCAACCTCAAGGCGCTTTAGGAATTTCTCTTTTTTCTGTCCCTGTGAGTTGCCGGCTGCCGAGTGCAGGTAGGAAAACAGCCTTGCCGCGCGCACGGGCAGCGGATATTCGCGTGAAACGGACTCGCCCTTTGCCGTTTTCTCCTTTTCGTCCTTATATTGCAGGTAAAGCGCCGCACGGCACTCTGCGCATTTAGCGCAGCCCTCGCAGGCCGAGTTCATCGGCATATCGTCCGCCGTATCGGGCTGGAGGTCGTGCGCAAACTCAAGAATGTCAGCGTAAACGTCGCAGTCGCACTTGCGCAGCAGCTCCTGGATAGACTCCGCGCCCATTCCGGCGCGGAAATCCTCGCCGAATTTCTCCCGCGCGTCGCGGTATTCGCTCTCGGAAAGAACCTGATTGCGCTCAAGGCGCGTAACAGACCTGTCGCCGGGGTCAAGCACGATGTAGCTCGCAAAATACAGCACCTTTTCAAGCGCTTTCGGCGGAATGTCCAGCGCAAGCGCAATCTTCGACGGCGTTCCCTTGAAAAACCAGATATGTGAAACGGGCGCTGCAAGCTCAATATGCCCCATTCTCTCGCGGCGCACGTTCGAGCGCGTAACCTCAACGCCGCAGCGCTCGCAGATTTTGCCCTTAAAGCGGATTTTCTTATATTTTCCGCAATGGCACTCCCAGTCTTTTGTGGGTCCGAAGATTTTTTCGCAGAAAAGGCCGTCCTTTTCGGGTTTTAATGTTCTGTAGTTTATTGTCTCGGGCTTTTTAACCTCGCCGTACGACCAACTTCTTATGTCGTCAGCTGAGGCAAGACCGATTTTTATAGCGTCAAACGGTAAGCTCATATATTTATTATATCTCCATTATGAAATGTCACGTACAATCTACTGTAAAGGGTTAGTTATCAATAATATCCGAAATCAGGGACGAAACATCGTCTTCGGCATAGCCGCCGTCGTCCGCTTCAGCTTCTGAATATGCGTCGCTTTCCGTTTCAAGGCGCGTATTATTGTCCGTATAAAGACCCATTCCGGCGAGGGACTTCTCGTCCTGCGTCGCAAACGGAATTTCAATTGCGGGGCGCAGCATTTCGGGGAAGTCGTCCTCCTCCTCGTTCTGCTTCAGCTCAACGGGGTTGCCGTCCGCATCTAAAACAGAGACGTTGAGCGCAAGCGCGCGGAACTCCTGAATCAGAACCTTAAAGCTCTCGGGCGTTCCCGGAGTCGGCAGGTTCTGCCCTTTGACGATTGCCTTATACGTCTGGTCACGTCCGGACACGTCGTCCGACTTGACCGTCAGCATTTCAAGCAGCGTATACGCCGCGCCGTATGCCTCAAGCGCCCAGACCTCCATTTCTCCGAAGCGCTGACCGCCGAACTGCGCCTTTCCGCCGAGCGGCTGCTGCGTAACGAGCGAGTACGGACCTGTTGAGCGGGCGTGAATCTTATCGTCAACAAGGTGGTGGAGCTTCAGGAAGTACACATAGCCGACCGTTACGTCATTGTCAAACGCGTCGCCGGTTCTGCCGTCGTAAAGTGTGGACTTTCCGTTTGTATTCAGCCCCGCCTTTTCGAGCATACCGAGAATGTCATTCTCATCGGCTCCGTTGAAAACAGGCGTGGCGACCTTCCAGCCGAGCGCGTTTGCCGCGTAGCCGAGGTGAACCTCAAGAACCTGCCCGATGTTCATACGCGAGGGAACGCCGAGAGGGTTGAGCACGATGTCAAGCGGTGTGCCGTCCGGCAGGTAGGGCATATCCTCAGCCGGAAGAATTCTGGAGACAACGCCTTTGTTTCCGTGGCGTCCCGCCATTTTGTCTCCGACGGAGATTTTGCGCTTCTGCGCAATGTACACGCGCACTACCTTGTTAACGCCGGGGGACATTTCATCGCCCTTGCTGCGCTCAAACACGCGCACATCAACAATGATTCCGCCCTCGCCGTGGGGCACCTTGAGCGACGTGTCGCGGAACTCACGCGCCTTGTCGCCGAAAATCGCGCGCAGGAGGCGCTCTTCCGGCGTAATGTCCGTTTCGCCTTTAGGCGTAACCTTTCCGACAAGCACGTCTCCTGACTGCACCTCTGTTCCGATATTGATAATGCCGCCCGTCAGGTGCTGAACCGCGTCACGCGCGATTCCGGGAATATCGTCTGTGATTTCCTCGTCGCCGAGCTTTGTCTCGCGTGCCTCGCACTCATACTCTTCGATATGAATGGACGAGAACACGTCCTCAGAGCAAAGGCGCTCATTTATAAGTATAGCATCCTCGTAGTTGTAGCCCTCCCACGTCATAAAGCCAACAAGGATGTTCTTGCCGAGAGCCAGCTCACCGTTTTCGCAGGACGGGCCGTCCGCTATAACGTCGCCTTTTTCAACGCGCTCACCCTCTGAAACGATGGGGCGCTGATTTATACAGGTTCCTTGGTTGGAGCGCAGGAATTTTGTGAGCTTGTATGTCTTTTTATTGAGCGGCGCGTCATACTCAATCGTGATTTCAGACGCGGACACGCGCTTTACCGTTCCCGGCCCTTCAGCCAAAATACAAATTGTCGAATCAATCGCGCATTTGTGCTCGATTCCCGTTGCGACAATCGGCGCCTGCGGCCGCAGAAGCGGAACCGCCTGACGTTGCATGTTCGCGCCCATAAGCGCACGGTTTGCGTCGTCGTTTTCAAGGAACGGAATCATCGCCGTTGCAACTGACACCATCATTCCGGGGGAAAGGTCAACGTAATCGACGCGCTCCTTGTCTACCTCAATAATTTCGTCGCGGTGGCGGCAGGTTACGCGGTCATTGACGAACTTGTTATCCTTGCCGACAGGCTCTGTCGCCTGTGCGATAATGAACGCGTCCTCCTCCGAGGCGGTCATATATACAATGTCCTCTGAGCTGAACGAAACCTTTCCGGTCTTTTTGTCAACAGGTCGGTACGGCGCGAGTAAAAAGCCGAACTTGTCCACCCGCCCGTGTGAGGCAAGGTAGGAGATAAGTCCGATATTCGGGCCTTCAGGCGTTTCAATCGGGCACATCCTGCCGTAGTGCGTATAGTGAACGTCGCGCACGTCAAAGCCGGCGCGGTCACGCGAAAGACCGCCGGGCCCGAGGGCTGAAAGACGGCGCTTATGCGTCAGCTCCGCAAGCGGGTTTGTCTGGTCCATAAATTGTGACAGCGGAGACGAACCGAAGAACTCTTTTATCGCGGCAAGCACAGGGCGGATGTTAA
The DNA here is from genome assembly GCA_031260605.1 of Oscillospiraceae bacterium. Classification (GTDB taxonomy): domain Bacteria; phylum Bacillota; class Clostridia; order Oscillospirales; family Oscillospiraceae; genus JAIRRO01. Next base: position 21,974 of record JAISLF010000065.1, read on the forward strand.
TCAGCGACTGCGGCGTTGCGCTCTCCATATCGTTCATCGTCATACGCTCGTTGATTGTGCGAACCATACGCGCAAAGCCGATACGCAGAACATTCTGCAGCAGCTCGCCGACGGCGCGCAGACGGCGGTTGCCGAGATGGTCAATATCGTCCACCGCGCCGATTCCGAGCTGAAGGTTAATGATGTAGCTTACGGACGCGATAATATCGTCCGGAATTACCGTGTTCGGCACAAGCTCGTTTTTCTGGCGGATAAGCGCGGACTTGAGTTCAGGGGCAATATTGCCCTTTGCGTCCTTTCTCTTGTCCTCCGGGAACTCCTCAAGAATCTTCTTTAGAATGACAAAGCGAACCTTTTCGGAGATAAAAACCTCCTCCGGATTAATATCGAGATAGTCCGTTATCGGAACCATACCGTTGCCGAGGATTTTCACCGTTTTGCCGTCAATCGAAATTGCGGCGGCGCACACACCGAGGTTTTCAAGCTCCTCCGCACGCTCGCGGCTGACTACCGCGCCCTCGTCCTCAAGCAGCTCTCCCGTCAGCGGATTTACAATCGGCTCGGCAAGCGTCTGACCCGCAAGACGCGGGGCAAGCGCAAGCTTTTTGTTCATTTTATAGCGGCCGACGCGTGAAAGGTCGTACTTTCCGTGGTCGAAGAAGTATCCGTTCAAGAGCGACTCTGCGGAGTCCGCCGTGGGCGGCTCACCGGGACGGATTTTCTTGTAAATTTCAAAAAGGCTTTCCTCGCGCGTTACGCGCTCGTCCTTTCCGAGTGTTGCGCGGATAAACTCATTGTCTCCGAAAATGTCGAGAAACTGCTGCTCGGACTCAATTCCGTTTTCTGCTCCCGGAACGCACAGCTGCGACCACGGGTATTCCGCCCGCGGCTTTGCGATTGTGCGCACCAAGAGAGAGGCGGGCATTTTGCGGTTTTTGTCTATCGTGACATACAAAACGTCCGACGCGTCCGTTTCATACTCAATCCACACGCCGCGGTACGGTATGAGCTGTCCGCGGAAAAGCTCACTGCCGATTTTCGGGTCAAGCGAGCGAAAGAAGTACGCCGACGGGCTGCGCACGATTTGCGAAACAATAACGCGCTCGGCTCCGTTTATAATAAACGTACCGGCTTCCGTCATCATCGGGAATTCGCCGAGATAAATGTCAGACTCCGCAATTTCGCCGCCGTGTCCCGATTCAGGGTCGCGGTGGTAGAGCATAGCGCGAACCTTTATCGGCGCGGCATACGTCGCGTCGCGCTGCTTGCACTCCTCAACGGTATACTTAGGGTCGCCCGTTATGTTAAAGCTTAAAAAGCGAACCTCGTGCTTTCCTGAATGGTCAACTACAGGTCCGATATCCTCGAAAACCTCGTTGAACCCCGTCTTAAACAGCCATTCAAAGGATTCCTTCTGAACCTCTAAAAGGTTCGGAAGCTCCTGAAGCTCGTCCTGCTTTGCAAAGCTCATTCGCTTTGTTCGTCCGTACGAGACTTCCTTTGGATTAATGGCGTATACACTCTCTTTTTTCTGTGAAACCGGCATATTCTTTGCTGCGTCCTCCAATTATGATACACTGATGTGGTTGTTAATTATTGCGACTATCGAGGGCTAACCTGTTGACAAATGACCTCAAGCTGAATATACTAATGTACAGCTGTCGAGGAAAGGAATTTTCCTTGATGTCTTTCTGTTGTCTTTTTGCAAAATTGCATATAACGGTTTATTATACTACTTTCGAGTTTCAATGTCAAGTAGTATATTGTGTTTTTTGTATGAAATTTTTGCCGAAAAACCGTGATGTCGGCGCTAACACGTTGTGAAAAATAAATAGAATGCTCTCATAGCTCAGTCGGCAGAGCGCGTCCTTGGTAAGGACGAGGTCAGCAGTTCGAATCTGCTTGAGAGCTCCAAACTGAAATCCGCACAGCGTAAGGCTTTGCGGTTTTTTGTATTTTAAGGCGGCGCGCGCTGCAGTGCCAAAAAAACGCGTCCGTCCCCTTAAAATTTCCTCTTGCATTTTTTTATTAAGTATGCTATAATCAAAAAACTTTTAAGTGGTGGGTATAGCTCAGTTGGTTAGAGTACCGGATTGTGGTTCCGGGGGTCGTGGGTTCGAGCCCCATTACCCACCCCAGATTGGCGCATTTGCGCCGACGCAGCCGCAGGCATTTTGTCTGCGGCTGTTTGCATATTGTTTTTCGGTTTACGCAAAGCGGGACGGGACGCTGAGGCCGGCATCCCCTGCAATGAACCGCCCGATTGTGCTGCAACAAGCTCTACCGCATAATCGCCGCCTCACGGCTAATTTTCTGTGAGCAAATTTTTCCTATTGACAAAGCTTGCGGCGTCCATTATAATTAATACTGCGCGGAGGGTTAGCTCAGTTGGTTAGAGCGCATGCTTCACACGCATGAGGTCACGTGTTCGAGCCACGTACTCTCTACCAAGGCTCACTCCCCCTTATTGCCACCCGCCGGGTTGCAATAAGGGGGAGTGTCTTTATATACGCATACAAGGAGCTTTGTCATTAAAACTATTTTTCTTGATTTAGGGTGGACGCTGACCTATCCGGCCTCCGGCGACTGGCAATTGACCAGCATGTGCTATGAGCACCTTGCTTCGGCTTGTGGAAAAGCTATTACCAATGACAGAATTGAAGCCGCCCGTGCCTTAATGCTGAAATTTTTGAGTACGAACCATTTGGTTGCGACAGAGGACGAGGAATACGCGCAATTCCGCATTGCCTACCAACTGCTGGCTGACGCGCTGCCGGAATTAGGCTTGTCGGCGGCGGCTGTGGAGGAAATTGCGTATGAAAAGGTGTTCGATACCGATTATCAAGTTTTTTACAGTGACGTAAAGCCGGCGTTAGAGGCTCTGAAAACGCGCTGCAAGTTGGGACTTATCTCGGATACATACCCGTCCGCCGCGCGGATATTGAAGCGTGCCGGAATATACGACTTGTTTGATTCCATCACCTTTAGCTGCTTCCTCGGTGTTTTTAAGCCGAATCGCAAAATGTACGAGCACGCAATCCGGCAAATAGGCTTGCCGCCGTCAGAAGCGTTTTTTGTTGACGACTTTCCCGCGAATTTAGACGGAGCCCCCGAAGCGGGCATAACGCCGGTAATGATTGCAAGAAGCAATAATCCGGCGGCAAAACAGCGGGTTTGCGAGCTTTCACAGGCGGGCAATCCGGGTCGGTACAAAATTATCTCCGGACTGGGAGAGCTGGAAGCGCTGATCGAAAATTGATTAAAAAGCAAGACAAGACCGCACGGTCTTGTCTTGTTTTTTTCTGAATATTCTTGCCTCCCCGCACAATACTTGACGCAAACTTTACACAAACTAAAACCAATAATGCTTTTGAAAACCTCCGTTTGGGTTTACAATGTAAACATAGCAAATGCAAATATCTATAATTAAGAGGTTTTCAAGAAATGAAAAAAACATTCAGTCTTATTTTAGCGGCGGTGCTTGTTGCGATAAGCGTTGCCGGCTGCGGCACAAAAAGCGGAAATACTACACCCACCCCCTCCTCCGCGCCGACGGACGCGTCCACACCGACGCCCACGGCCGCGAACTTAAGCGGCGGCGTGAAAACCGGCGGATCCACCTCCGTTGAAAAGGTTATGACGGCGCTTATCTATCAGTTTCAGGCGGACAACCGCGAGGTCACGGTGGACTATGAGATGAACGGCTCCGGCGACGGAATCAAAAACACAATCAGCGGTCTATATGAGCTTGGTCACTCGAGCCGCGAGCTAAAATCGGACGGCAGCGAGGACGGTCTTACGGCGACAGCCTACGCAATCGACGGCATTGCGGTTGTTGTACACAAGGACAACAGCATCGCGACATTGACTGCCGCGCAGCTGCGCGGAATCTACACCGGTGAAATCACAAACTGGAAAGAGGTCGGCGGGTCTGACGCGTTGATTACGGTCGTCACACGTGAGGAAGGCTCAGGCACGCGCAGCGCCTTTTCGGAGTTGATCGGCTTTAAGGAAGCGGAAATTCTCACGTCTGCAACAGTGCAGGACAGCACGGGCGCGGTGCAGACGACAGTCTCGCAAAACCCGAACGCAATCGGCTACATCTCCTTTTCAGACGCGGATACGTCAAAGGTCAACACAGTACCGTATGAGGGTGTAGCGGTTTCGGAGGCGGCACTCAAGGACGGCTCGTACAAGCTCAAGCGCGAGTTTTATCTGCTGACGAAAACGGGCAGCACGCTCTCCCCTGCGGCACAAGCGTTCTTCGACTTCGTGCTCAGCGCGGAGGGACAGAAAATCGTTTCGGAAAAAGGCCTGCTGCCGATTCGGTAGCACGGAGGAAGCATGACTAATAAAACGTCCATTCTTTCAGGGCGACGAACAAAGTCGCTCGTTGAAAGAATAATGAATATCATATTCCTCGTTTGCGGGCTTGCGTCTGTTGTAAGCGTTGTGTTTATGACGGTGTATATGGTTGTTTCGGGCGGGGCGATTATAGCAGAAACCGGTGTATTCCGGTTTCTGCTTGGTCACGTTTGGAACCCCGGAGGCTCTGAGTTCGGCATTCTACCGATGATTTTGTCCTCTGTTCTGGCAACGCTCGGCGCAGTTTTAATTGCGCTGCCCGTCGGCGTTTTGATTGCGGTTTTCCTTGCAAAGCTGTCTCCCGGAAAGCTCGCGACAGCAATGCGCGCCTTTATTGACCTGCTGGCCGGAATCCCCTCCGTTATTTACGGACTTCTCGGCGCGCTTCTGCTTGTACCGGCAATATTCAAGCTTCAGGCCGCGGCCGGACTGCCGAACAGCGGTAGTCTGCTTGCGGCAATCGTGATTCTCGTGATTATGATTTTGCCGACGATAATCAGCGTTTCCGAGACCGCCATAAGATCGGTGCCGAAGCAATATGAAGAGGCGGCGCTCGCTCTCGGCTCAACACGGCTGCAGGCAATCTTCAAGGTGACTGTTCCCGCCGCGAAAAGCGGAATCGTCGCCGGTATGGTTCTCGGAACAGGGCGGGCAATCGGCGAGGCGATGGCTGTTATGATGGTCTCGGGAAACGCCGCCATTATGCCGGAGCTGCTGCGCCCCGTGCGTCTGCTCACTGCGGCAATACCGATAGAGTGGGCGTATTCAAGCGGACTGCACCGCCAGGCACTGTACGGAATCGGCCTTGTTTTGTTTGTTTTTATTATGGTGATAAACCTTTTGCTCCGGCAGGTTATGAAAAAAGGAGGCGCGCAGGATGAATAACACAAATCACGGCAGTATTACGCAAAAGCGCCGCCGCCCCTCGGAAATACTGCTGTACGGGCTGATTTTTCTGCTCGCGGCGTTTCTCGCGGCGCTTGTTGTGTTCATCATCGGATACATTCTCGCAAAGGGTCTGCCCGCAATTTCAGTTCAGTTTTTGACGACGGCGGAGAATCCGATTGAAGAAACGGTCGGCATATTCCCGAGCATTGTCAACACGCTGTATATCGTCTTTTTCGCGCTTATTATATGCGTCCCGCTGGGCGTCGGCGGCGCGATTTATTTGAGCGAATACGCGAAGAACAAAAAAATCGTTGGCGCGATTCAGTTTGCGTCCGAAACGCTGGCGGGAATTCCGTCTATACTCTACGGCATATTCGGGTTTGTGTTTTTCTGTGTACTGCTGAATCTACACGTTTCCCTATTGGCGGGCGTTTTGACTCTGACCATAATGGTTCTCCCCATTATGATGCGCACAACACAGGAGGCACTGCGCGCTGTGCCGAAGTCGTACCGCGACGGGGCGCTGGGACTCGGTGCCACAAAATGGTACTTAATCAGAACAATCCTGTTGCCCTGCTCACTCAAGGGCATACTGACAGGCGTAATCCTGTCCGTCGGACGCATGGTGAGCGAGAGCGCCGCGCTTTTGCTTGTCGCAGGCGGGAGCGCTATGTATATGCCGCGCGGCAGCGTGTGGGAGCAGCTGTCTCACTCCGGCTCGACGCTTTCCGTCGAGCTGTACCGATACGCAATGTCGCGCGGGGATAACAGCACGGCCTTCGGAATCGCATCTGTACTCATTATTATCGTCGCGCTGCTGAATCTGCTGACGCGATTTGTCGCTTGGAGGCTGAATAAAAGATGACACCTGTAAAAATGCACACAAGAGCGCTGAACCTGTTTTACGGCGAGGTTCACGCGCTGAAGGGAGTTGACCTCGATATGCCGGAGCAGTGCGTAACGGCACTGATAGGCCCTTCCGGCTGCGGGAAATCCACATTTCTGAAAACGCTCAACCGTATGAACGACACTATCGCAAGCGTTCGAATCAGCGGCGAGGTTGTGCTCGACGGCGAGGATATTTACGCCAAAAACGTTGACGTGACGACGCTGCGCAAAAAGGCGGGTATGGTGTTTCAGTCGCCGAACCCGTTCCCGATGAGCATTTACGACAATATTGCCTATGGTCCGCGCATTCACGGCGAAAAAAAGCGTATAGTCTTAGATGAGATTGTCGAGCAAAGCCTGCGCGACGCCGCGATTTGGGACGAGGTCAAGGATCGGCTGAAAAAGCCCGCGCTCGGGCTTTCCGGAGGTCAGCAGCAGCGGCTTTGCATTGCGCGCAGTCTTGCGACAAAGCCGGAGGTGCTTTTAATGGACGAGCCGACCTCCGCGCTCGACCCTATTTCTACCTCGAAGATAGAGGAGCTGATTGACGAGTTAAAACGCGACTACAGCATTGTAATCGTCACGCACAATATGCAGCAGGCCGCCCGAATTTCCGACTACACGGCGTTTTTCCTGCTCGGCGAGGTCGTCGAGCACAACACAACGGGCGACGTATTCTCGAATCCGAAGGATCGGCGCACGGAAGATTATATTACTGGACGTTTCGGATAATATGCGGTATAATAGCGCATATACCCCCACGCGCCGCTTTGCGGCAACAGTGCTGTATGACGCTTTGACGCACAGCACAAGGAGTTTATTATGGTAAGAAAACATTATGATCAGGAGCTTGCCGAGCTGCATGTTGATATTATTCAAATGGGCAGCCTGATTGAAAAGGCAATTTCCGACTCTGTTACCGCGTTTGAAAACAATGATTTAGCGCTTTGCGAGTCAATTATGCTGGAGGACAAGGCGGTTAACGACCTTGAAAAGGTGATTGAGTCCAAGTGCCTTTGGCTCATTGCCCGCGAGCAGCCTGTCGCGTCCGACCTGCGCAAAATCACAACCGCGCTCAAGATGATTACAGATATGGAGCGCATCGGAGACAACGCCGCCGACATTGCGGAGCTGACGCTGCGCATTGCCGAGAAAAACACCTTCGCCGATTCGGGACACATTCCGCAGATGGCGGCAGTTGCAGTTACTATGGTGCACGACGCTGTTGCCTCCTACGTCAATACAGATTTGGCGCTGGCGCAAAAAACAGAGCAGCGGGACGACGAGGTGGACGATTACTTCAACCTGATTAAACAGGAGCTTGTTTCCGTCTTCCGCGCAGGAAAAGAGGATATGGATAACGCTGTTGACTTCCTGCTGATTGCAAAGTACCTTGAGCGCATAGCGGACCACGCCGTTAACATCTGCGAATGGGTGGAGTTTTCCGTCACGGGCAAGCATAATAACGCCCAGATTTTTTAAGAAAGAGGTCTTGCCGCAGTGAACAAGATGATTTACGTTATAGAGGACGACGAGAGCATTCGCGAGCTGATAAAGCTTGCTCTGCTGTCTTTTTCCTATGACGTTCGCGAGTTTGAGAGTGCCGAGGACGCGCTTCGTGAAATTGCGCGCGCGTTGCCCGACCTTGTTATATTCGACATTATGCTGCCCGGAATAAGCGGAATTCAGGCGATAAAGCTTTTACGACAGTCGCCGGAAACAAAAAAGCTCCCTATGCTGCTGCTCACGGCAAAAGGCTCTGAAATGGACAAGGTAACCGGGCTTGACGCGGGAGCCGACGACTATATTGTAAAGCCCTTCAGCGTTATGGAGCTTGCCGCGCGGCTACGCGCCGTGCTGCGCCGCCTACCGGAGGAAAATGCCGCGCCTGCCGAGCCGCAGGTATATGAATTCCCCGATTTCACGGTAAATCACTCGACGCGCGAGGTCACACGGAGCGGCGAGGTCGTCCACCTGACGTTTAAGGAATACGAGCTGTTAAAGCTTCTTATTCGCGAAAAAAACCGCATTGTTCCGCGAGAGGAGCTGCTGAACTCTGTCTGGGGAGAGGACTTTTTGGGCGAGTCCCGCACAATTGATATGCACATTCGCACGCTGCGTCAAAAACTGGGAGACGACGCGGAAAATCCGAAATACATCAAAACAGTCCGCAACGTCGGCTATCGCTTTACGGGAGAAAGCCTATGAAAAGAGCTGTTTATCTCCGCCTGATTTTGCTGACGGCAATCGCGGTCGCGGTTTGCGGTATTGTTTCGTCTGTAATTTTCGCCTCACGCACTGAGCGGCAGATAGAGGGCTGGCTGACAAGGCTGACGGTTTCGGCGGCTGAAAATTACGAGTCAGGCGCGGATATAGACAGCTTGGCGGCTCTGTCCGGCAACCTGCGCGTTACGCTGTTCACCTCGGGCGGCATAGTGCTTTATGATTCCGAGGCTGCCGTCGAACAGATGGAGAGTCACGCGGACAGGCCGGAGTTTATAAACGCGCGCGAGGGGTATGTATACACCGCTGTACGAAAAAGCGGCACTCTCGGCGAAAATTTTATGTATGCCTCCACGAAGACGGAGGACGGAACAGTTCTGCGCCTTGCCTATGCCTACCCCGGCTTTGCAAAAACAACAGCCGCGCAGCTTCCCGCCGCCGCGTCCGCAATGGCTCTTGCGCTGATATTGTCCCTGCTTCTGGCAAACCGCTTTTCCGCCGCCGTAACAAGGCCGCTTGACAACGTAGTAAACGCGCTGACGGCAAACAATTACGCCGCGCTTGAGGAATACAGCTCCGGCTACTTTGAGGTTGACAAAACTATTCACAGCATAAGCCGCTTGCTTGAGGATATTGCGGTCTCACGGCAAAGGCTTGTTGAGGAGCGGGAGAAGGTTGAATTTATCCTCTCCGGTATGGCGGAGGGCTTTATTATGATAGATTCGCGCAAAACCATACTCCTGTGCAATGAACGCGCAAAGCAGTTTCTGGATATTCACCGCGCTGTTACCGGCGACAATATTATGACGCTTATATGGGACGCAAAAATCAGCGAGGCAATTGACGGCGCGCTGCGGCAGGGCAAATCGTCCTCCGTCGAGTGGCGGCCGCAGGGCGAGCGGCTTTTATCGGTCTCCGTATCTCCCTCGCCGGACGGCAGCGCAAGCGGCAGCGGCGCGACGATTATGCTTGTGGATATTACTGCCGCAAACGCCCTTGCGGAGCAAAAGCAGGACTTTTTCTCAACCGCCTCGCACGAGCTGAGAACACCTGTTACGTCTATTCTGGGCTTTGCCGAAATGCTGAATAACGGCCTTGCCGAGGGCGCGGAAGCGCAGAAAAACGCGCTGCAGCGGATTGAAAAAGAAGCAAAACGAATGTCGCAGCTGATTGACGATATTCTGATGATTTCAAATCTGGAGTCTAAGCGTGAGCAAACGGAGCGTTCGGCTGTCCGACTTGACACCGTCGCGCAAGAGGCGGCGGAAGCTGTATCTCCGAGGTGCGGCGACGATAAAATAGAGATTTGTCTGGCGCTTGAACCGGTGACCATACACGCCGACGAGCGGCAGCTGCACGAGCTTTGCGTCAATTTAATCGAGAACGCGGTTAAGTACAACAAGCCCGGCGGGCGCGTCGATATTTCTGTCGCGACGGCGGGCAATTGCGCCGTACTGACCGTCTCCGACACGGGGCTCGGAATTCCATTAAGACACCAGTCGCGGATTTTTGAGCGATTTTACCGCGTCGGCACCGGACGGGACAGGAAAATCCCCGGCACGGGGCTTGGGCTTTCCATTGTGAAGCACATCGTGAGTCTGTACGGCGGGGACCTGCTTCTGGAGAGCGAAGAGGGCGCCGGGACGCGGGTTGAGGTGCGTCTGCCGCTATAGCGGGTGCTCTTGACTTCCCTCCGCCGACAGCGTATAATGTCATTATAAGTACTCTAACAAAATACCAACTGATAATAATGATAAAAATCCTTGTAGTCTTCGGGACACGTCCCGAGGCAATAAAAATGTGCCCCGTTGTAAAGGAGCTGAAGTCACGGCGGGAATTTCACACAGTCGTCGCCGTAACGGGGCAGCACAGACAAATGCTCGCTCAGGTTTTGGCGGCATTTTCTGTCGAGCCGGATTACGACCTTGCGATAATGTCCGACGGGCAGACGCTGTTTGACATCACAAAAAAAGCCCTTGACGGCGTCGCGGCCGTCATCGACGAAGAGTCGCCCGACTGTGTTTTGGTTCACGGAGACACAACGACTGCCTTTGCCGCAAGCCTTGCGGCATTCTACAAGGGGGTTCCCGTCGGGCACGTCGAGGCGGGACTCCGCACCTACAATCTGCGCAGCCCATTTCCCGAGGAGTATAACCGGCAGGCGATCGACATTTCGGCGGATTACCTGTTCGCGCCGACAGAAACCTCACGCGCTAACCTCCTAAGTGAGGGTAAGCCCGACAGCCGCATTTATGTCACGGGCAACACCGCGATAGACGCGCTGAAAACAACCGTGCGGGACAATTTTTCGCACAAAATTACCGACTGGGCGGCAGACTCCCGCCTGATTTTGCTGACGGCGCACAGGCGCGAGAACCTCGGTGACACAATGCGCAGTATGTTCCGCGCGATACGCCGCGCGGTGGACGAGCACCCCGACGTTAAGCTTGTGTACCCCGTCCACCTGAATCCGCTTGTGGCGGCGGCGGCGCAGGATTTGCAGGGGCACGACAGGATTATGCTGACAGAGCCGCTTGACGCGCCGGATTTCCACAATATCATAGCGAGAAGCTACCTTGTGCTGACAGATTCCGGCGGCATTCAGGAGGAGGCGCCGTCTCTGGGCAAGCCCGTGCTTGTGCTGCGCGACACGACGGAGCGCCCGGAGGGCGTTGAGGCGGGCACGCTGCTGCTTGCGGGGACTGACGAGCGGAATGTATACGAGCAGCTTTGCCGACTGCTGACGGATACGGCGCTGTACGAGAAAATGAGCCGTGCGGTGAACCCTTACGGCGACGGCTTCGCCTCGCGGCGCATTGCGGACATTCTTGCGGGAATCGAACCGAAATAAGCACAATTAGTATAAGACAAAACCGCGCCGTGGGGATTCACTTCCCTCGGCGCGGTTTTTTATTTTACTGCCTGTGCGTCCGGCTACTCTGATATACCCGTTTTTCCTGTGAGCGACAGCAGCGCAACCGTCTCCACGTGCACCGTGCCCGGGAACATATCAAACGCCCGCGCCGAAACAAACTCATACCCCGCTTCCGCGAACAGCCTCACGTCCCGCGCAAGCGCGGCGGGGTCGCAGGAGACGTACACAATGCGTTTTGGCGCAAGCTTTATTATTGCCGCCGTCGCCTCAGGCAAAAGTCCCTTTCGCGGAGGGTCTGTAACTACGACGTCGAACCGCTCAGCGACCGCCAGCTGCTCTGCGGCTTCTCCCGCGTCTGCGCACAAAAACTCGGCGTTGCTCACGCCCGCGTCCGCCGCCGCTTGTTTTGCAACCGCGATTGCCTCCGGCACGATCTCCGCGCCTGTCACCGACTCGGCAAGTCGCGACAGCGGAAGCGTTATCGCCCCGCAGCCGCAGTACAGGTCGAGAATCCTGCCGTACTCCGGCAGAGCGGACACTGTTTGCGTTATGTATTGCAGCATTTGCTCCGTCTGCGCCTTGTTGACCTGAAAAAACGCTTTCGGCGCGGTGTTATACCGAAAGCCGCACAGCTCAACCGGCAGTTCGCGCAAACCTGACAAGTGCTTTAGCGGTGCAGATAGAGGAACATTGTTTCTTCCGTCCTGCGAACCGAAAAATATGCTGAATTCAACGCCGGGCACAGCTTCTGTTATTTTCTGCGTCAAAGCTTCCGCTGTGTGTCTGTCGCGCTTGTAGGTGATTACCGCGATTTGCGCGCGGTTTTCGTCTGTGCGCACAAATATGTTGCGAATCGGGCAGTCCGCGTGCTTTTGTATGTACTCTGACGCGATTTCCAGAACACGGTTTGCCGTGTCTGACTGCAGGCGGCACTGCCCGACGGCGATAACATCATGAGAGCCGCTTCTGAAAAAGCCGATTGCGCCGCTGCGCACCTCAAACATCGCCTTGTTGCGGTACCCGTTAATCTGCGGCGACGGCACGATTTCAACCTCTGCCGCAACGCCGCCGATACGCTCCAGCGTCTGCGTAACCCTTTGCGCCTTAAAACGCAGTTGCTCGGCGTACGATATATGCCGCAAACCGCAGCCGCCGCACTTGGGATAATGCGGGCAGTCGGGCGTGACGCGCTCCGGCGACGGCGCCGTTACGCTGTCTGTCACGGCAAACGCCGCATTTTTGTTTACCTTGAGGATTTTTGCCGCAATCTCCTCGCCGTCAATCGCGTTGCGGACAAAGACGACCTGCCCCTCGTGGCGGGCAACGCCGAAGCCCTCGGAGGAGTAGCCGGAAATTGTTAGGTTGATAATGTCGTTTTTTTGCAAAGGTGCTCACTTTTGTGTTGTATTTTGGGGCAAATTGTAGTATTGAGTGGTTGGGGATACTATTTGTGGTAGTAGTATTTTACGTAGTAAAATACTACTTGTCAAGGGAACCTTGACAAAAAATTCGAGGTGCACTGTGGATTAAGCTCAGATGCCGCAAAACAAATTCAAAAGGCATCCCGGAATACATTTAGAGGTTGTTGTTCTTATGCAGACAGAAATAATAGGTGCCATCATTGGTGCGCTTGCTGCCATTATCGCTGCAATAATTGGACTTATAGGGATAAGGCGCAGAAGCAGCAACGACGAACAATTAAACACTATAATAAATGTTGTAATTGAGCGGTTATATAAAGACGTTGAGTTACCTATTGCTTCACGGTCTGTGAAATGCCCGAACTGCAATCACGAATGGGAATTATAGACAAATATGTTCAAAACAAATCAAATAATTTTAAGGAGACCTATAAATAATGTACAACGATGATTATGATCCGATTTTGAGAGAAATTCAGCGTAATGTTAACGCAGAAACGCCCCCTGGTTACGAACCTCCAAAAGTAGTGCCCGGGCCTTGTCCACGGTGTGGCGCACCGTATGTTCGCCTAAAGTCCGGATTTTTTAAGGACAAAAAGCACTGCGTTGATCCAAATTGCGGTTACGAGTGGTAATAAGATGGATCTCGGAACATTTATATTAAATTATTCATCAGCAAAAGGCGAACCAGATGAGGAAAGGGTTTTCAATCTTATGTTCGATGCCGCTATGGCGGCAACCCCTGCCGCATATGGATTTAGTCCGGATGCCATAAAAAATTGGGCGCTATTTGGCTCAAAAGGTATTTGTCCTCAATGCGGGCTTCCCGCGTATAGTAGCAGCCTACAGGATAGCCAAGGTATTTCGCATATGCTTTTCGTTTGCGGAAATGACAGCTGTCTAAACGCGGAGTTCACTTAAGACCCACTGCGCCGCACCAAATTCGCCCCCGGCGAATAAAATCCAAACCCGAAAAAACGGGGGAATTCATTTCCCCCGTTTTTTCACCATATTCCCTCACTTTGACGGCGACCGACACTCGCGATAAAACGCCAATCTCCGCTCGCCGTCAAAGTGCTTAAAATGCGATGTCTTCCGGCTTAATCGTCTCGCCGCCGCCTGCCGCCTTGAACGGCTCCGCTTCTGCCGCGTTCTCTTTCTTGTCCTTGTGGGACTTGAGGAATTCCTCGATTTTGTCGATGATCGTCGGCGCTTGATCTATAATGCGGTCAACCGTTGTCGAGGCGGGGGGCGCGATTCCCATAACGCGCACGTTGCCGTCCTTTACGACGAGAAACGCGACGGGGATAATGTTAACTCCCGCTCCCGCTCCGCCGCCGAAGTTTTTGCCGACATCTGGTTCTTTTTTGCCGCCGAAGTCGCTTCCTCCGGCGGTAAAGCCAAAGGTCACCTTTGAAACAGGGATAATCGTGATGTTATCCGGCGTTAAAATCGGGTCGCCGATTACCATATTGACGTCCGCCATCTTGCGGATTTCGGCAATCGTTCCGTCCATCAGGCTGCCGATTGGGTGTTCGTGGTTTTCCATAATGTTTACCTCAAATTATAGGGGCTAAATCGTCCCTTATTAAAAAATATCTGCTGAATGCCGTCAGCCTGCAACGTCAGGCTTTTTTGCGTTCGGTACGTCCCGGGTTTTCGGTTGCACCTCGTTCTGCGAACGCAAAAGCTGCTTCTGCGCCGCGACGCTAACATAGAGTATCTCCCAAACAGCGACGGAAATACTGACTTCCGCAAAATAATACGCTTTTTCCTGCGTAAAATCCGTATTTGTCACAATATGTTCGCGCTTTACGCGAAATGCCGACTGCACCGCACCGTATATGAAGCCCGCCATTCCGGCAAGCGCCCCGTGCATTTGCGCGGCTGACGCGGGGTCATTCAGCCCCGGGGCAATGTAAATAATCTCAAGGCGGCGCACAAGCAGCTTGTGCCGCAAACCCGGCAGCAGGTCAAGTCCGGTTGAAACAAGTTTTTTGGACTTCTTTTTTTTCGAACGGCGGTGCATTTTCAAAAAGCCCACCGTAGTCAAAATCTGCAACTCCGCGTCACTTTGCGCGCTCACCAGAATGCCGACACGCAGGAGTCCTATCAGCAAAATCACAGCGGCAACTATTAAAATTATTAAGAGCGCTCTCATTATATCCGAAAAAGGTCCTTTTGGCAAGGCGCTTTGTGCGCCATATGCCGCCGTCCGCGTTTTTTTTATTCCACAAGCGACGCGATCGCCGCCTCGTCTTCCTCTTCCTTCGGCAGCGCCGGAAGCTGAGACAGCGCTTCAATCCCGAACACGCGCAAAAATTCGTCCGTTGTGCCGTAGAGCGTGGGTCTGCCCGGAACGTCAAGGTGTCCCGTTCTTTCAATCAGCCCGCGCGACAGCAGTATGCCGAGGCAATACTGGCTGTCAGCCCCGCGGATTCGGTCTACATACCCGCGCGTTATCGGCTGAAAATATGCGACGCACGACAGCGTTTCAAGCTGCGCGGCGGACAGCCTTGCCGCCTTGCGGAAGTCCAGCGCGCGGCGTATCAGGTCGGCGTGCGGCGGCGCGGAGACAAGCTGCAGCCCGCTTTCAATTGAGATAAGGCGTATTCCGTGACCGAAGGTTTCGTAGCGCGTCCTCAGACTTTCCGCCGCGGCTAAAACGTCCGACACCTCCGCCATCGCAGCTTCCGCCAATTTCTCCGGCAAAACAGGCTCTCCGGATGAAAAAAGTATGCCCTCAATTGCGGACTCTAATTCAGTTAGCATTTGTTTTTCGTTCATTTCACGTCCGCTTTGTGTTTTTCGGCTCTTGCCAGTGTCAGCAAATCCTCACTTATTGCCGCCTGCCCGTCTGAGCACATTTCGAGGATTGCGACAAAGGTCGCGATAAGCTCTGTGCGCGAGCTGCAGCGGTCGAATATTTCCGCCACTGTCACTCTTCTGCCTGTGCGCAAAAGCGCGTTCAGCTCGTCTATCTTGCTGTCTATCGGGTAAACCGACAGCTGCGGATATGCGGTTTTTGCGCGCTCTTCACCTGTTAGCGTCTCAAGCTTGCGTCGGTAAATGTCCAGCACGAGGTAGAACAGCTCGTCCGGCATATGCGGAAAATTGTAGCTTAAATCCGGCGCAAGCATCTCCGGCGGGTGCACGTACAGCTCTCCGAGTGAGCCTTGCATATCGGCAAGCGACGGCAGTATCTTGAGCAGCTGCTCATAAACGTCCGCCTTGCGCAGTGCCTCAAGACTTGACACAAGCTCGGCAAGCTCCGGCGGCTCCGCCTCTCCGACCAGCATTTTGGACTTTATCAGCATAAGCTGCGACGCCATTGCGATGAATTCAGACGCGACGTTTAGGTTAAGCTCCACGCGCTCCGCTATCCACGTTTGAAACTGCTCCAAAATGTGCGACACGGAAATGTCGCGTATCTGCATTTTGTTTTGGGACAGGAGCTGGAGTATGAGAAACAAGGGACCCGTAAAGTCCTCTGCTCCCTGCTTGCCGGAAAGCGCCTCCGGCAGGTAAAATTCCGGCTCAAAATCAGACATTTGGTGGTGTGGTTCGCTCTCTTTTTGTGTGTGTTCGCTCTTCGCTGTTTACTCTCCGCGCGGTTCGCGGCGTGTTGTTATCTCGGCAAAAAGCGCGTCGCGCCCCTGCCCCGTCGTCGCCGAATACGGTATTATTTTCGCGTCCGGGATTGCGAGCGTTTGCTCAATCAGGGCAAGGTTGCCCTCAAGCTCGGACTTTTTTATTTTGTCCAGCTTGTTTGCGATAACAACGCAGGGCGTGCCCGTTCCGGAAAACCAGTTTGCCATCATAACATCGTCCGCCGTCGGCTTGTGGCGTATATCCACAATAAAAACGCCCAGCCCGAACTCCGCGCGCGCAAAATAGTCCTCGCACAGCTTTGCCCAGCGGTCCCGCTCGGACTTGCCGATTTTCGCGTAGCCGTAGCCGGGCAAATCGGCAAAACGCAGCTTGCCGTCCACATCGAAATAGTTGATATGAATCGTCTTGCCGGGCTTTTCGCCGACGCGCGCCATATTTTTGCGGCGCACAAGACTGTTTATCACAGACGATTTGCCGACATTTGACTTTCCGGCAAAGCAAATCTCAGGAAGACCGCCGCCGATAATGTCACGCACCGTCGCCGCTGATTTTATGAAGGTTACGTTGTTTATGTTTAATTGCATGATAGTCCAACCTTAGAATCTGTATTAACGCCGCCGTCCGCGCAAAAAATCTTTGTCTAATTCAAAACACAGCTGCGCCGATTGTTCTAAAGCCAAACTGCCGCTTTATTCCGAAATATCCTGCTCAAACGCTCTTGCAACGGTACATAACCTGTCCCTGCCGCTGCCTACGCCTTTCCCTCGCAACCGAGTACATCTCTTATTTTGTGCGCTACGAGTGCTTTTATGTTTTCACGCCCCGGCGCAAGGAATTTTCGCGGGTCGAACTCAGCAGGCGCTTCAACCAGCGCCTTGCGCACACCCGCCGTCATTGCAAGACGCAGATCTGAATCTATGTTTATCTTGCAAACCGCCATTGCCGCAGCCTGCCGCAGCATATCCTCCGGAATTCCGATTGCACCCGGGATTTTTCCGCCAAATTCGTTGATTGTCTCGACATATTCCGGTGTAACAGACGACGCACCATGCAGCACTATTGGGAACCCGGGCAGGCGATTTTCGACCAGCTCTAAAATGTCAAACCGAAGCTGCGGCTTTTGTCCCGGCTTGAATTTATACGCGCCGTGGCTCGTGCCGATTGCAATCGCGAGGCTGTCCACCCCCGTTCTTGTGACAAATTCCTCTACCTCTTCGGGACGCGTATAGCTTGCGTCCTCCGCCGAAACATTCACGTCGTCCTCAATTCCGGCAAGTTTTCCAAGCTCGCCCTCGACGACAACGCCGTGGTCGTGCGCATACTCGACGACGCGCTTTGTCACCGCAATGTTCTCTTCAAACGAATGCTTTGACCCGTCGATCATTACGGAGGTAAAACCGCCGTCTATGCAGGACTTGCAAGTATCAAAGTCCTCGCCGTGGTCGAGGTGGACACAAATCGGCAGACCCGTGTCTTCAATTGCGGCGTCTATCAGCTTCATAAGGTAGGTATGACGCGCGTATTTGCGCGCCCCGGCGGACACCTGAAGAATCAGCGGGGCGGAAAGCTCCTGCGCCGCGTCGGCGATTCCCTGGATTATCTCCATATTGTTGACGTTGAAAGCCCCGATCGCGTATTTACCCGCGTAGGCTTTTTGGAACATATCGGTTGAGGTTACATAGGGCATTGTGTTGTGTCCTTGAAAATTAATCTGTTGGATCGTAGGGAACTTCGTCGTGGTAATAATCTTCTGAGAAATCATAGCCTTGTGTTTCCCAGACGAAGCGCAGATTATACGGTTCCGACCAAGCGTCAAATCGACGGACGTCAATACCGGAAAAGTCAAAATCGTATGTTACCTGCTCACCACCTGCCGGAGTATATGCGTACCTGAACGCGTAATCGTTGAAATAGTATATACGGTGTGCGTCTTCGCCTGACAAGTAGGCAAAAATCGGTTCATCGCCGTCGAAAATATAGATTCTGGAATACTCAATCCCATTAACGCCTTTCTGGACATCTACGCGCGTAACATCAAGCTCCGGAAATGTGTAATACACAACGTGCGGCGCTATGTCGAAAGTGGTCTTTTCGCATTCCTTTGCCTTAATCGCGTCCTGCGTTTTCGTCCACATATCTTTTATGTATGCGATTTGGTTATCCTTATTGAATACGCTGCTTTTCAGCGACTCCGGGAACTTTTCCGCCTCGCCGTAGCCGTCAAAGGCAAGCTCCTTCGGCGCGGCCTTGCCGTTTATTGAGACGATTTGGTAAGAATCCTCAAACGGGCGAATGACAGCTGTAAACGATGATTTTTTCGTAATATCAAACTCGCCGTCGGCCGCGTCGCCGATTGTCAGCGTGTTTGTCGGCTTAACAAGAAACCATTTGTCAGCGGGAGCGGTATCCCAATTCTCCGGCCGATTAATGTTTGCACAGCTGTATAAATCGACCTGCGCGGTAAAGGTTCCATCTCCGTTATCAAAATACGCTGAAACATTCGGCAGATTTGCACCGTAATAGTAGTCGGCGGTCTGCCTGTACTCGCCGTTTCTGTAGCCGAACCACACAGGAAGCTCCGTGAAAATATTTGCGTACCGCGCTTCCTCAAAAATCCCGGTAATTGCAATGCTGCCGTAGCTTTCGTGACGCACTTTTTCAACGCCGAAATACCTGTTCAGTATCTCTTCAACTTTATCAGCGGAGGTTGCAAAATAATGGTAGTACCAAGAATCGTAATTCCCCTCGCTTTCTTTTAACCCGAAGTTCAGGAGATTCAGATTGCTTTCAAGTACAGTTGCAAAGGCGTTATCGTCGCCGTTACTTACCCATCGCGCCATATCGTATAAAAAATCTATCAGCTGCCGGTACTCCTCCTCCGGCAGGTCGTACGCAATATTCACCGGCTCAGGCGGCGTTTCGGAAACCGCCGGCGTTTCGCTTGCGGTCGGCTCAGGCGGCGGAGACGGCTCCGGCTTTGCACAGGAGAACAGCAGTGCGCACAACAGAATCAGCGCGGCAAGGAAGTATTTCTTTTTCATTTAGCTTAACCTGTTTTTGTGTATTTGCTCAGTCAAAGGCAATATTCAGCAAGAAGCGCGGGAAACGCCGCATTGCACTCAGCAATAAATTAAAAAGGCGGTCTGTAAGCCGGGTTCTGTATCCGCGCCGAAGCGCGAATGGCGGCCATCTATCTGGGACGCGCGTCGCCGCGCGTCTCAAGCCATTGGGAAGCACATGAAAGATTGTCTTTTGCGCAAGCGCAGCTTCCGTTGTTGCTTCGGATAGAGTTTACAGCCCGCGCACGTTTCCGTGCACGGAGGTGCGCTCTTACCGCGCCTTTCCACCCTTACCGGCAAAGCCGGCGGTCTGTTTCTGTTGCACTCGTCCTGAAGTCGCCTTCGGCGGCAGTTAGCCGCTATCCGTCTTTCAAAAAGCCCGGACTTTCCTCAGGGATTTTGTCCCCGCGGCCGCCCAACCGCCTTTATGTTACCATTATAGGCTTGAATTGCGAAAATGTCAAGGAGAAGCGGTGGCTTTTACGGTTTTGTGTTTGGGCAGGGCGGGTTATTTGACTTGGGGGCGTGCAGCTGTGCGCCGCGGGTGCGGTGTTTGTAATTGCGGCGAAGCTTGGCAGCTTCGCGCTGCTTTGCGCCTGCGCGGCGGGCGGTTCCTTTCTTGTCTTGGCAAGAAAGGACCCAAAGAAGCCGCTTTTGGGCTTAGGCGGGTCGCGGTGCGGCAAGTGTACGTGTCCGTACGTCCGGATTCGGACAGAATTGCCGACTGACGGGCTTTAGCCCTATGTGCCAGAGGTAAGTGCCGGCGGGTGGCAACCAGAATGTGGCGAAGCCCACCCGCACCGCGCCCTGCGCTGTTGCGGCGGGCAACACCCCGCGTGTCCCGACGCGCAAAGCGCGGAGGAAGACGAGGGCACCCAACGCACCTACGCAGCAGGGAGTAGTCGTTTGATGCAAAATGCGGCGGCAAACCAGACAAGGGACGTCGAGGACGTCGTCCCCTACGGAGATTGTTGTGGTAACGGGGCATTGCCTTGAACCGTAAGTTTGCACCTACCGCAACCACAACACCCACCGCGTCGGGAGACGCACCACATTGCCGCACAATGCGCGGCAGCAATCGTAGCAGCAATTACCTTCCGGTTGGCACCCGACGGCAGTATGCGGTAAGTTGTAGCCTTGTCCGAGTCTCCAACGCCGCGACAGGCTTTGACCCTGCGTGCGGCGCAGCGGAGGCGTTCGCGCACTCCACCGCAATACGTCGCGGGGAAAGGCACACTCTACATTGCCGCCACGGCAGTTCCCGTATAAAAAAGATTGCTTCTTCTAAAGAAGTCGCCCCTTTTTGGTTCCTTTTTCCGGCGAAGCGGAAAAAGTAACCGCCGCCGCGCGTAGCGGCACGTCTGCGCTGCCGCCAGCGCTATTGGTGAAGCAAAACGCAGCCGCAACCAAAAGTCCTTAAAGTCAAAAACACCTCCGCAACACTATCGCCCCCGGTGAACAAGCATTAAGCTGCAATAAGCAGAAGTCCCCCAAAAACCACCGTCCGCCGCTTAGAAAAAAGCCTCCTGCGCCGCATTCTCCTCCGCGACCTCAACCGTCACCCCGACAAACCGCCCCCGCAAAAACTCCGCCAGCGGCGCAATAACAAGGTTCTCCGTGCAAAAATGCCCCGCATCAATAAGATTTATTCCGAGCGCCTCCGCCTCAAGCCACACATTGTGCTTAATGTCCGAGGTAATCAGCGTATCAATCCCCTGTGCGCGGCACACCGCGAGGTAAGACCCGCCGGAGCCGGCGACGACGGCGGCGTTTTTCGGCGCAGTTTCCGCGTCGTAATACCGCAGACCCGCACAACCGAGCTTTTCCTTGACAAAGCTCAAAAGTCCCTGCATATCCGCAATTGTTACGGGCAGTACGCCGCGCCGCCCGTATGCAAACGGCGTTCCGTCGGGATATGCGCCGTCGCGGCTTTGGTTGCCGGTGATTTCCTCGCCGAACAGCGTAGCTTCGCGTAGGCAAAGCGCTTTTGCAAGCTCCGCGCTTGTGCCGCAGTCCGCCGCATCAAGGTTTGTGTGCATACAAATTGCGGCTACTTTGTTTTCGGCAAGCGTCAGGGCGATTTCCTCGTAAACGCCGCCGTCCGTGACTGACTTCAGGTCAAAAAACAGCGGGTGGTGGCTGACAATCAGGTCGTAATCGCCGCGAACCGCCTCCTCAGCGACAGCCCGCGTTATGTCGAGCGCCGTCAGGATTCGCGTTACCTCGCGGCTTTTTCGCCCGACGAGCAGCCCAACATTGTCAAAATCCATCTTGCCCTCAATCGGCGCAATGGAAAACAGCGCGTCCAGAACGTCTGCAATGGTGTGTTTTTCGGTCATTTCTTCTCCTTTTTTTCGTGCTGCGGTAAGCACAGGGTATTCTCTCCCGCTCTCGCGGACAGTGTGCCGCGTGACAATAAAGCTGTTTTCGCGCAAAAATCGCGTCAGAGCGGGTTCTTTGGTGTTAGGGCTGAGGACAAACAGCGCCCGGGTTTGTTTCAGCCCGGAATATCCGGTAAGTATCTCCGCAATTGTCTCTCCGCCCATACCCGCGACGACGCAGACATCAAACACGGTGTTTTCCGGGATTCCGTCCGCGCGCACAAAGTGTATTCTATCTGAAACGCCGTACTTTTCGGCATTTTTTTGCGCTGCGGCAAGCGGCGCCGCGGCAATATCAGACGCTGTAATGCGCCGTGCCGCGCCGCTCTGTCTGTCCTGCCGTGCAATAGCTGCGGGCAAAAGCCCGTGGTCACAGCCGACGTCAAGCAGCGCGGCGGAGGGCGGAATCAGCGAGGCTATGAATTTCAGGCGTGGTTTCAGCTTCAAAATGCGGTACCTCTATGTCGCTTGCCGGAAAAAGTCCAGGCTTTATTATATAAATAAAATGCCAACAACAAACCCCGTTGCAATCATAAAAATAATTGTAATTAATATTATCTTTTTACTTTTCACTGCATACCTCTTAATTATTTATCGAAAGAAAGTAATCAATATAAGTACGAATAGCTTCTTCGCTACGTACAGCCTGAAAAGTGTGTGAGTTGTAGTTATATTTGTGTTCATTGCCGATGCGATATTTA
>JAISLF010000077.1 GCA_031260605.1 Oscillospiraceae bacterium
ACCGCAGTTCCCGTATAAAAAGGTGTTTGCTTCTTTACAAAGAAGTCGCCCCTTTTTGGTTACTTTTTCCGGCGAAGCGGAAAAAGTAACCGCCCGCCGCGCAGGCGCTCAGCAGCGCGAGGCTGCTAAGCTTCGCCGCAATTACAAACAACGCAACCTGCGCCGCAGGTCTGCGGTTGCGCCCAATAAAAGCAAAACAAAGCGGCGAAGCAGACACCGGGCGACAAATTGCCGCCCCTACGCCCGCCGCAGCCCTTGACTGCACCCACCAACCGTAGTATAATAAAACCCAAACACTTCCACAAAAAGAGCCGCCACTTGTCAAACACTCCCTACACAATCGACATACTCACGCTTTTCCCGGAAACGGTTTCTGCCGTCCTTGCCGACAGCATAACCGGACGCGCGCGCGCGCGCGGCATTATCGACTTTTTCGCGTGGCAAATCCGCGATTTTTCTAAAAACCGCCAGCGCCAGACGGACGATTATCCTTACGGCGGAGGGCAGGGTGCCGTGATGAATGCGCAGCCGCTTGCTGACGCGCAGCGCGCCGTGCAGATACACCGTGGGCGCAAAATCCATACAATAATGCTGTCGCCAGCGGGGCAGCCGTTTACGCAGGAAAAGGCAAGACAGCTTGCCGCGATTTCCGGCGGGATAATGCTTGTTTGTGGACATTACGAGGGCGTGGACGAGCGGTTTATTGAGAGCTGCTGCGACGAATGCGTCTCGCTCGGAGACTTTGTGCTGACAGGCGGCGAAATTGCCGCGTGCGCCGTTGCGGACGCGGTGTTTCGGCTGATTCCGGGCGTGCTGGCGGAAGAGGCGTGCTTTACGGACGAAAGCCACTGGAACGGTCTTTTAGAATATCCGCAGTACACGCGCCCCGCCGTCTGGGAGGGCAGGGCGGTGCCGGAGGTTTTGCTGTCCGGAAACCACGCCGTCATAAACAAATGGCGGCGCGAACAGGCGGAGCAGCGCACAAAGACGCTCAGACCGGATTTGTGGGAAAAGCAGGGCAGAGAGCAGGAAAAATAGACTACTTTTGATCGCAGAAAAATTTGGAAGCGCCAATAGCTGTAAATATTGCTTAAAATCAGCCTTTAACTGTCGAAAAATGGACTTTTTTGTTGACATCTGTGTATTATATTGATAAAATGGTACAAGCTAAGTTCGCATAGCCCAAAACACTATTGCACAGAGGAACTTTCAATGAAAATAAAACGCATACTGTCAGGCATTCTTACGGCAGTGCTTTTTGTGTCACTCGCGGCGATAAGTCTGCCGGGGCAAAAAGCCTCGGCTGAGGTTGCGGGCGAGGTTACGACCAGCGCTTCAGACGGAATGAACTTTGTCGAGATACCGGCGCAGGGCTACACCTCGAAAATACTGCTTGCAAACGGCGTACTCAACAGCGCAGCGCCTGTCGGGAACATACTCTCCGCAGGAAAAGAGCAGGGTGAGCTTGTTGCGGCTGTCGTCGGCACATATTTTGACGCTTATTACGGGTCAAACAAGACATACGGCCGCCTGTACCAGGATGGGGTTATGCTGAACGCGGAGTGGTACGAGGCAAATCTTGTGCAGTTCACTGACGGCACATGGAAAATTGTGCGGGTGAATTACGACATAGAGCACGGGCTTTTGCAGGATTTGTATCCGATTGAAACTATACAAACCGCCGTTGCGTGCGGTCCGCACATTTTGGAAAACGGGATAAATGTTGTGGATACGGATTACAATAAGTCCTTCAAAAACGACTCGAAAATGAAGGGCACGGCACAGCGCACCGTCATTGGAATTAAGGCGGACGGAAGTCTGCTGCTCGGTGAAATGAGCGGTTCGTTCAACCAGATCGCGGGAATTCTGCTTGCCAAGGGCTGCACAGACGCTATGGCGCTTGACGGCGGCGCAAGCTCCTTTCTTTGGGCAAACGACACAACGATTCAGTCCGCCGGACGGAATCTGAACAATGTCATTGGTTTCTACTACACCGGCATACCGAACCTGCCGGACGCGCTGAAGGGCTTTCGCGACATTCCGGAAAATGCGTGGTATATTCAAAATCTTGTTTTCGCGATAGAACACAAGCTTTTCAGCGGACTTTCGGATACAAGCTTCGGCCCGGGGTTGCCGATGACGCGCGCAATGCTCGTCACGGTGCTGCACAGCAATGCGGGAAAACCCGCGCCGCTGTCCGCAAATGTGTTTACAGATGTGCCTGACGACGCGTGGTACACAAACGCGGTGCGCTGGGCGGCTGAAAACGGAGTTGTCAGCGGAACGGGCGAGGGGCAGTTCTCGCCGAATGCAAACGTCACGCGGGAGCAGCTTGCGCTGATTCTGTACAAGTATAGGGGCTCGCCCGCTGTTGCGGACGGAGATTTGACGTTTGCCGACGCGCAAGACGTGTCAGCCTGGGCAAAGACTGCGGTTAAGTGGTGCTTCGAAAACAAAATTGTCACCGGTAAGAACGGCAATTTGTTGGACCCGCAGGGTCAGGCGACACGCGCCGAGGTCGCCGCAATGCTGAACAGGTTTGTGCTGCTGCCGTAGAGTTAAAAAAGGGCGGTAGCTGAGCATTGAATCAGCGACTAAGCGGAAACAACAGACTTACAATGGTTTGAATACAGCGATATTCCAACAATCACAAAAGCCACGCAATGCTCTCAGGCATTGCGGGGCTTGCTTTGTTTGCAGCACGGAAGCACTGTTCAAACGTCAGACATCAGCGAAAATCGCACCACGCCATATGGTCGTTTACCATACCGATTGCCTGCATATATGAATAAATAATCGTGCTGCCGACGAACTTAAACCCCAGCTTCTTCATATCCTTGCTGATTCTGTCGGAAAGCGGCGTGGTTGTGGGCATATCCTCAAAGCCCTTGGGGTGGTTCACAATCGGCTTGCCGTCAACGTACGCCCACATAAATTTGTCAAGTCCGCCGAGGCGCAGGACAATTTGCGCGTTCGTAACCGTGGCGGCAACCTTGAGCCGGTTGCGGATGATGCCAGGATTGGCAAGCAGCTCCGCAACTTTTGTCTCGTCATACGCCGCGACGATTGCCGCGTCGAAATTATCAAACGCTGCCTTGTAATTTTCGCGCTTGTGCAGTACGCACGACCACGAAAGACCTGCCTGCGCGCCCTCTAAAATGAGCATTTCAAACAGCTCGCGCTCGTCGTGACAGGGGCGCCCCCACTGCGCGTCGTGATATTCGCGCATAAGCGCGTCGTCTGTGTCGCCCCATGGGCAGCGGTGGATTTCGTTCATAATCAGGCAAAAACCTCCCGGAGTTGCAAATTGTTTTGGTAAGGCGTAGCTTACGGTGCTTTCACGGCGGCGACAAACGCCAGCGGAAAGGTTGCCTTGAAAACCTCGCAGTTCTGCACAGTCCATCCGTTTTGCGCAAGAAAGCGCACATATTCGTCCTTTGTCCACTTGGAAAAGGTTCTAAACCCGATGACGGCGCCGAGGAGAATCTTTATTTTCTCGCTCAACCGCCCGCTTCTCATATAGGTCGGCGCAATCAGCACGCCGTCGTCAGCCAGAACGCGGCGGATGTTTTCGAGCGCCTTTTCCGGGTTCGGCATAATGTGCAGGGCATTGGAGATAATCACCGCATCAAACTGCCTGTCGGCATACAGCAAAGCAGTTGCGTCGGCAACGGAAAAGGTCACATTTTCGGGCGCTGTCTTTGCGCTTGCGGCTTTAATCATCGCCTCGGAAAAATCCGTCGCCTCAATTTCGGCACAGCAGTCCGCAACGCGCAAGGCAATAATTCCGGTGCCGGTTGCAAGCTCAAGAACGGTCATATCCGGCCGCAGAAGTGCGCGAATGCGTGCAATCACCGAATCGTAGGCGGATTTTTCGCTGCGGCGGGACGCGTCGTAAAATCGGGCGCTTCGGTTCCAAAAGCGCTTGTTATCGCGGCGGTGCGGCATATATAGTCAGTTTTTCCACGGCTTTTTGCCGTTAAGCCAGCCGTTTTTTTGCCAGTGCAGAAAGTCCGCCGTTCGTTCGCGCCCCGCCTTGCGTTCTGTTTTGTCAATCATTTTCTGCGCGGTGCCCATTATGAAGAATAGCCCCCTGATCTTTATCCCCGGACGAGCCTGCCCGGTGCGGGTAACCCTCGCGGCGACTCTTGCGCATTTTGCCTGAATTGCCGCCTTTCGCTTGTCTGAAATCAAGTCCCACTGCGGCTGCATAAGCGCCTGCTTTATTACCAAGGTTTGCGCAACGCCCCAGAAATCAAGGCTGTCCTTAATATCGCGGGCGGTTTTGTCCATACCCTGACCGATCGCGTTCGTGATTATCACCGCCCGCTTTCTGAACATCGGCGCTTCGGGCGAGTGCGCCATCCACTTTGTGCCGAGATGGTCGAGCAGCGCCTTTGTCTGCGCCGTGGCGTGGAACACGTAGGTCGGCGAGGTGAAAACAAGCAAGTCCGAGTCTAAAATGCTCTGCCAAATCGGCACAGTGTACTGTGCGTGCGGGCAAACGGAAATGTCCTTAAAAAAACACGCCTTGCAGCCGGTACAGAAAACAGGGCAGTCGCGCGGCAAAAAGTATTCAGTTACGGTGTGACCGCCGCCGAGAGCTGAAAGCAGTTCTTCTTTCATAGCAAAGGTGCAGCCGCGCTGCTCCGTGCCGTTGATTACGGTTATGTTCATAATTAGGGTTCCTTTTGGCGGGCTTGTTTTGTATAGTATAGCGCAGTAGCGGGGGAATGTAAAGGAGGAGTTTTTTGGGGGTTATGGTTTTGACTTTTTGGCTTCGCCGCTTTGTTTTGCTTTTACTTGGGTGCAACCGTGGGGCTGCGGCGCAGGGTGCTGTGTTTGTAATTGCGGCGAAGCTTGGCAGCTTCGCGCTGCTTAGCGCCTGCGCGGAGGTAGACGAGCGTACCCGACGCACCCACATAGCAGGTTGCGGTGGTTTGACGCAAAGCGTCTGCGGCAAACCAAACAAGGGACGTCGAGGACGCCGTCCCCTACGGAGATTGTTGTGGTAACGGGGCATTGCCTTGAACCGCAAGGCTTCACCTACCGTCACCACAACCTCACTGCGTCGGGAGA
>JAISLF010000079.1 GCA_031260605.1 Oscillospiraceae bacterium
GGGCGACTTCTTTAGAAGAAGCAATCTTTTTTTATACGGGAACTGCGGTAGTGACAATACGGATTATGCCTTTCCCCGCGACGTATTGCGGTGGAGTGCGCGAACGCTTCCGCTGCGCCACACGCAGGGGCGAAGCCTGTCGCGGCGTTGGCGGCTTGGGTAAGTCACCTACTTGCCGCGAACTACCTACGGGTGCCAACCAGGATTTGGCGAAGCACGCCCGCACCGCGCCTGCGCTGTGTTGTGCGGCAAGTAGGTGAGTCCCGTTTGCCACAGGTTGTGGCGGACTGGACACCGCGGAACGCGGTGTCCTCCACAGTGTTTTGGCGTGGATTCGAGTATTCCCTGTGCCGTTGCGGCAACTCCTAACCCCGCGTGTCACGACGCGCAAAGCGCGGAGAAAGACGAGGGCACCCGACGCACTCACGTCGTGCGGGTGCGTCGGGTTGACGCAAATTAGCGGCAAACACAACAAGGGACGCTGAGGGCAGCGTCCCCTACAAAGTGCAGCCCTACGGCAACGGAAACACAACCGCAACGCAAAGCATCCCCCACCGCCACAACAACACCCACCCCGTCGGGACACGCACCGCATTGCCGCACAATGTGCGTCAGCAATCGTAGCAGTAACATCCTTCCGGTAACCACCCCCACCGCACCTCGCGGCAGGTGACAGCCTCACCTAAGTCTTTAGCCCCGCACAGGCTTCGCCCCTGCGTGCGGCGGTGCTCAGGAGTTCGCCACGACTACCGCACCTGTCGCGGTGTGGGCAGGGACTACATTGCAGCACAATCCCGCCCGGCATAAAAAAAAGATTGCTTCTTCTAAAGAAGTCGCCCCTTTTTTGGTTACTTTTTTCCGGCGAAGCGGAAAAAAGTAACCGCCGCCGCGCGTAGCGGCACCTCTGCGCGACCACCAGCGCCTCTGGTGAACAAGCATTAAGCTGCAATAAGCAAAAGTCCTAACACTAAAAAACCCGTCCGCCGCAACACTTCAGCCTTTGGTGAAAAAGCATTAAGCCGCAATAAGCAAAAGCACCCAAACACAAAAAAACTCCCCCCGCGAAACCCTTCGCGAAGGAAGTTTTTTGTGTTTTCAGAATAAAACCTAATTATTCCCCAACAATCTTGGCGCTGTTTAGGATTTCCTCCGGAATTGTAACCCCAAGAATTCCCGCCGTAACAGAATTGATGTAAATGTCCGTAACCGGGATTGTGCGCGCCGGAATGTCCGCCGGTGCCTTTCCTCCGAGAATGTCGGCCGCTATAACGGCTGTTTCCTTGCCGAGATTCGTGTAGTTTACGCCGTAGGAGGCAAAACCGCCGTCGGTAACCATAGAATCCGCGCCGACATAAAGCGGGATTTTCGCCGAATTAAATACGTCAGAGACGATCGGCATAGCGGCGGCAACCGTGTTGTCCGTCGGGATAAACACAATGTCGCACTTTGTCGAGAGCGTCTGCGCCGCCTGCTGAAGCTCAGAGGTGTTTGTGACGGGCTGCTCAACGATTGCCAGTCCGTTTTCTGCGGCGTACGCCTTGAGGTCGTTGACGGTTGAGACGGAATTTGCCTCACCTGAATTGTAGATTGTGCCGATGGTCTTGAAGCCGGGCGTCAGCTCTGTTGCAAGCTTGATAATGTCAACCGCAGAAATCCAGTCTGACGTTCCGGTGATATTTCCGCCGGGTTTTTCGAGAGAATCGACAAGCTCCGCGCCGACAGGGTCTGTTACTGCTGAGAACACAATCGGAATCTCTTCTGACGCGGCTTGCATTGCCTGCGCGGACGGCGTTGCAATCGCGACGACAAGGTCGAACTTGTCGTTGGCAAAGCCCTGCGCGATTGTGTTCAGGTTTGTCATATCACCCTGAGCGTTTTTGTAGTCAATCGTGATGTTCTGCCCGTCTACATAGCCCTTTGCGGCAAGCTCTGCAATGAATGACGTACGCACCTCGTCAAGCGACGGATGCTCGACGATCTGGATGATTCCGACCTTGAAGTTCTTGTTCGGAGTTGTTTTTTTGTTGCAGGCAAAGAGGGCGACACACATAATTATCGCCAAAACCGCAGCAATTCCTTTCTTAAAGTTTTTCATTTTGGTTTACCTCAGTATAAAACATATATGTATGTATTGAATACGTAGTTTAGTATTGCATAAAGCGGCGGATTTGTCAAGGGGGTTAGTTTATTTTTTATTTTGGGCTGATGTTGGATTTCCTCCGGGGGGTAGTTCTTTTTTGGGGGACGTTTTGGGGGGCTTAAGGACTGGGGCTTGGTTTTGCGTTTTGGCGGGGGGTGTTTTGACTTTGGTGCGTTCAACTGTGCGCCGGAGAGTGCGGTGTTTGTAATTGGTGCGAAGCTGCGCCTCGCGACTCTGCTTTACGCCTGCGCGGCGGGCGGTTCCTTTCTTGTCTTGGTTCGCGGGGGGTGCCGGTGGGCGGTTTTGCGTTTTGGCGGGGCGGGTTGTTTTGACTTTGGTGCGTTCAGCTGTACGCCGGAGCGTTCGGCGTTTTTAATTGCGGCGAAGCTGCGCCTCGCCGCGCTGCTGAACGCCTGCGCGGCGGGCGGTTCCTTTCTTGTCTTGGCAAGAAAGGAACCAAAGAAGCCGCTTTTGGGCTTAGGTGTTTGCGTTGCGGCAAGTACACGCGTCCGTGCGTCCGGATTCGGACAGAATTGGCGACTGACGGGCTTTAGCCCTATGTGCGGGCGGTAGGTGTCGGCGGGTGGCAACCGGAATTTGGCGAAGCCAACCCGCACCGCGCCCTGCGCTGTTGCGGCGGGCAATACCCCGCGTGTCACGACGCGCAAAGCGCGGAGGTAGACGAGGGCACCTGACCGCACCCACATAGCAGGGTGCGGTGGTGCGATGCAAACGTCAGCGTCAAACCAAACAAGGGACGTCGAGAACGTCGTCCCCTACGTAGATTGTTGTGGCAACGGGGCATTGTATTGAACCGTAAGTTCACGCCTGCCGCCACCACAAACCAACCCCGTCGGGACACGCACCATATTGCCGCACAATATGCGTCAGCAATCGTAGAAGCAATTACCTTCCGGTTGGCACCCGTAGGCAGTCCGCGGTAACAAACCCCTTACCCAAGTCGCCAACCCCGCGACAGGCTTTGACCCTACGTGCGGCGCAGAGATGGCGTTCGCCGCTGCCGCCGCAATACGTCGCGGGGAGAGGCACACTCCGCATTGCCACTATCGCAGTTCCCGTATAAAAAAAGATTGCTTCTTCTAAAGAAGTCGCCCCTTTTTTGGTTACTTTTTTCCGGCGAAGCGGAAAAAAGTAACCGCCGCCACGCGTAGTGGCACCTCTGCGCGACCACCAGCGCCCCTGGTGAACAAGCATTAAGCTGCAACCAACCAGAAGTCCTTAAATCAAAACACCCCCGCCCACCAAAACTCCCCTTGCAATTTCAAATAACTTATGCTATAATCTGAACTAATGGATTATAGCATTTTTCGGCGGTATACCGCACTAAGCCTTTGAACACAACCACACTAACCGCAATCCGCATAATTCTTGTTATCGCGGGCTTGCTTTTTATTGCCGGCGCGATAGTTGTTTTGATTTCATTTGTCGCGCTGTGGAACTTCGTTCAACTGTCGGTTGGCGTGTTTTTTGTTGCGCTCGGCGTATTTTTGCCGTGGCTGATTCAGAAAAGGTTTTTTTTCGCCGCCGTTTTTATTGTAATTGCGCTGGTGCTGGTGGGCTGCGCCTTCCTCGCGGTTTACGGCAACGCCGATAATGCCGACTACACGGAGGACGCTGTTATTGTTCTCGGCGCGGGACTGCGCGGAGAAGCTCCGTCGTATCCCCTACAGGCGCGGCTCGAGGAAACCGCCGAGTATTACGCCAAAAACCCGGACTGCGTTGTCGTCGTCTGCGGGGCGCAGGGCGCAAACGAAACAATCACCGAGGCTGAGGCTATGCGCCGCTACCTCGTCCTGCACGGCGTACCTTACGAGGCGGTAATTATTGAAAACCGCTCCGTAACAACGAATCAAAACCTGACCTTTGCGGACGAGCTTTTGACGGAGCGTTTTCCGAAGGGCTATCGCGCGGTCGTCATCACAAGCGCGTTTCACGTGTTCCGCGCGGGCTGTCTTGCGCGCGGCAGCGGGATTAATTCCGCCCATATCGGCGCGGATATAGGTTTTTTTGGCGCACCCGCAAACTACATTCGCGAGCTTGTCGCCGTTGCGGCAATGATTTTCGGAAGAAAGGGGTAACTCAATGCTTAACTTTGAAAAACTGAACCTGCTGGCGCAGGAATACGGCTTTACGGACTGCGGCGATATGGACTGCACAACGCTTGAGTTTTTGCCCGAGGTCCGCGCGATGTGCGCGGCGGACAAGTGCGCGAAGTTTAACCGCTCCTGGTCCTGTCCCCCCGCCTCCGGCACTCTTGAGGAAAACGCCGAAAAGGCCGCGCAGTATCGCCGCGGGATTATTGTGCAAACTGTCACGCAGCTTGAAGACAGCTTTGATTTCGAGGGTATGGCGGACGGCGCAAAGCGGCACGGCGAGGCATTTGAAAAAATGCGCCGTGAGCTGAAAAAGGATTACCCGGATATGTTTCCGATGGGCGCGGGCGGTTGCTCAAAATGCGCGCAGTGCACGTACCCCGACGCACCCTGCCGTTTTCCCGACGATCTGACGCACTCAATGGAGGCCTGCGGACTGCTTGTCTCAAAGGTCTGTACCGATAACGGAATGAAATACAATCACGGAAAGGACACGCTATGCTACACCGCGTGCTTCCTGCTGGAGTAATACGCAAATGAGTTCTACGCTAAACATAGTAATCCCCTGCTACAACGAGCACGACGCGCTGCCGTTAACAATTCCTGTTCTAAAGGACGTTCTGGACGGACTCAAGGCATCAGGAAAGGTGTCTGCTGCCAGCCGCGTTCTTCTTGTGGACGACGGTTCGCGCGACGATACATGGAGTATCATAAAAAATGCTTCCGAAACGGACGGCGCAACCTTTTCCGGCGTCAAGCTCTCGCGCAACGGCGGAACGCAAAAGGGCCTGCTCGCGGGAACTGACGCTGCCGTCAATGTTTTCGGCGCGGATTTTGTCATATCAACGGACGCGGACCTGCAGGACGATATACTGACCGTCGAGAAAATGACGGATTTGTTTAACTCCGGCACAGACGTTGTTTACGGCGTGCGAAATGACAGAACGGCGGATAGCGGTTTCAAAAAGCTGACGGCGCAAGCCTTTTATAAGCTCTCCCGCGCTATGGGAATCGAGAGCGTGTACAACCATTCAGACTACAGAATGCTCTCGCGCCGCGTCTGCCTGCATTTACTGTCCTACCGCGAAAGTGATGTTTTTATCAGAAATATAGTGCCGAAAATCGGTTACCGCTCCGAAACTGTTGAATACGCGCGTCTTGAGCGCAACGCGGGCACCACAAAATACAACTTCATCAAGCTGTTCGCCCTCGCCATTTCGGGAATCGTTTCGTCCTCGCTGCGGCCTGTGCGGCTGATTTTCGGCGCGTCGGCGGTATCCGCACTGTTCGGAATCGCATACTTCATCGCCGCCTGCGTGACAGGCTATGTCAAGCACTCGCTGCTCGCCGCGCTGTGGATTGTCTGCGCTGTTATAACCGCGAGCATTGCAGTTGTCGGAGAATACGCGGGACGCGCGTATATTGAAAGTAAACACCGCCCGAATTACTTCATTGAAGAAATAGCGGGCGAAACAAATATAAGTGAAGTGAAGAATTAATGTCAGGTACTCTTGTTAAAGGCAAATCACACGGACTCGACCTTACCCAAGGTCGAGTTCCTACTCTTTTACTGCGTTTTGCGTGGCCGTTTCTCGTTTCCGGACTTATCTCCGCGCTGTACGGCGTCGCAGATACGTTCGTAATCGGAAAATACGGCTCGGAAGCCGCAATCTCCGGCGTCGGCACGGCAACGCAGGTTCTGAACTTCGTGTATACCGCAACAATCGGAATCGGCACAGGCGGAACTGTGCTAATCGGGCGCAAAATCGGCGAACGCGACGATAAGGGCGCGGCAAAAGCCGTCGGCTCGTTTATGACAATCGGCGCAATACTTATGGTTGTGTTAACCGCGTTTATTTTCTTTATGCGCGACCCGCTGATTGCAATTATGAAAGCCCCCGCAGACTCTGTTGCGCACGCCGTTACATATGTGAATATTACCGTTATAGGTGTACCCTTTCTAATCGGGTTTAACTTCATCTCCGCCATTCAAAGAGGTATGGGCAACTCAAAAAACCCGAGTATTGTCGGCGCAATCGGCTGCTTTACAAATATCATACTGGACTTTGTGTTTGCCGGCGGACTCGGAATGGGCGCGTTCGGAGTCGCTCTTGCTACTGTCATCGCGCAGGCAGTAACCTTCATTGTAATCGGCGGAATGCTGCTTAAAAACAAATTCCCGTTTGCGTTCACAAAAAAGGATTTCCGTCTGCACAAGCCCTCCGTCTCCGCGGTGTTCCGCGTCGGGATTCCGCTTTGGGCGCAGGAAATTGTAGTGCACATCTCCTTTATGATAATCCAGGGTGTTGTGAACAATATGGGCACAGACGCCTCAGCCTCCGTCACGCTTATATCAAAGGTTTTCAATATCGGCGGAATGTTCCCGCTTGCAATCGGAAGTGCAATTGCCGCGATGAGCGCGCAGAATCTCGGCGCGGGGCGGCGCGACAGGGCGCTTTCCGCTCTGAAGTGGGGCATACTCTATTCGCTTATAATTGAGGTTGTGTTCTGTGCCTGGTGTCAAATCGCACCTTCGACTATCACCTCACAGCTTGCGCCGGGCAAGGAGGGCGTCATTTTAGGCGCGGCGTCTTACCTGCGCGCGTTCTCGATTGACCTCGTGCTCATCGGGCTTGTTTTCCCGATAAACTCGTTTTTGTCCGGGCTCGGAAAGGCGTTTGTCACAATGACGCACTCGCTTGCGTCAACGTTTTTGGTTCGCGTACCGCTGTCTCTTCTTTTCTCAAGGATTGCAGGCGACCTCAACACGAAGCTGTATTTCGTAGGTCTTGCCGCGCCGATTGCCTCGGTGCTGTCGCTGATTATCTGCTTTGTGTACATAACAGTCTATTTCCGCCGCCTGGAACGCACGGAAGAGAGACTTCCGGTTCCCGCTGAGGCAGCACCGTCCGCCACAGCGGAACCCACTGCAGAAGCCCTGCCCGTCGCAGCCGCTCAGGCAAGCACCTCCGATTGAACGTCCGCTCGGTACTGAACAACTATGGTCTGCGCGCTGACAAGGCGTTCGGGCAAAATTTCCTGACGGACGAAAACATCCTGCGAAAAATTGCCGCTTCCTCCGGTGCGGATAAAGAATCGCACGTTTTGGAGGTCGGTCCCGGACTCGGTGCGCTGACAGAGTATCTCGCGCAGAGCGCGGGCTTTGTCACTGCCGTCGAGGCGGACAGAAGACTTATCCCCGCGCTGACCGACAGGTTTGGCGAGACGGGCAATGTACGGCTCGTGCAGGGCGACATTCTCAAGCAGGACTTTTCGGAGCTGCTCACCGCGCAGTCCGGGCTTGTGCCGCGCCTGTGCGCAAACCTGCCGTATAATATCACAACCCCTGTTATCATAAAGGCGCTTGAAAGCGGACTTTTCGCGTCTGTCACCGTTATGGTGCAAAAAGAGGTCGCGGAGCGTATGGCGGCAGTCCCCGGCAGTCCGGATTACGGCGCGTTTTCTGTTTTCACGCAGTATTATTCCTTGCCGAAAAGACTGTTTTCCGTGCCGCCGACCTGCTTTTTTCCGCCCCCAAAGGTCACGTCAGCCGTCATTCGGCTTGAGGTGCTGAAAGCGCCTCCTGTGCCGATCGGCGACACGACACTGTTCTTTCGCGTAGTCCGCGCCGCCTTTGCGCAGAGACGCAAAACGCTGACAAACGCCCTGTCCGGCGAGTTTTCCGCTCTCGGGAAGGAGCGGATTGCCGCCGTTATAGAAGGCTGCGGTCTGCCGCCACAGGTGCGCGGCGAAACACTTACACTCGCGCAGTTCGCGGAGGTCGCAAACCTAATCGGCAAGATGCCGGACTGACGACGCACGCACGCATTATAAGGCAACACAAATGCAACCTACATCACCGAAAATTCAGCTCCTGCCTCAGGCGCTCGCCGATATTATCGCGGCGGGTGAGGTTGCCGAGCGCCCTGCCGCCGTTGTAAAGGAGCTTGCGGAAAATTCGCTTGACGCGGGCGCGCGCACAATCACGGTTGAGATTATCGGCGGCGGAAGCGAGCTTGTCCGCGTGACGGACGACGGCGGCGGCATTCCGCCTGAGGACGTGAAAACCGCGTTTTTGCGCCACGCCACAAGCAAAATCACGCGCCGTCAGGACCTTGAACGAATCGGCACGCTCGGCTTTCGCGGAGAGGCGTTAGCCGCGATTTCCTCCGTCTCGCGCACACAGATGACGACGAAAACGCAGAACGCGGCAAGCGGCACCCGCGTTTTTCTTGAGGGCGGCGAGGTGACCGAATTTGAGCCGTGCGCCGCAAGAAGCGGCACTGAGATTGAGGTGCGCGACCTGTTTTACAACACGCCCGCGCGGCGCAAGTTCCTGAAAACAGACCGCGCCGAAAGCGGCGAAATCCTGCGCATAATGACGCGCCTTGCGCTGTCACGGCCGGACATTGCGTTTCGGTACATCCGCGACGGGCAGCCGGAGTTCAGCACTCCCGGAGACGGCAAGGCAGAAAGCAGCATTTATTCCGTTCTTGGGCGCGATTTTCTGCTTGCGCTTACTCCTGTTGTCTTTTCCTCGGAGGACAGCGGCACGCAGGACTCGGCAAAAATCACGGTAACCGGCTTTTCCTCCGACCCGGAGCAGCTTCGCGGCGCGCGCACCTCGCAGTATTTCTTTGTCAACGGCAGAAGCGTAAAGTCCGCGCGGCTTACCGCCGCCGTCGAGGCGGCGTACAAAAACCGGCGGTTCGTCGGAAAATTCCCCGCATGCGTGATTTACGTTGCTGTTTCACCCGCGTCCGTTGACGTGAATGTGCACCCTCAGAAAACAGAAATCAAGTTCCTGTATGAAAACGAGGTGTTTTCGGCTGTGTACCACGCGGTGCTGTCTGCGCTGGACGGCAAAAACAGCTTAGCGCAACCTGTCGCACAGCAGCAAAGCACATCGACACACACCGATACTGCAAGCACCGCAGTCCCGGCGGAAGCAGAGGCGCCCTCCGCGCCGGTACCCGGCAGTACATACTACACCGCGCCGTCCTCCGAAAGCCGCGGCGGGTATTTTCTGAAGCAGCCGGATTTTGTGTACAACCCGCGCGTTT
Organism: Oscillospiraceae bacterium; assembly: GCA_031260605.1. Taxonomy (GTDB): domain Bacteria; phylum Bacillota; class Clostridia; order Oscillospirales; family Oscillospiraceae; genus JAIRRO01. The sequence goes on from JAISLF010000079.1 coordinate 9,318, forward strand.
TTGCCGATGTGCCGAACGAGTTTTTGCAGAATGCAAGCGCCGGTGAGCCTGAAATTCCCGAACCGGAAGCAGAACCCGCAGCAGCGCTGTTGCAACCGGGTCTTAACGCGGTACCGATCCCCGAATACCGGTACGTGGGCGAATTCTTCACGCGGTACATCGCGGTTGAAACAGGCGACTCACTCGTCATAATCGACAAGCACGCGGCGCACGAGCGTATGTATTTTGACGCGATGAAGGAGTCTGCGGCAAACAGCGCAGCGGGCGCGGCAACTCAGGAGCTGTTATTGCCGGTTGTTATAAACGTGTCTGGCGAGGATCTTGACGCGCTGGAGCAAAACACGGAGCTTCTGGTCTCTGTCGGGTTCGTGCTGGAGGCATTCGGTTCAAAAAGCCTGACCGTGCGCGCAGTCCCGGCGGATATTGCCTTTGCGGACATCGCGGCAACGATTGAAGAGCTTGCCGAAAACCTCACAAACGGCAAATTCTCGGCAGAAAAACGCATAGACGAGGCGCTCGCCACCATTGCCTGTAAAAAGGCGATAAAATCCGGCACAGGCTCTGACCCCAAGGAGCTTGACACGCTGATAGCAGCCGTACTGTCGGGCGCCGTAACGCAGTGCCCGCACGGCAGACCCGTAAAAAAGGTCTGGACTAAAGGGGATTTTGATAAGATGTTTTTGAGAATTTAAGGTTTTTCGGAAATTGAATTTTCTTTTGCCTTGAAAAGCGGCTGTCCCTTTGGGACAGCTGCTTTTTTGGGTTTTATGGGGGATTTGTTTGACGATGGCGTCGGTATAGGGGGCGTTTTATACTTTAAGGACTGGTGGTTGGTTGCTGCTTAATGCTTGTTCACCGGGGGCGCCGGTGGTCGCGCAAAGGTGCCACTGCGCGTGGCGGCGGTTACTTTTTTCCGCTTCGCCGGAAAAAAGTAACCAAAAAAGGGGCGACTTCTTTAGAAGAAGCAATCTTTTTTCTATACGGGAACTGCGGAGAGATAATGCGGACTGTGCTTTTCCCCGCGACGTATTGCGGTGGTCGCGGCGAACGCTTGCGCTGCGCCGCACACAGGGGCGAAGCCAGTCGCGGCGTTGGCGACTTAGGTTAGGCTGCAGCTTATCGCGAACTGCCGTCGGGTGCCAACCGGAAGGATGGTGCACGGACGATTGCTGACGCGCGTATTGCGGCAATGCGGTGCGTGTCCCGTCGCGGTTGGTGTTGTGGTGGCGTTGGGTGCGTCCTTGCGGTTCAACTGCATACTCCGTAACCACAATAATCTCCGTATGGGACGATGTCCTCGACGTCCCTTGGCTGGTTTGCCGCAACCGTTTGCCTAAAACCGACGCACCCGTATGACGTTGGTGCGTCGGGTGCGTACGTCTTTCTCCGCGCTTTGCGCGTCGTGACACGCGGGTTATTGCTCGCCGCAACAGTGCAGGGCACACACTCGCCTTGTACTAATGTGTTTTGGAGGCCACCGCGGAACGCGGTGTCCAGTCCGCCGACCTCGTGGCAAGCGGAACGCACCTACTTGCCGCACAACACAGCGCAGGCGCGGTGCGGGCGTGCTTCGCCAAGTCTGGTAACCACCCCACCGCAGTTCGCGGTAACATTAAGCCTAACCCGAGTCCCCAACGCCGAGACAGGCTTCACCCCTGTGTGCGGCGCAGCGCAAGCGTTCGCGCACTCCACCGCAATACGTCGCGGGGAAAGGCACCGTCTCCATTGTCACCACCGCAGTTCCCGTATAAAAAAAGATTGCCTCTTCTAAAGAAGTCGCCCCTTTTTGGTTACTTTTTCCGGCGAAGCGGAAAAAGTAACCGCCCGCCGCGCAGGCGCTCTGCTGCGCGAAGCTGCCAAGCTTCGCCCCAATTACAAACAGGGCAGCTGCGTCGCAGGTCAACGGTTGCACCCGAGTAAAAGCAGAACAGAGAGGCGAAGCAACCCCCCGGGCGACCGGGGACGGTCGCCCCTACGGTGTTTCCCGCGAAAAATCCGCGCCACGACGGCGGGAGGCAGATTGCCGCCCCTACGCCCGCCAAAAATCCCAGCAAAACCGCGACAAGGGACGCTGGGGGCAGCGTCCCCTACAAAAGCAAAGCCTTGAAAAAGGCAAAAATCCTGCACCCCGCACCCTGCGCCGCAGGTCAACGCTTGCACCCAAGAGAAAGCAAAACAAAATAGCGAAGCAAACCCAGCCGCCCTAAACCCTGCTAACCACCCAAAGTACCGCCAGAATCACCGGCTGGTGCGCCAAATAAATCACCAGCGAATGCCTTCCTAAAAAGCCAAGCGGCCGCGCATAGCTCCTTCGCATAAATTCCGGCGCACGCCCCTCCGCGAGCGGAGTGCCGATAAACGCCCCGGAAAGGAACAGAAAAAACCACGGCAAAAGCGGAAAATAATCCTCCGAGCCAAACGTAGGGGAGGTAAATCCAAGCCAAAACAAAAAATCCCGCCTGTACAAAATCTCCGGCAGCCGCACCGAAAAGCCGGGAACACCAATGTATCCCTCCGGCAACCCGTACAGCGCCGCAAAAAGAAACACGCAGCACAAAAATCCCGCCAGCGGAGGTATTTTTCGTACAAGCGGCAGAATAAAGTGAAAAATAATAATCGCAAGCGCCAAAAAGTGCAGTATGCCGAATACTATTACCAGCTCCGGCGTAAAAAACAGCGTTACCAGCGAAACGACGGCGGCGCAGGGAATAAGCCACAGTCCGCGCTTCAGGTTACTGCGCGAAAGCCGCGATGAGCAGCCGGAAACCAGTATAAATACGCCGACAATCAGCGGCTCATAGGCTTGCGCCGCGTTAAATACGGTAAGCCCGACGGGCATATCAAACAGAAATGCCATCGAGTAAAACAGGTGATAGGCAACCATCGCAATGATGGCAAGTCCGCGCACCTCGTCAAGCAGCGGCAGTCGCCCCTTTGCGGGCGAGGAAAAACGGGACTTAATTCGGAGTAGTAATTTGTTCAAATAAATGTACCGGGTGTTTCGCATAGCGAATTTTGTTTTTTGCATTTTACCATACTCAGGCGCAATATACAAGCGCAACCTTGTGCAGCCGCGCCGAAACCGCAGAAAACCCGGCCCGCCGTCAAAGTGCGCAATACTATTGACATTTCAGCCGCGTTATACTATAATAAACTAAAAACATAAGTATAATGGTGTTATTATGTCAAACAAAGATAACCTAATCAAAAAATACGTCCGCACTGGCGACCAGTGCATTGTTCCCGCCGCCAAAAACCCCGCTTACGCTTCAGGGTTTGACAGCGTGCATTTGCAGTCAGAGCCGGACTTCGGCGACCTCGGCGTCGTCATTGACTGGCAGTACATTACGTCAGAGGCTGTTGTTGTGCCGCTCCAAAAAGCCGAATGTGAGCACTATATAACGGTAATCGGCGGCGATTTTCAGAATCAGCTTGAGCTAACGGGCGAGATTGAATTCACAATCGGCCTGTCGCCCGACGAGCTGCACTCTGTAAAGTTCAACGCCGCGGCGACGATGCACGTGCAGAAGGGCGTTTACTACTCCGTGCGGCTTGTGAAGCTGAGAAACGCGGACTTTCCGCCGATATTTAACGACTGCGCGTTTGTAAAGTACGGCGGCAGCGCCGTTGACCCCCAGAAATTCGAGTGGCTGAAAAGCTTTGCCTACGGCGACGCGGTGTGGAACCGCTACCACCCCCACCCTGAGGTTGTACTGAATTCAACGTCAACGCTCAGCCGCTCATTCGAGGACGCCGCGCCGATTCGCCGCTGCTGGATGCCCATTTCTGAGCCGTTTTCAATGGAAATCAAGTCGCACTATCATGAGTTTGATCAGTATCTTGAGTTCCACGGCACGGACCCGAAAAATCCCAAGTCCCTCGGCGGCACGATTGAGTTCACAATCGGCGACACGGAGGACACGATGGAAAAGTTCACCGTAACGGAGGCAACGCAGTTTCTCGTAAAGCGCAAGCTGTATCATTCGCCCCTCGTTTTTGCCAAGGTAGACGATCCCTCAAAGCCGATTCTGATGAGTGAAATCAGCTTTGCCTCAAGCTATGACCGCAGCGCGGAAATCGGCGCGGAGGGTCAGCTTTCCGAGTATGAGCTTTTCGCCGAGAAGATGAAAAAAGCGGGTCTGCGCTAATCCGGCACGAATTCGGATGTCTCTTGACTCATACTACGCGCCGGCAGGACGCGGGGAATCGCAGCTAACCGAAAAGCGCTCGCGCTTTCTGGGATTTTGCCTGCCCGCGCAGTCGGAGGACGCCGCAAAGGCGCAAATCGAAAGCACACGCGCGAAGTTTTCCAACGCGCGGCATGTTGTCTGGGCATATGTACTTCCGGACGGCACAGTCCGCTCGTCGGACGACGGCGAGCCGCAGGGCACGGCGGGTCAGCCGCTGTCTGAGCAGCTGCGCCACGCAGAGCTTCGCGGCGCGATTATACTCGTCGCGCGGTATTTCGGCGGAATCTTGCTTGGTCCGGGCGGTCTGCGCCGCGCGTATTCAGAAACTGCCGCCTCCGCTGTCGCCGCCGCCCCGAAAATGCGTGTGCGGCAAATGGCGCAGTACCGCGTCGTTGTTCCGTACGGCGCGCAGGCGCTCATCAAAAACGCGGTGACATTGCACGGCGGGACGGTATCCGCCTGTGACTACGGCGAAAACGTCGATATAACGGCGCTGTTTCCGGAAGAAAATCCGGAGGAGTTTCTCGCCGCCGTGCGGGACGCGACTAACGGCGCAAGCCAAGCCGTGTTTTACGGAATAAGCGCGGTGTCGGAAATCTAAATTCATTATCATCTCTATGGAGGACAATATATATGTCATATAAAGTAACAATCGAAGGCTCGGGCAAGCACTGCCATGTAACGCGGGAGACGCTTGACAAGCTCTTCGGCACAGGCTTCGAGCTTGAGGTCAAGAAAATGCTGAGCCAGCCGGGTCAGTTCGCAACGCCGCAAAAGATTACCGTGGTCGGCCCCAAGGGCAAAACGACGCTGTCGATTATCGGACCCTGCCGCAAGGCGGATCAAATAGAGCTGTCGCTGACAGACGCGCGCGCACTCGGGCTTGACTGTCCGATTCGCGAGTCCGGCGACCTTGCCGGAAGCCCCGGCGTAACGCTTATCGGAGACGCGGGAGAGGTCACAACCAAGGAGGGCGCGATTATCGCAAAGCGCCACCTGCACTTAACGCCTGAGGACGCGGCAAAATTCGGGCTTGCAGACAAGCAGCTTATAAAGGTACGCATAGGCGGCGAGCGCGGACTTATCTTTGACGAAGTTGTCGCGCGGGTGTCGCCCGAATACGCAACGTATATGCACATTGACTATGACGAAATGAACGCCGCCGGACTTACCGGAACGCCTGAGGGCGAAATCGTCGGTTAACAATAGGTTTTTCGCCTGCCTGAACATCGTACAATTTCGGGCAGGCGAAACTTATTTATAAACGCGCTATCAGCGCATGAGCACAAAGGAATCTTTATGTCCAAAATCACAAAGACAGGCTACAAGCGCCGCCACGGCGACAGAACAGACGGCAGATATTTGCGCGGTCTCGACCCGTATCACAAAATGATGGCGTACATTATGCCGACACGCAACGACGCGCAAAACCTTTTTACCGACACAATCCAGACCGACACGGTGGATGCGTACCTGCGCAAAAAACGCCTTGAAGACGACGTTAAAACAGCAAGCTTTCTGCATTTTGTAACGGCGGCATATGTCCGTACCTGCTCCCAGTTTCCTGAGATAAACCGCTTCATTGCGGGGCAGCGCGTTTACGCGCGGTATTATCCCGAGCTTGTTATGTCAATCAAGCTGAAAATGGAGGCAACCGCCCCTGAAACGTCCATAAAAGTCCCGTTTGACGTTGCCGACACGTTCGCGCAGGTCGTCGAAAAAATGCAGACGCAGGTGGACGCTGCCCGCTCCGGCGCAACCGCAACGGACAATATTGCCGACACGATGATGAAGCTGCCGCGTCTTTTACTGAAATTTGCTGTCTGGCTTCTGCGCACGCTCGACTATTTCGGCAAAATGCCGAATATTGTACTGAACGCAAGCCCGTTCCACGGCTCTGTCATCATAACAGACCTCGGTTCAATGGGCATACCGCCTGTTCATCACCATATCTACAATTTCGGGACACTTCCGATATTCGTCGGTCTCGGCGCCAAAAGAAAAACCTTTGAAATGCAGGAGGACGGCTCCGTTGTCAAGAAAAAGGTGTTTGACCTGCTTGTCGTTTCCGATGAGCGCATAACAGACGGGTTCTATTTTGCGCACGCGTTTAAGTACCTGAAATACCTGTTCAAAAACCCGGAGCTGCTGGACGCTCCGCCCGAAAAGATTGTCGAGGACGTGCAGTAGTCCCGCGCACCCGCTATCATATAACCCCGCCGTCAGACATATATTCTTATATGACTGACAAAGCATTAAAAAACCGCAGACTCCGGCTGCTTATAAAGCTTGTTGCCGCGCTTGTTATTTTAGTAACAGCGGTTTCGTTCACGCGGTATGTGTACAAGTCTCTGCGCCCGAAAAACAGGACGACAATGTTCTCAAGCCTGTCCTTTCCGACGCTCGTTATAGACGCGGGACACGGCGGGTCAGACGGCGGCGCGGTGTCGCCCAACGGCGTTATTGAGGCGGGAATAAACCTCAGCATATCCCGCCGCTTGCAGCTGATTGCTCAGTTTTACGGATTTGAAACGGTTATGACCCGCGCGGGAGACGATATTGCCTACCCGGCGGACGCGAAAACGCTCCGCGCCCGCAAACAGTACGACCAAAAAACGCGCCTGAAGCTCATAAACTCAACGCCGAATGCGGTATTTATAAGCATACACCAGAACATCTATCCAAAACCCGCCCCCTTTGGCGCGCAGGTGCTGTATTCCCCGACGGACGGCAGCCGCGAGCTTGGCGTAACGATTCAGGAGCTGCTGAAATCCACACTGAACACGGATACGCGCACAAACAGGCGCGGAGCCGTCAAGGTGCAAAAGTCTATCTATCTGATGAACAACCTTGAGTGCAAGGCGATTCTAGTTGAGTGCGGCTTTTTATCAAACCCGCAGGACGAAAGCGTTTTGCAGGAAGCTGACTATCAAACAAAGCTTGCGGCAATTGTGTTTTCCGGCTTTTGCCGCAACCTGTCAGGCAAATACCCTGTCGCTCCTGCCGAAAAACCGGCAGAAACGCAGGAAAACAACCCCGGAACAGAGGCATATCATCTAATAGGCGACGTGTGGTAGACCGCAACCGGCATTCTGCCGTCACCAAAAAACGCCGGAAGGCAAAAACAAACCTATGAAACCAAAGAAAGTATATGTGTGCACGGACTGCGGAAACGATACCGTCGCGTGGCAGGGGCAGTGTCCCGCCTGCGGCGCTTGGAACACGCTCTCCGAAATGAAGATAGACGCACCCGCAAAGGGTGCGTCTATTGCGCGTTCGGGCGCAGGTTTACAGCCGTTCGCGCCGAAAAAGCTGGCTGAGCTGTCCTCTGCCGAAGAGGAGCGGATAAAAACGCACATCAGTGAGTTTGACCGGGTGCTCGGCGGGGGAATCGTCCGCGGCTCGATTGTTCTCGTCGGCGGCAGCCCCGGAATCGGCAAGTCCACGCTGCTGCTGCAAATCTGCGGCAGCGTACCGGAGAAAACAAAGGTGCTGTACGTTTCGGGCGAGGAATCTGAACGTCAGCTGAAAATGCGGGCGGACAGACTGAGCCTTGAAGCGGACAGCCTGTATGTCCTCACGGAGACGAATATAGAGGAGATAATCGCCGCCGCAACGGAGGCAAAGCCCGACATTCTGATTGCGGACTCAATACAGACGCTCTACAATCCGTCCGGCAACTCCTCCCCCGGCAGCGTAACACAGGTAAAGGACTGCGCAATGTCGCTTATGCGCTTTGCAAAGGCGTCAGGCTGTGCAGTATTTCTTGTCGGACACGTCAACAAGGAGGGTGCGATTGCGGGCCCCTTGGTGCTTGAACATATGGTGGACAGCGTACTACAGTTCGAGGGCGACAGGCAGACAAGCTACAGAATCCTGCGCGCGAAAAAGAACCGTTTCGGCTCCACAAACGAAATCGGTGTTTTTGAAATGAACTCCGAGGGACTAAAGGAAGTGCTGAATCCCTCGGAGGAAATGCTCTCAGGCCGCCCAAAAAACACGCCGGGAACGTGCGTTACCTGCGTGTGCGAGGGCTCGCGCCAGCTCTTAGCGGAGGTTCAGGCGCTCGCCGCGCCGACTTCGCTGAACAACCCCCGCCGCGTGGCACAGGGAATCGAGTATTCGCGCGCCCTAATGCTTCTCGCCGTCGCCGAAAAACGCGCAGGACTGCGCGTTTCGGGGTGTGACTGCTATTTCAACGTAATCGGCGGCCTTGAGCTTGCCGAAACCGGCGCGGACCTGGCAACAGTACTCGCTCTCGCTTCAAGCTACCGCGACGTACCGGTCGGCGACGATATTGTAGCAATAGGCGAGGTTGGACTGACAGGCGAGCTGCGCTCAACCCAGCGCATAGCGGATCGCGTCGTCGAAGCGCAGCGGCTCGGCTTTGCCAGGGCAATTGTGCCGCGCGCAAATCGCGGGAAATTTACCCCCCCGGAGGGGATTGAGGTGCTGTACGCAAGGAATATTGTCGAGGCGCTGAAGATTACAGGAGTTTTTGACTAACGGCGGAGCTTCGCGTTGGAGGGCGGTTGCTGTTTTGCAGTGAGTGCGTTCAGCTGTGCGCCGAGGGTGCAGTGTTTGTAATTGCGGCGAAGCTGCGCCTCGCCTCTCTGCTTTTGATTTAATGTAGAGCTGATGTAGACATTTAGGCAGGGGTTTGCTTAATGTGGGTGCGCACAGCCGTACGCCGGGGTTGCTATGTTTGTAATTGGGGCGAAGCTTCGCCTCGCCGCACAGCTTTACGCCTGCGCGGCGGGCGGTTCCTTTCTTGTCTTGGCAAGAAAGGAACCAAAGAAGCCGCTTTAGGGCTTAGGCGGGTTGCGTTGCGGCAAGTGAACGTGTCCGTGCGTCCGAACCCTGACAGAATTGCCGAGTGACGGGCTTTAGCCCTAGGTGCCAGAGGTAAGTGCAGGCGGGTGGCAACCAGAATTTGGCGAAGCCAACCCGCACCGCGCCCTGCGCTGTCGGGTACGGCAAGCAGTTGCGTGTCCCGACGCACGAAGTGCGGAGGTAGACGAGGGTACCCGACGCACCCACATAGCAGGGTGCAGTGGTCTGACGCAAACGTCTGCGGCAAACCAAAACAATCTCCGTCGAGGACATCGTCCCCTACGGAGATTGTCGTGGTAACGGAGGATTGCCTTGAACCGTAAGTTTACACCCGCCGCAGCCACAACCCTGTCGCGACGGGAGACGCACCGCATTGCCGCACAACGTGCGGCAGCAATCGTAGCAGCAATGACCTTCTGGTTGGCACCCGACGGCACCTTGCGGCAAGCTAAAGTCTTACCCGAGTCACCCAACGCCGCGACAGGCTTCGCCCCTGCGTGCGGCGCAGCGTAAGCGTTCGCCGCTATCACCGTAATACGTCGCGGGGACAGGCAAAAGCCTTACGCATACTCCGCAGTTCCCGTATAGAAAAAAGATTGCTTCTTCTAAAGAAGTCGCCCCTTTTTGGTTACTTTTTCCGGCGAAGCGAAAAAAGTAACCGCCCGCCGCGCAGGCGCTCTGCTTCGCGAAGCTGCCAAGCTTCGCCGCAATTTCAAACACCGCAACCTGCGCCGCAGGTCTGCGGTTGCACCAAAGCAACAGCCAAACAGAGCGGCGAAGCAAACCCCGGGCGACCGAGACGGTCGCCCCTACGCCCTACAAAAAATCCGGCGGCAACCGCCACAAGGGATGCTGAGGGCAGCGTCCCCTACAGAGACGAAGCCCTGAAAAAAGATAAATCTCGCCAAAAGCAGCCATCCCCGCGCCGCAGGTCTACGCTTACACCCAAGTAAAAGCAAAGCAGAACGGCGAAGCAAACCCCGGGCAGCAGATTGCCGCACCTGAGCACACCAAAAGTCCCGTCGCACCCACAACAAGGGAAGTTGAGGACGTCGTCCCCTACAAAAGCGAAGCCCCACCAAAAAAAATAAAAGCCCCGCACAAAAGAAAAAAGCACAGCCCCGGGGAACCCATTCCCCGGGGCTGTGCAACAACTCAACTAATCGTGCCTACAGCATAGCCGAATCAAACGCATCAGTGCAGTTCTCAACCCCAATCTGGTCGATATTATACGGCGTAGACTGATAAACATAGTAATTCAGCCAGTTCGAAAACATCAGCTGCGCGTATGCCCGCCACGAAACGCGCGGCGGCAGCGCCGGGTCGTCGTGCGGGAAGTAGTTTTGCGGCACGTCGGGGTTCAGCCCCGCGTTTACATCGCGGAAATACTCTTTTGACAGCGTGTCCGCGTCGTATTCGGCGTGTCCGAGTACAAAAAAGCGCTTGTTGTCATCGGATTTAAGCACCGAAACGCCCGCCTGTCCGGATTCCGCCATAAGCTCAAGCTCCGGAACCTTCAGCAAGTCCTTTTTTGCGACGGCCGTGAACCGGGAATGCGGCATATTGAACACATCGTCAAAGCCGAAGAACAGCGGCGAGTGGGTTTTCAGAATTTCGTGTTCAAATACGCCGGAGCACTTTTTCGGCAGATTGTGCTTCGGCACGCCATAGTAATAGTACAGCGCGGCCTGTGCGCCCCAGCAAATATGGAACGTCGAGTGGACGTTTTTTGTCGTCCAGCGGAAAATTTCGCACAGCTCCGGCCAGTAGTCAACGCTCTCAAACTCAAGCGTTTCAACAGGCGCGCCGGTGATAATCATTCCGTCAAACCGGCGGTTTTTAACCTCGGAAAACGTGCGGTAAAATGTCTCAAGATACGACGCGTCCATATTCTTCGCGCTGTGGCTGACCATTCGGATGAACTCAACCTCGACCTGAAGCGGCGAGTTTGAGAGCTTGCGCAAAAGCTGAACTTCCGTATCGACCTTTGTCGGCATAAGGTTCAGAATCAGCAGCCTGAGCGGACGAATGTCCTGATGAATCGCGACATTTTCAGTCATTATGAAAATGTTTTCGTTCTCAAGCTTATCTATTGAATGTAAATTATCTGATATTTTAAGTGACATATTTTAACTTTATAGGTGTCTATTTCGAGGAGAAGTTATTGTATTTCCAGCAAGCTCGCCGTGACAGCCTTTGCGGCGAGAAAAGCCGTACTCCACGCGATTTGCAGGTTGAATCCGCCTGTTTTTCCGTCGAGGTCAAGCACCTCTCCGATGAAATACAGCCCGGGTACCTTTTTGCTCTGCATAGTCGAGGAGCTAATCTCGGACATATCAACGCCTCCGCGTGTGATAACCGCCTCGTCAATCGGCGCGGGTCCGGATATTGCGACCGAAAAACCCTTGAGCGTTCGGATTATGCTCTTGCGCGCGTCCTTTGTCAGGGAGTTTGCCTTGAGTCTGCCGTCGATTCCCGCCTTGTCCAGCAGCTCCGGCAGCAGCGACGCAGGCAGCAGCCCGTGCAGCGCGTTTACAACGTCCTTGTTCTGCGCCGAGGCAAGCATTGCGAGCAGCCGCGCGTCCAGCTCCGCTTCCGTCACGGCGGGTTTCAGGTCTATTGAAGCATTATAACAGGCTTTTGCGGAAAAATCAAGTTGTGCCGAGGCGGTCAGTATAAGCGGACCCGAAATGCCGCGATCCGTAAACAGCATTTCGCCGAAGCCGGAGTATTTTTCGCGCCCCTCATCGTCCGTCACCGTAAGGCGCACATTTTTCAGTGACAGTCCCTGAAGCGCGGGGCAACAAGGCTCGTCCGACAAAAGCGGCACGAGCGACGGGGATTTTTCTGTAACGGCAAGCCCCGCTCTTTGCGCAAAGCGGTACCCGTCGCCCGTAGAGCCGGTTTTCGGGTAGGACAGTCCTCCTGTCGCAATGACGACAGCGCCCGCTCGGTGCTCCGTACCGGCCGCGACGACGCCGACGGCTGTGCCGGTATCGTCAAGGATAATCTCCGTAACTCGCTCCGATACAAGCTCCGCGCCCAGCCGGCGGCATACATTCTCAAGCCTTGCCGCAACGTCGTGCGCGTTCTCGCTCATGGGAAAAACGCGGTTTCCGCGCTCAACCTTTACCGGCACGCCGATTGACTCGAACTCAGCCATCACGTCCTGCGGCGTGTGACCGTAAATCGCGGAGCGCAGAGACTTTTTGCCGCGATAAATGTTGTCCAGAAATTCCTGCGGCGTGCAGTCGTTTGTCATATTGCACCGCCCCTTGCCCGTAATGCGCAGCTTCTTGCCGAACAGGGGATTGCGCTCGAATACTGTGACAGCGACGCCGCCCTTTGCCAGCTGAAACGCGCAGTAAAGCCCCGCCGCGCCCCCGCCGACAATTATTGCGTTTTGCGGCTGTGTGTCGCTCATATGACCGCCTCAGACAGCAGACGGCACAGCACTTCGCCAAGCGCGGCAAGATCCTCTCCGTCCCATACAGGCACGATATTGTCTGAAAACAGCACCTGCGAGGTTGAGGGAAACTCCTCGTCGCCGAGGTAAACCGTTACGCGGATAAAAGCGCCGGGCAGAACCTCAAAATCATAAGCCGCCGCATCCTTTTTTGAAAACCCGCGCACGGGTATAGCGCCGCAGACTGCCGCGCGGCGGCCGAAATCCGCAAGTGTATCCGCGTTTTTGCCGTATGCACGCGCAAGACGTGAGCGCACTCTGCCGGAAAAATTGCTGTCATAAATCGCCGCACCCGGAATCTCGCGATATGCCAAGAACGCCCCGTTCCAGAGCGTTCTTTTGGAGTTCAGCAGCATTCGCAGCATAAGTATTTTGGCGGCGTAGGAGAGCCGCGCGCTGTTTTCGGCAAGTCCTTCCGCAGTCAGAGAAAAATCAGGGTGCGCGGCACACAGCGTTTTGCCGAAAAATACAGGAGAAAACGCGCCGTCAGAAAACGAAACGCCTGTGCGGGATACAATTTCTTCAACGTCTGCGGCGGCAAACGCCGCAGTATAAATGCGCAGAGGATTATCCTCTTTGTTGTTCGGTGTTTTTGTTGACGCAGTCGGCAAGGCGGTGCTCCGTTATAAATAATGTATTGTGTTGCGGCGGCGAATCAGTCCTTAGCTATGCGGCGGTCAGGTTTTTCGCCGGCTCCGGAAAGCGTGAAGGTGAATCTGGTTTTGCCGTTTTCGCTTTCGACGGAAATACTTTCGTTGTGGTGGTCCATAATCGTCTTTGCAATGTACAGCCCAAGCCCCGCGCCGTCAGGATTTACCCCGCGCGACTTATCGACCTTGTGAAAGCGCTCGAATATCAGCGGAAGCTCGTCCTTCGGTATTGTTTCGCCTGTGTTTTCGACGGAAACGAAAACCTTTGTGTCCTTTTTCCATACATCAAGGACTAAAACGCTGTGTTCCTCCGCGAACTTTATCGCGTTGTCAATCAAATTGTAGGCGACCTGCGTTATAGCGTCCTTGTCGGCAATGACGATAACCGCTTCTTCGGGAAAACGCGGCTCAACGTCAAGGTGCTTGCTCTCGATTTTCGGTGTAAGGCCGATCAGCGTTGTCGCCAGAACGTCCGTAATGTCAAAGACCTTTTTGGCGTTCTGCTCCTTGTCAAACCTCGCGGTGTCAAGCATTGAGCGCACAAGGCGCGAAAGGCGCTTTGTTTCGGAGGAGATTATGTTCAGGTATTCCGTCTGCTTTTCATGCGGAACCGTCCCGTCAAGAATTCCGTCGGCAAAGCCGGAGATTACCGTCATTGGTGTGCGCAGCTCGTGCGAGACGTTTGCCAGCAGCTCAGATTTCTTTTTGTCCGAACGACCGAGACTGTCCGCCATTTGGTTAAAGGCGCCGGCAAGCTCGCCGATCTCGTCCTGCCGCAGCGCGGCGCGTGAGCGCACGGAAAAATCACCGCGGCCGATTCTGCGGGATAATACGGCAAGCTCGCGTATAGGCGCGGCGAGGTGCTTTGTCGAGATGAGCGACACAATAAAGGCGGCGCACATAACAACCCCGGCGAGAATAGTGTAGTTTTTCAGGAATCTGTACGTCGCGTCGCGCAAAAACTCCGTCTCAACAGAGGCAAAAACATAACCGACGTTTATTTCGGAATCCCCGCTGCCAATAACCAGCGGAATCGCCGCAATTGTGCGGTTTTCGTCAAAAACGCCGCCAAGCGTCCCGGAAAGAATAACGCTGTCTGTCTGCGGGTCTGACAAAAAGCTTACGGAGCTGATAATGTCTGACGGAACCTGCTTTCCGATATGCGTACAGCTGAACGAGTCCGAGCAGGCGGTAACGACACCGTTTTCGTCCGCTGCCATAATGTTTATATTGGAAGCGTGAGCGATAATTGACATCGCAATCGAAATTTCCATCGTGTTAAGCTCACGCGAATACGGCTTTATGTAGGCGTGGATATACCTCTCCGCCTCGTTAACTGCGGAAGAGAGTGTCGCGTGACGGTCGGTTACAATCGTTCGGTATGTCCATGCGGAAAAAAGCGAACCAAGCAGAACAAACGAAAGCAGAACCGTTATCGCTGTTGATATGAAGTTTTTCAGGTATATGGAGGCTCGCATTAATGTGTCCTGTTATGACGGAAGTCCGGTTGTATCAGTCGTTTACCTCGAATTTGTAGCCGACGCCCCAGACGGTTTTCAGCGCCCAGGTATCGGAAACGCCCTCAAGCTTTTCGCGCAGGCGTTTAACGTGCACGTCAACAGTACGCGAGTCGCCGTAATAGTCAAAGCCCCAAACCTCGTCCAGCAGCTGATTGCGCGTGTAAACCCTGTTTGGCGAGGACGCAAGGTGGAACAAAAGCTCCATTTCCTTAGGCGGCGCCTCCGTGCGCTTTCCTGCAACGGTAAGCGTGAAGCGGTCCATATCAATGACAAGATTGACGAACTCCAAAACGCGGGGTTTTTCCTGACCGCCTGTTCTGCGCGTAACGGCGTGGATTCTCGCCAGAAGCTCCGAAATTTCAAACGGCTTAGAGATATAGTCGTCAGCTCCGCTTTCAAGTCCGAGAACCTTGTTGTCTGTTTCGCCCTTTGCCGTCAGCATAATGACAGGCACTTTTTTTGACTTCAGCCTGATTTGTTTGAGCACCTGCCAGCCGTCCATAACCGGCAGCATAATATCAAGAAGAACAATATCCGGCTCGTTTTGCTCAAAGGAGGTTACCCCGAGCGCGCCGTTAGCCGCAGTTTCGACTGTATAGCCGTCATGCTCAAGGTAAATGCGCAAAAGCTCTGATATGTTTCTGTCGTCTTCAATTACAAGCGCTGTTTTTGACATCACGCACCTCGTTGTTGTTTTTTGTTATTCATTAGATGTAATCTACTATATATTGATACTGAAATTATAGCATTTGTTTGTAAACAAAGCGTGAATATTGTATGAACAGGGCGATAATTATGAGGGGACTGGAGTGTTTGCGGCGATGCTTCGCCGCAGAGCTTGCTTTGTTTGAGCTTGATGTAGGGGAGGCAGCCTACCTTGCCATCACTATTCTGTCTCTTCAGAGCTTTGCGTTTGTAGGGGACGATGCCCTCATCGTCCCTTGTTGCGGTTGCGCAGGAGCTTGTGGCGGCGTAGGGGCGGCAATCTGCCGCCCGGGGGTTGCTTCGCCTTGTGGATTTGCTTTTACTTGGGTGCAACCGCAGAGCTTCGGCGCAGGTTGCTATGTTTGTAATTGCGGCGAAGCGTCGCCGCGCCGCGCTGCTAAGCGCCTGCGCGGCGGGCGGTTACTTTTTCCGCTTCGCCGGAAAAAAGTAACCGCCGCCGCGCGTAGCGGCACGTATGCGCGACCACCAGCGCCACCGGTGAACAAGCAATAACCAGACCCAAGCATAAATCCTAAAAGCAAAAAAACGCCCGCCAAAACCCTTAAGTACAAAAAAGAAAAAATTGTCGCCCCCTCGGCACCCGCCGAAAAAAATCCCCCAAAAACTCCCACTAAAAAAACGAAAAAATATACTTGACATATATGCTTTGATGTGTTATTATGTCTATCAACACACACAAAGCATATATAAATAGTATACTAACAGGAGCACTGATTACATAAATGAGTTCACTGTCGCCGAAAGAACGGCTTCTAAATACTTTTGCCCGCAAGGCAGTTGACAGAAAGCCGGTTATATGCCCCGGAGGAATGATGAATGCCGCTATTGTCGAGGTTATGGACAATTCGGGCAAGGCATTCCCGGAGGCACACAGCGACGCGGGTCTTATGACAGAGCTTGCCCTTGCCGTAAACATCCAGACCGGGTTTGAAAACATCGGAATTCCGTTTTGTATGACGGTTGAGGCGGAGGCGCTCGGCAGCGCAGTAGATTTCGGAACGCGCGCATGTGAGCCGAAAATCGCGGTCGAAAGATACGCGGCGGCAGCGGAAGCTGTTCTGCCGGATACAAAGTCCGCGCTTGAAAGCAGCCGCAGCTCCGTTATTGCAACTACTGTCGAAGCCGCAAGCCGGCAGCTTACCGATGTTCCGGTTATCGGCAGCCTGACGGGACCTATCAGCACAGCGGGCTCGCTTGTTGACCCGATGCGCTTTCTGAAAGACCTGCGCAAGGACGCGGCCGCAAGCCACGCGCTTATCGACAAGGTTGCGGACTTTTTGATTGAGTACGCATATCAGCTGATAGAAGCCGGCGCGGACGTTATATCAATCGCCGACCCGACAGCCACAGGCGAGATTCTCGGCCCCAAAATGTTCGAGGATTTTGCCGTGAGGTATATAAACCGCGTCGCCGACGGCATTCACCGCGCGAATATCCCCGTTATCGTGCACATCTGCGGAGACCTGAAGCCAGTCAAGTCGCACATCGCGCATTTGCACGCGGATGCTGTAAGCGCGGACGCAATGGTTGACCTTGTCGCGCTGAAGGCAGAGTTCCCGGAGCTTGTGACAATGGGTAACCTCAGCACATATCTGCTGGAGTTCGGAACACCCGAAAAGGTCGCCGCCGCCGCCGAAATTCTGAAGCGCGGAAGTATAGACATTATAGCGCCTGCCTGCGGACTTTCCACAAGCTCGCCGCTTGCAAATATCAAGGCGTTTACAGACGCAATCAGAGCGTAAGCACGGCTTTTTGCCGCATTTAATATTGAGGTTATTACATATGAGTTCAGAAAGAGAAAGAATACTGCGCGGACTGTCAGACAGCGTGGTGGATATGGATGAGGACACTGCGGCGGAGCTGTCAAACGAGGCGGTTGCGCAAGGAATTGACGCACTTGAGGTAATCGACGAGGGTCTTGCCGACGGAATGCGCCGTGCGGGAGACCTTTTTGAGAGCGAGGAATACTTTATTCCTGAGCTGCTTGTATGCTCAGACGCGCTGAACGCGGGCGTTGAAGTGCTAAAGCCGCATATTAAGGTTGAAGGCGGCGCTGAAAAGAAAACTAAGGTTGTAATCGGAGTTATCGAGGGCGACACGCACGATATTGGCAAGAACCTTGTGAAAATCCTGGTAGAAGCCGGAGGCTTCGAAATAATAGACCTCGGGCGCGATGTTCCGGCGGAAAAGTTTGTCGATACCGCAATTGCCGAGCAGGCGGACGTCATCGCGCTGTCAACACTAATGACGACGACAATGCTCGGAATGCCGAAGGTTGTCGAGCTGCTCAAGGAAAAGGGCGTGCGCGAAAAGCACAAGGTAATCGTCGGCGGAGGGCCGCTGTCACAGGCGTTCTCAGATAAAATCGGCGCGGACGGATACTCAAAAAATGCTTCCGAGGCGTTAAAGCTTGTAAAAACCCTCGTGGGCAGAGCATAGGAGACGTTTATTATGGCAACGAAATTGCGCGACCAGATGACACCGAAGGAACGTGTACTGGCTTGGGAAGAGGGCAGACCGATAGACCGCGTACCGAGCAAGTTCAGCTACAGCCCCGCGCTCCTGAAGTTTGAGGGCGTCGATACAAAACGATACGGCACGGATAATGCCTATAAAATCGCAACAGAGGTCAAAATTTACGAAAAATACCGCACGGAGGAGCTTGCGGCGGGATTTTCGGTGCCCGGTCTTTACGGAGCGACATACGCGAATCCGGAGGGCGGACACGCATACATATTAGAAACCGTCCCGCTTGAGGGGGACGACCTGAAGCACCCGGTTATAACCGACCCGAAAACAGACCCGCGTCTTGCCCCGTTTTGGGAGTATCTTGACGGAATACTTGAAGCGCTTGGCGACAAGGTGCCGCTGCGGGTTATGATGGAGGGACCGATAACACAGGCAGGACGCACAATCGGCGTTGAAAAGCTGCTGAAAAAAACTCTTCGGGATCCCGAATATGTTCACGCGGTGCTGGAGCATATTCTGCAAACGCAGCTGACGTTAATCAGCGCTCTTGAGGGCTACGACATCGGCTTTCAGATAATGGATCCCGTCTCGTCGGGAGATGTGCTCAGCCCGGAAAACTACAGAGCCTTCGCAAAGCCTTACCTCACGCGCCTGTTCACGGAAATGACGCGTATTGCGGGCAAAAAGCCGTACTTGCATATCTGCGGGCACACAGAAAAGGTTCTGCACGATATTGTCGAAACAGGCCCGGCGGCGTTCTCGGTAGACAACGCCCTGGATTTGGCGGAGGTCAAGCGCGAGATCGGCGACAAGGTCACAGTCATCGGAAACGTACATCCGACGGCGACAATGCTCCTCGGAACGCCTGAGGATGTTGACGCGGACCTGAAGAAATGCTTCCAAAAGGCGTGGGACAGCCCGAAGGGCTACATTCCCGGCTACGGTTGCGGACTTCCGGTGCCGACGCCGAAGGAAAATGTAGACGCGGTGTACGACGCGCTGTGGAAATACGGCCGGTGGCCGCTAAACCCTGAAAACTTCAGCTGAGGCTGCGGTTATAAATAAAAACTAATTGGGAGAAAAACAAAATGCGTAAATCACGTTCGATAAAACTAATCGCGGCACTCCTGACGGTGGCAATGCTGTTCACCGTTCTCGTAGGCTGTAGCAAGAAAGAAGCTGATCCTACACCAACACCGTCAACCGAAGCACCGGCAACGCCGGACGACACGACAACAGCCGCCCCTGCGGCATTAAAGCCCCTTAAAATCGGCATCATCGGCGCAGGCTGCGAGCTGCATTTCTATACGGCAGAGAAGCTCGGTCTGTATGAGGCGGCAGGCTATGACGTTGAGCTGGTTCACGTTAACCCCGCCGAGCAGCAAATGCTTATTGAAACGGGCAAAATTGACGTAACAGACGGCGTGCTTGACTTCTGGCTCAAGCCCATTGAAAACGGTCTTGACATTAAGGCGACCATCGGAATTCAGCAGGGCTGCTTTGCAGTTGTTGTCCGCGAGGATTCACCGTACAAGACAATTGCCGACCTCAAGGGAAAGAAAATCGGCACAACGCACACCTCAGGCGTAGGCGAGTACTTCTGGCGTTTGCTCCTGGCGGACGGCTATGACCCGGAAAACGACTTTGAGTGGGTAGTGCTGGAAAGCGCGGCAACACAGGCGGCGCTTGATTCAGGAGAGGTAGACGCAATCTCCGTCGGCGATTCGGGCATTTATCCCCGCGTACAGTCAGGCGAGCTGCGCTTTGTAGCACAGATGTCCACCGACCCGCAAATTGCTGACGAAACCTGCTGCTTGCTGGTGTTCAGCTCACAGTATGTCAAGTCTAACCTTGAAGACGTCAAAGCAATTACACAGGTTCTGTACGACGCCTCCATTTACCTGCAGAGCGACGAGCACAAAAAGGAAATTGTAGACTACGGCTTTGAAAAAGGACTGATTCTGTCAGGCGAGCCGGCAACAACATATGAAATTGCAAAAACCTACGTGTGGAACCCCGGCTTTGACATCGGTATCAAAACCTTCACCAACATCTTCAAGGCATATCAGGGCTTCGGTATTATCAGCGAGGATGTATCTGCTGAAAAGGTAGTCGAAAATCTGTTTGTGCAGTTTGACCTGAAGCAGTAGAACGCGGCGCAAAAAACAACACTTACATCAGAACAAACGGCGCATACACGCGCCGTTTGTTCTGAAGCGTAGCAGGAGGCTCACAACATTGAGCAAACTAAAAAAAGCGATTCTCATCGCCTTACCGATTATCGGCGCGGCGCTTGTTATATTAAATTACTATTTCGTGCCGGACAAAAACGATATTTTCGTCAAGAAATGGCACTATCCGGCTGTTATTTCTTATATTCCGCTGCAGTTTCTTGTGAAATGCCTGTACTTTAAGCTCCAGGACAGAAAGCTTAAACGCGGCACACTGAAAAACACCAATAAATTAGAGGAATACCTGGAAAAGTCGCCCCGCATTCTGGCGATGCTGCTTTTTTTCACGCTGTGGGACGTCTTAACCGCAAAGCTCGGCATAATCAGCAGCTTTTACTTCCCTGACGGAAGCCGGATTGTCGGCGCCATCACGAAGGTGGATAAGCTCAAGGGCGCGGAGTGGAAAACAGTCGGTCTGCACATACTGAACTCACTGCGGCTACTGTTTACGGGCTATTTTGCGGGACTTGCCGCCGGATTTATCACCGGTGCGTTCGCCGGGTGGTTTCCCAAGGCGAGATATTGGATTATGCCGATTGTCAAGAAAATCGGGCCGATACCCTCCACAATTTGGCTGCCGATATTCGTGTCGTTTATACCGGGCTTTTTCGCAGTCCGCATTGTGATAATTGCGTTTGGCGTGTGGTTCCCGGCGTCGCTTATGACAGCAACGGGTATTATGGCTGTGCCCAGCTCATATTTCGAGGTGGCAAAAACCCTCGGCGCGAAAAAGAACTATTTGCTGTTCAAGGTCGCGCTTCCGGCGACAATGCCGAGCCTGTTTATGGGTATGTTTATGGGTATGAGCATTTCTTGCGTTGCGCTGATTTCCGCTGAATCAATCGGAGCAAAAAGCGGTTTGGGCTTCTTCATCACAAACGCAATATCGTGGGGCGAATACAACAAGGTATACGCCGGAGTTATCATCATACTGCTGATATTCTCAACCGTAATTTCACTGCTGTTTAAGATTAATACAAAGCTGCTCAAATGGCAAAAGGACAATATTCAATGGTAACGGAAAGCATAACAAAATCCGGCGAAATTGAGATCAGCGGCGTCAGCAAAGTCTTTAATGCCGGAGAATTAAACGAGGTAACGGCGCTTCAGAACATAAACCTCACTGTAAAACCGGGCGAGCTTGTAAGTCTTGTCGGTCCGTCCGGCTGCGGAAAATCGACGCTTCTGCGTATGATTGCCGGCCTTGAAACGCCCACAGAGGGATCGCTCACACTTGATGGCACGCTTATAACAGAGCCTGACCACGAGCGCGGACTTGTGTTCCAGGACCCAAGCCTGTTCCCGTGGCTGACAGTCGGCGGAAATGTCGCGTTCGGACTGAAGTCGCGCGGAATCTACGACAAGAAGCATAACGAGGTTGCGGACTATGTAAAGCTCGTCGGTCTTGAGGGATTTGAAAAGCACTACCCGCACCAGCTGTCCGGCGGAATGGCGCAGCGCGTTTCACTGGCACGGTCGTTTATAAACAGCCCGAAGGTTCTCTTGATGGACGAACCGTTCGGCGCTCTCGACGCATTCACGCGTATGCAAATGCAGGACGAACTGCTGAAAATCTGGGAGCAGCGCGGGACGACAATTATGCTTGTAACGCACGACGTGGACGAGGCGATTTATCTCAGCGACCGCGTGGTTGTAATGTCGCCGCGCCCCGGCAAGGTTGAGGAAATATTGGAAATCAACATTACGCGTCCGCACGAGAGAAACTATCCGGAGTTTTTACAGCTGCGCGTGAAGATTCTGGAGATTTTGAACTTCGCAAAGCACCAAGAGGATTTGCCGTACTATCTGTAGGAACGACAGGCTTTTTGTATTGCAGGGTTGGGGTCTGCCGCGTCGGTTTAGCTTTTATTTTGGTGCTTGCAGCTGTGCGCCGCGGGGTGCGGAGTTTGTAATTTGGGCGAAGCTTTGCCTCGCCTCTCTGCTGAGCGCCTACGCGGCGGGCGGTTACTTTCTTGCTGCGGCAAGAAAGTAACCAAAGAAGCCGCTTTTAAGGGCCTGCTCTCGTTGTCCGTCTGTGGCGTTCGATGTTTCTCCCCACAAGTTTGGGAAAGTTCCTCCGATTAGGTCAAGCAGGAGGCAACGGTCGGCTAAAGCCGACGGGTGCCAACCGGACTTGACTGTGGTTAGCCGCACCGCGCCCGCGCTGTATGGTGCGGCAAGCAGTTGCGTGTCCCGACGCGCAAAGCGCTGAGGCAGACGAGGGCACCCAACGCACCCGCGTAGCAGGGTGCAGTGGTCTGACACAAAGGTCTGCGGCAAACAAAACAAGGGACGTCGAGGACGTCGTCCCCTACGGAGGTTGTTGTGGTAACGGGGTATTGCCTTGCTCCGGAAGTTTGCACCGCCGCTACAACAAACCCACTGCGCCGGGACACGCACCATATTGCCGCACAATGTGCGGCAGCAATCGTTGCAGCAATTACCTTCCGGTTGGCACCCGTAGGGAGTTCGCGATAAACTGCAGCCTAACCTAAGTCGTCCAACGCCGCGACAGGCTGTGACCCTGCGTGCGACGCAGCGAAAGCGTTCGCGCACTCCACCGCGTTACGTCGCGGGGAGAGGCACAGTCTGCATTGCCACTACCGCAGTTCCCGTATAAAAAGGTGTTTGCTTCTTTACAAAGAAGTCGCCCCTTTTTGGTTACTTTTTCCGGCGAAGCGGAAAAAGTAACCGCCCGCCGCGCAGGCGCT
>JAISLF010000033.1 GCA_031260605.1 Oscillospiraceae bacterium
TAATTAAATAGTACTTGACAAATATGTGGATGTGTGTTACAATTACCTCACAAGGGCTCACAAGGGCTCACAAGGGCTCACAAGGGCTCACAAGGGCTCACAAGGGCTCACAAGGGCTCTGAAAGGAGTCCGTTTGTGTTTCCCCGAATAAAACAGGAGGAAATGCGCATGAAATGGTTTTTTGAACCAAGGCAACAGGCTGACATAAAGACTTACGCGTCAGCCGCCGCAACTTCCGAACGCCCGGCAAATCGCCGGGGCAAACACCGAACAGGCAGACTGCGGGCGATACTCGCCGGGGTGATCGCCGTGTGCTGCTTTGTGGGGATTAGCGTCCCAGCAATGGCACTTACTTTTTCGGATGTGTCGTCAAGCAACTATCCCTGGGCGATTGAAGCTGTTGACTACGTCTCAAACAACGGATATATGAACGGAACAGGCAGTGGGCTGTTTTCGCCGAGCTGGGATATGTCGCGCGCGCAAATTATCACGATTCTCTATGCGATAGCGGGAAAGCCTACGCCGCCCGCATCGCAGTATAATGATGTTACGTCTTCCGATTATTTTGCAGCGGCTGCGAAATGGATAAGAAGCAACGGAATTGGATCTATTCTGACAAGTACGAACTATTTAAGCCCGTCTACCGTTGTGACGCGCTTGGAAATTGCGCAGATACTGTGGAAATTCGCGCAGGTAATGAACTGGACGACAAACGCAGTGCCGAGCGTTGTGATTACGTATAGTGATACAGGGTCGCTGCCACCGGCGCAGTTGAATGCCGTAAAATGGTGCAAAGCATACAGCATTATGAACGGTGTTAGCGGTACTGAATTTGGGCCGGGAACATACGTGAACAGGGCGCAAATGGCGGTGATGATTAAGGCGCTGACGGATCGGTCGTCGGGGATGTTTCTCTCAAATACAACAAGTGTGCGAAAAGGCATGGATAATTCTTACATTAACCGATATTCGTCCACTTCCGACATCAGTGCGGCGTCCAGCGTTATTGCTGGAAAATTTACTTTAATTGCACCGCCATTTAAAAGAATGTGGAACATAACCCTTACACATAGTTCATACTGGCGCGTAACGGATATTTTTGCAGAAACCGCCATTGGAACACACTCAACAAATTTCTTTTGCGATACGTTAGGGGAGGGAAGCGATCACTACACCCACCATTTTAGTATATACCATAATTTTGACGATGTGTTAGCAAAAGGCAAGGGCGCCGCCGATATAACTGTAGTAGTGTTTGGCTTTCCTGCTTGCGGAGCTGGTGGGTTAACACAAGGTGCCGCAAATAATGCGTCCAAATGGTTATCAGTAGTTCAATCGCCTAATAATCAATTATCGGGGTTCACCGGATATACACAGACTTGGGTTAACAGAGCTATACAGCATGAAATGTCACATTTGTGGGGAGCGCCGGATTCAAACGATACAAATGGGATTTGCCCAACGGCTTGCATCATGAAAGGTAGCTTTAACAGTGAACCAAACTTCGAACAGACGACAATATGGTGTAAAAGATGTACGGCGGCATTTGCACCGAATCAAGCAGCGCATTAAATAAGGAGAAATATTAAATGAAAAGAATACTAGCTTTAATTCTATCGTTATCGTGTTTTATTACTTTGTCAGCCTGCAAAAGCGGTATGCCAGAGCAGAACTATTTAGAGACAGATCAAGAACCGGATCATTCGGAGCTACCATACGAATTCAACAATGAGGAAGAACTGCGGTCTGCGATTTTGTCTGAAACATACAACAATGTCCCGGAGGTAAGCAGCTTTGGCGGATATTTTGTTCCGAACGAAATTCCGGCAGACACAAGTATAAGATATATACATGTAAAGAGCGAGTATATTTTAGTCAATTATAACATCAACGGGGTTGATGATCCTGAAAGTGAGTATCTAATCTTCGAATGGAAGCCGTTATATCAAGAGGGAGACGAACTGCAATTTGTTAGAACCTTTGTTTCTGAAATAGTGAGAGAGGAGGATGGCAGATATATAATAGACGGACCGGAATTGCAGGTTTATAGCATTTATTATTCATTTGGAGGAAAAGTGTTTCACGTAGTAGTGCCAAAATCGTGGTCAAAAGAACAGGTTAATGCTTTTTGTACCCCAACATGGGTGCCGGTAACGCAGGTGAATTAGCACCGCACCAACCCACACAAAAACCGGCCCGCCGGGGAAATCCCCCGGCGGGCCAAAAATTACCACTTGACAGCACAGCCGCCCGTGCATATAATGTACATATGAGCATTAATTCATATGAAAGCGATAAATGCGGCGACCTTTGTCTGCACGAGGACGCGATTGCGAGTGTGCGCGCGCAAATGCCGAGCGACGACAGGCTGCTTGAGTTGTCCGACCTGTATAAGGTGATTTCAGACTCGACAAGGGTCAAAATCATTGCTGCGCTGGAGATTTCCGAGCTTTGCGTCTGCGATATTGCGGCTGTTATCGGGCTTTCGCAGTCTGCGGTGTCGCACCAGCTGCGGCTGCTGCGGGGTGAGCGGGTAGTGAAAAACCGCCGTGAGGGAAAGACGATATTCTACAGCCTTGCGGATGAGCACGTTATCAGCATTCTGCGGATGAGTCTGACGCACATCGCGGAAATCAGCTGAATAACGAAACCGGCGCGCTTTTGCAGACGGTATAGTAGGTACAGTTGAGCCGCTGCCATTGTACAGGAAGAGAAAATTTTTTAACTAAACAAATGCATATATGTTCAAATAAACAAGTGTTGTTAAGAGGTATTTATGTCCGAACAAAAACATTCCTGCTCCTGCGGGCAGTGCGAATCCAATATAACGAAAAAGGAAGCCGAATCCACCGAGGAGGGCGGCTTTTCGCAAAAACTGAAGCTTGCGCTGTTTATCGCGGGCGCGGTTATTTCGGGCGCGGCGTTTTTCTTCGGAAAGGGCACGCCGCTGCGTTTTGTGCTGTTTCTTGCGGGCTACCTTGCAATCGGGTATGACATATTATTAGAGTGCGCGTCGAATATCCGCCACGGCAGGATATTTGACGAGACCTTTCTTATGGCGATAGCAAGCGTCTGCGCAATGATTATCGGCGAGTACCCGGAGGCGGTTGCGGTTGTGTTTCTGTACTCAATCGGCGAGTATTTGCAGGAGCTTGCCGCAGAACGCTCGCGTCGGTCAATAACCGCGCTGCTGGACCTGAGGCCGGATTTTGTGAACGTCGTGAACGGCACTCAAACCGAAAAAGTGCCGCCGGAGCAGGTGCCGGTCGGCACGATAATCGCGGTGAACCCCGGCGAGCGCGTCCCGCTGGACGGCGCGGTGGTTTCCGGATCCGGCAATATCGACACCTCGGCGATAACCGGCGAAAGCGCGCCCGCCTTTGTTGCGCAGGGGGACGGCGTTCTGTCCGGGTGCGTGAGCCTTGACGGCGTTATACATATCAGGACGACGGCGACAGCCTCGGAAAGCACGGTTGCGCGAATCCTCAGCCTTGTGGAAAGCGAGAGCGAAAATAAGGCGAAATCCGTCAGCTTTGTAACCAAGTTCGCGTCCCTGTTTACGAAAATCGTTGTCGCCTGCGCCGTTGTAATCGCGGTTTTGCCGCCGCTTTTGTTTCGCACGGAGTTTTCGGTCTGGATTAGCCGCGCACTTGTGTTTCTTGTCGCGTCCTGCCCCTGCGCGATTGTAATATCTGTGCCGCTCGCGTATTTTGCGGGAATCGGCGCCGCGTCGCGCGTCGGAGCGCTTGTGCGCGGCGGCGAATATCTGGACAAGCTTGCCGCAATTGAGAAAATCGCCTTTGACAAGACGGGAACGCTGACAGACGGGCGGTTTTCGGTTGACGGCGTGTATCCTGCGGGAGAATCCGCGCTCACCCGTTCGGAGCTGTTGCTGCTTGCCTGCGCCGTTGAAAGCGGCTCAAGTCACCCCATTGCGCTTGCCGTGCGCGAGGAGTGCGCGGAGTACGGCGCGGCGCAAGCCGAGGTCAGCGACTACCGCGAAATTGCCGGAATGGGTGTTACGGCAGTTTGCTGCGGCGAGCTTGTCGCAGCAGGTAACGCAAAGCTGTTTGCACATCTGGGACTGCCGCTGCCGGAAAGCGACTCCGACGGAAAAACCTCGCTGCATATTGCAAAAAACGGCGTTTTCTGCGGCACAATTGCTTTCTCGGACAAGCTGCGCCGCGAGGCAAAACCCGCGCTTGAGACGCTGACGGCGCTCGGCGTCAGGCAGTTTGCCGTTCTTTCGGGGGACAAAAAGGAGGCGGTCAGCGAGGCGGCGGCGCGTCTCGGTATCGAAAACCGCTTTGCGGAGCTTCTGCCGCAGGATAAGCTGCGTATTGTAAAGGAGCTGAAAGAAAACGGGTCTGTCGCCTTTGTGGGCGACGGAATTAATGACGCTCCCGTCTTAGTCGCGGCTGACGTGGGCATTTCAATGGGCGGTCTCGGACGTGACGCTGCGATTGAGGCTTCGGATATTGTGCTGCTCGGCGACGATTTGAGCAGCATTCCCGCTGCAATGAAGATAGCGCGGCGCACAAAAAACACCGCAACGGCAAATATAGTATTTGCGCTTGCGGTAAAGGCGGTTGTGCTGGTGCTGGGCGTGCTCGGCATTGCGGCAATGTGGATGGCGGTGCTCGCCGACGTCGGCGTTGCGCTTTTGCTGACGGGGAACTCTATGCTGATTTTGTGGAGAGTAAAAGCGAAACAGTGATGCTGCAATAAAAAGCAAGACCCCGGAGCAGCCGCTCCGGGGTCTTGCTGTAGTGACAAAAGCGTCTACGCGCCGGGGAATTCCTGTGACAGATCCGTTGTTGTGACAAACCTGTACAGCATTGTCGCGAACTCGGCGCGTGTCGCCGTGCCGCTCGGGTCAAAGTTGTTGCCGTCCTTGCCGGAGATTAAGCCTGCCTGCTGCAGCGCGTACACCGCCGTCTTTGCGTATGCCGCTATATCTGCGTCGTCCGCAAAGCTTGCCTTTGCATATGTATTCGCAAGGTCAATTCCCTTTAGCTTTGCGTATTTGAAGAGAATAAGCGCCAAATCCTGTCTTGTAACGCTTGCGTTCGGGGCGAATTTGCCGTCTCCGATTCCCGCGACAATTTCGTTTGCCTTTGCCCACTCAATCGGCGCGGCGTAATACGCGCTCACGTCAACATCGGTGAAGCTGCTTACCGTTATCGGGGATAACGTCTCATGTGAGAGCTTTGCAAGCACTGTTACAATCATTCCGCGCGTTACCGATACATTCGGGCTGAACAGTGTGTCGCTTGTGCCCTTCATCAGACCGTTGCCGTAAATAAACGGGATAAACTTGTAGTACCAGTCGCCCTCCTTTACGTCGGTAAAGGGATTGTCAAAATGCTTTTTGGGGTCAGGATCGGGATCCGGATCCGGGTCAGGGTCAGGCTCTTCGCTTTCCTTGACGTCTACGAGGATTGTGTAAGATACCTTGCCGGAACCCGTGCCGTATGTAACCGTAATTACCTGCTTGCCCTCGTGAATCGGAATCTCAGAGCCGATTGCGGGACTCGCAATCTCCGTTACGGCATAGCCGCCAATATCGCCGTATGCGAAGGTCAGCGGGAGTCCGGTGTTGAGATACGGCAGAGACTCAAGCTTCAGCGTTCCGTCGCCAAGCTCCGGTACCTCATAGTACAGTCCCGCTGCATAGCCTTGCACACTCTGCAAGCCGGCTGCCGCGCTGAACCACCCGGAGGAAAGCTCAGACGCTGCTTTTGCCGTGTCCTCAAGGGAATCGCCGATGCTGTAGTCAAGTCCGAGTCCGAGACCGTTTATGACGTTTGTCGAGAGCACAAAAGCCGCGAATTGGTCGTGCGTATCAAGTCCGGAGGATATGCTGTAAAAATTCGAAATTACCACCGAATTCATAAAGTCAAAAAGCGAAACAAAGGTGCTGTCAGCCGTGAACGCGGGAATGGGTACAACATCCGATGTGAATACGGCAATTTCACCCGGCAGCAGGGCTATAATATCGTCCGCCGCGTCGCCGAGAGTGCCGCCGATCGTCAGCTCCGGTCCTGTGTATCCCTGATTGCTGAGCCTTTCGTTGTAATAATCAGCATTTATCTGCAAAAGCATATAGTCATACGCAAGCGCTTCCGCCTTGTACTTGTTGGCGGAGCTGTAGCTGCCGCGGTCAAATCCAGGAAAGTCAAAGGTTATAGAAATTGGGGCGGTGAGGGCATTGCCGCTGTGGGAATTTGCATAACCATCGTCATCGGCATACAGCCAGTATGTTCCGGGCGCGAGCGACTCAAAGAAAGGATCGTCGGAGCCACGTATGTAGCCCGGTCCGAGGTTCCACGGGCTACCTACGAATTCATCGCTTGAGCGCAGTGAGAGCCAAGCGTAGCCGCCGCCGTAAAAATGAACTATGGCGTCCTCTGTAAGCGTGAATTTGAACGCCGAAGACAATATTCTATAGTTGCCGACAGTTATCGTATTTTCCGCACTATAGGTTACCTCCTCGGAAAACGGAAGCGTTATGTCTGTCGAGGTGTGGTCTGTGCCTGCGCCGAGAGGAGTGCCTGCGCGAATGTCAGGCTGCTCTGCGGCAGCCGCGCTCAGCGGCGCGAGCACAATCATGGACAGAAGCATAGCAACAGACAATGCGGTTGCGATAATGCGGCGAAGAGGGGCGTGAGCTTTGCTTTTTGACATAATACGTCTCCTTTTTGGTGCGGATTTATTTACTGTGTACAATATAACATGTAATTTTGACATTGTCAATCCAATTTGCAAAAAAAAACACAGCACCCCGGGGAAATATTGCCTCAGGGGTGCTGTGTTTGTCAGCTTATTTGCGCAAGCCGTCGATTGTTACGGGTTGGGCGTCATCGCTATAATAAACCTGTACAGCATTGTTGCGAATTCGGCGCGGGTCGCCGTTCCGTTCGGGTCGAACAGGTTGTTGCTCTTGCCGGCGATAATACCTGCTTGCTGCAATGCATACACCGCTTCCTTTGCGTAGCCGGCAATCTCCGCGTCGTCCGCAAAGTTTGCCTTAGCATAGATTTTTTTCAGCTCGACGCCTTTCCACTGTGCGTATCTGTAGAGGATAAGCGCCAAATCCTGTCTTGCGATGCTTGCGTTAGGGGCAAACTTGCCCTCACCGATTCCGGCGACAATTTTGTTTGCCTTCGCCCACTCAATCGGAGAGGCGTAATACGCGCTTGGTTCAACATCGTTGAAGCTGCTTTTTGAAATCGTCAGCATTTCTACTTCGGAGAGCTTTGCAAGCACCGTTACGAGCATTCCGCGCGTTTTCGCGTCGTATGAGCCGAACGTTGTGTCGCTTGTGCCCTTCATCAGTCCGTGGCGGTATATGTACAGCACAAAAGAATAGTACCAGTCACTCGGCTTAACGTCCTTGAAGGGATTTTCAAAATCCTCGTCCAAAACGTCTACAAGGACTTTGAATACGAAATCATTTGCGCCGTACACAAGTGTGACTTGCTGCTTGCCGACGTGAATCGGAAACTCAGAGCCGATTTCGGGATTTGCAATTTCCGTGCCTTCATAATCGCCGATGTCGCCGTATGTTGCGGACGTCAGCCCGTCGCCAGCAAACGGCAAATCGCTAAGCTTCAGCGTTCCGTCGCCAACCTCAGGTACCTCCAGGTAAAGTCCGATTGCAGAAGGAATCAAACCGTCGAGGGACAGATCGCCCAGCCAATCACTAAATATGTCAGACACGGCTTTTGCGGCGGAATCAAGCGAGTCGCCGAGGGTGTAGTCGAATGAAAACGCGCCGGGAATGATAGGCTCATTAAGCGATGCAGGTGCTTCAGGTCCGAAATTGAAGCCAATATCGGAAAAATACGCTATGAGAAAAGCCGCCACCAGCTGGTCGTGAGTTTCAAGTCCGGAAAAATCAATACCCGCGTCCGCCAGGAAAAGGGTTATAATGAAGTCAACAAGAGAAAGAGCAGGGGTGTCTGCCGTGAACGGAAGGGGTTCAAGGTCTGAATCAAAATCATCGATTATGTCTGCCGCTATGCTGTTAGCTGCCGCAGCTGCTCCGCCGACAGTGCCGTTAAGCGTCAATGCGGGTCCGGAGTAGGAATAATCTGAAAAAACGTCGTTAAAGTTATCTAAAAACGCCTGCGAAATCAAATGGTCAAGCGCAAGCGCTTCTGCCTTATACCTGTTGGCGAGATGGTAGCTGCCGCGGTCAAACTGCGGATAGGAAACCGGCGTTACGGAAATCGTGGTCTCAAGGTCAACGCCGTAGTCATCAAAATAACCATCATCATCGACATAGAGCCAGTATGTTCCGGCTTGAAGCGAAGCGAAGAAGGAGCCGCCGCCGTATTCAGCGTCGGACCACGGGGCACCTGTGAATTCATCGCTTGTGCGCAGCGAGAGATAGGCGCCGCCGCTGTTAAAAAACAGGAGGGCTTCTTCGGTAAGCGTGAATTTGAATGCCGTTTCTAAAACGCGGTATATTTCAACTGCTACCGTATTTGCCGAGCTTAGGATTACGTCCTCGGAAAGCGGAATCGTTTTATCTACAGAGGTGTAGTCTGTGCTTGCACCGAGAGGAGATCCGGCGCGAACGTCAGGCTGTTCCGGAGTGTCGGAGTTCTGCTGAGATTTGCCGCTGATGTCGAACAAATTCCGGAAATCAGCTGCTCCGGCGTTCAGCGGCGCGAGCACAACCATCGACAGAAGCATTGAAACAGACAGAGTGACTGCTATAATGCGCCGAAGAGGGGTGCGGGCTTTTTTTGTTGCCATAGTACGTCTCCTTTTTTGGTGAAAGTTTGTTTATTTTATTAACTTGCCGCTAATATATCACGCAATTTGGACTTTGTCAATCTATTTTGTAAAAAAATACAAGAACACATTCTGTTTAACACAGTGCCGGATATGCGGTTTCGCGGTGGCTGAGATACCGCCGTCAAAGGTAAGCGGCAGAGTCCTCAGCCCGCCTCTGTGGTTTGCAGCCTGTACAGCTCGGCATAGCGGCCGTCAAGCTCAATCAGCTCATCGTGCGTGCCCTGCTCAATTATCCTGCCGCCCTCGAAAAACGCGATATTGTCAGCCGAAATTACGGTTGAGATTCTGTGCGCGATTGCGATAATCGTGCGAGAGCCGGTCAGCTCGTCAATCGAGCGCTGAATCATACGCTCCGTTTCAGCGTCCACGGCGCTTGTCGCCTCGTCCAAAATCAATATTGGCGCACGGCAGATAATCGCCCGCGCAATCGCGATTCTCTGCTTCTGCCCGCCGGAGAGCTTGACGCCGCGCTCACCTGTCACGGATTCGTACCCTTGAGGCATAGCCTCAATGTCGCGGTGAATACGCGCGATTTTGGCGGCTGCAATGATTTCCTCGCGCGTCGCGTCCGGACGCGCAAAGGCAATGTTCTCCGCAATCGACGTGTTGAACAAAAACGTGTCCTGCGGAACATAGGCAATCTGCTTGCGCAGCGAGGCAAGCGTAACCTCGCGCAAATCAACGCCGTCCAGCAGAACCGCGCCCTGCGTCGGGTCGTACATACGGGAGATGAGGTTAACCATAGTGGTTTTGCCGACGCCCGTCGGGCCGACAAATGCCGTAAAGCTGCCGGGTTTTATGGCAATATTAATATCGGTGAGAATAGGCTGCGAGTCCTCGTACGAAAAGCTCACATCGCGGAATTCAATCGCGCCGGTACAGTGCTCAATCGGCTCGGAGCCGTCCTGATCCTTGACTGTAATCTCGGTATCCAGCAGGTCGCACACGCGCTCTGCGCCAGCAATCGCGCCCTGCGCCGGCTCCATACGCTCTGCAAGAGACATAATCGGCGCATAGAAAAGGTTGAGGTAAAACAGGAAGCCTACGATAAAGGCGGGCGAGATTTGCCCCTCAGACGACAAGAATCCGCCGAAGGACAGCACAAGAACCGTTCCGAGATTGCCGAGCAGAACGAGCGACGGCCCGTAATACGCGCCGCGAATCAGCCCTTTGAGCGTTGCGTGCGTGAACTTGTGAAATTCCGTACGCATATATGTTTCCTCGCGCTTTTCCTGCCCAAAGGCGCGGATTTCGCGAATGCCGTCAAAGCTGTCATGCAGGCGGGTGTTTATATCGCCGAGCACAATCTGTCTTTCACGGAAGATAGGGCGAATTTTCTTGACGAAAACAAGGCTTGAGATAACAAGCAGCGGTATCGGAATGCAGGTGATTGCCGCAAGCGAGGGGTTCATCGTGAACAAAATCGCGGTTACGCCGACAAGCGTCAGCACGTCTGACACAGTGCTCGGGATTATGTGCGCGTACAGCTCCTCAAGCGTGCCGGTGTCGGTTACAATGCGGCTCATCAGGTCGCCTGTGTGCGCCTGCGAGAAATACGCCGTTGAAAACGACTGAATCTTTCCGTATACCTTAACGCGCACGTTTTCGACGATATTCCAAGCCGCCTTGTGCGCGACAATGTTGTTTACGGCACGCAAAAGCTGCGCTACGGCATAAACCGCAAGCAGCAGCGCGGACAGCTTGAGAATCTGAACAACGGCGCTTTTGTCAACGCCGCCCTGAATTATGCCGATAATAGTTGTCAGAATTCGCGGGGCAAAAAGTGACAGAACCGAGGTTGCAATAAGGCTGACTGCCGATATTACAAGGAGCAGACGGTAGCCGGAGGTTTCGCGCGATAAACGCCAAAGTATTTTCATACAGTACCTGAAATGTGAGTTTTTCTTTATTATACCGCAGGAACTGAGGAATGTAAAGCACGAAATTTATAAGGAGGAGCAAATGCCGCAGGGTTTTGCGCTCTTGCAATCATCAGCCTAACCGTATATAATAAAGCAAGAATGGCGGGCGGCGTATTCCAAAGCTTCTCTGCAACAATAACCTTAACACTACTTTAACAATAGTGTGCTACAATCCTCAAAAAGGAGGCGGCGTAATGGTACACATACTCGTCGTTGAGGACGATATAAAGCTCAATCAAATCGTCTGTAAATATCTGAATAACAACAATTATCAGGCTGCGGGCTGCACAAATCCGAATGAAGCCTACGACTTGCTTTTTGCCTCGCATTTTGACCTTATCATCTCAGATATTATGATGCCGGGAATCGACGGCTTTGAGTTTGCCGAAACTATCCGGGCGCAGGATAAAATCATTCCGATTTTGTTTATGACCTCAAGGGATGATATTTCGTCCAAGCAAAGGGGCTTTCGTATCGGGGTTGACGATTACGTAGTAAAGCCCTTTGATATGGATGAAATGGTTTTGCGCGTCGGTGCGCTTTTGCGCCGCGCTAATATCGCAAACGAGCGGAAGCTGACAGTCGGAAGCCTTACGATGAACGAGGACGAACGCTGCGCCATTCTGAACGGTGAGGAAATCCCGCTGTCGGTACGGGAATTTAATATTCTCTATAAGCTGCTGTCTTATCCGAAAAAGACCTTTACCCGCAGTCAGTTGATTGACGAGTTTTGGGGACTGGAAAGTGAGTCGGGACTGCGCACAGTGGACGTATTTATTACAAAGCTCCGCGATAAATTTTCAGAGTGCGAGGATTTTGAGATTGTTACAATCCGCGGTTTTGGGTATAAGGCGGTGATTAAATGAAGAAGAAATCCGGACGCATTACTGCAAGCTCCGTTTCTCTCAAGCAGTTTTTAGCTATCTTTGCCGCAATTCTGTTTACCTGCGGAAATTATCATATCCTCTATATCAGCAGCTTTGGGAACCGCTCAAGAGCGCTCAGCACCTTTGAGGGAATGCTGTGGGTACTGATTTTTTCACTTGCGGGTGCGGTTTTAATCGGGATTATCAAACGGGCATATCTCGACAAGCCAATGCGGACGATTGCCGAGGCTGCAAAAAAGGTTGCAGGCGGTGATTTCGGCGTTAGGATACCGGCTCACCGCAAGGACGGGAAAATAGACCATATTGAAGCTCTGATTGAGGACTTCAACAAAATGGCGGAGGAGCTAAGCAGCATTGAAACGCTAAAGACCGATTTCATAACGAACGTATCCCATGAAATCAAAACGCCGCTGTCGGTAATACAAAGCTACGCGACCGCCATTCAGGACGACGGCATTTCAGCCGCGGAAAGGCACGAGTATGGCAAGACCATCGTGGAGGCATCGAAAAAGCTGACTGAGCTTGTCACAAATATTCTCAAGCTGAACAAGCTGGAAAATCAGGAGATACTGCCGGTATCGGAAGCCTACGCGCTGGATGAGCAGCTTCGGGAATGCGTTTTGCACTACGAGGAATTGTGGGACAAAAAGAACATAACCCTTGACGGCGACGATATAGACGAGGTTACCGTGAATTGCGACAGAGCGCTGCTGGAGCTTGTCTGGAACAATCTGATTTCCAATGCCATAAAATTTACAGACGTGGACGGCACGATAGCGCTGTCTCTCAAAAAGGAAAACGGCTTTGCCGTGGCGTCGGTCAGGGACACAGGCTGCGGTATGAGCGGGGAAACGGCGGAGCACATTTTCGACAGGTTTTATCAGGGCGACACCTCGCATTCCTCTGAGGGAAACGGACTGGGTCTTGCGCTTGTCAAACGAGTAATGGGCTTGGTCGGCGGCGAAATATCGGTTGAGAGCCGCGTGGGCGAGGGGACGGCATTCACTGTTAGGCTGAAAATATAAATATTAAATCGGAAGGAAAAGAAAATGAGAAAAATCCCGGCAATATTGACGTTCGTTTTGATTGCTGTAATCATTGTAGGCTGCGCTAAGAAAGACGCCGAAGTCCCCGATGTGCAATTTACAGCAGCTACTTTAGCCGAATATGACGGAAAAAACGGTCATCCGGCATACATTGCTGTTAACGGTTTGGTATATGACGTTTCAAACGACAAGAACTGGATTGACGGCGAGCATCACGGTTATAGTGCGGGAAGAGATTTATCTGTTCCGTTCGGAGACAGTCACAGAGCCGCAACATTAAGAAAACTGCCGATTGTGGGGACATATATTGATTAAAAAGGTAATGGCATTGGCTGACGGAAAATTTATATTATACATTTCGTGTAACCTTTTCAGCGGCAAAAAGCACTAATGGATAAGAGCATAGATTGAAGCGAAAGGAGGGAATATGGCAAATACGTTTGATGAAATATATTCAGCGCATTTTTTATATGTCCGCAAATTTCTTTTGCGACTGTGCAACGGAAACGAGTATACAGCCGACGACCTAACACAGGAAACATTTTTTCAGGCATACAGGAGTATCCATCGGTTTGAGGGGAATTGCCGTGTTGAAACATGGCTTTGCTCCATAGCTCAAAATGTATTCTACACTTTTTTAAGAAAAGAAAAAAAGCAAAGAAACCTTGAAAAAATGCAGAGTGCCGAAAAAGAAGACGCGTGCTTCAATCAGGAAAAATATGACCTTGAACGTGACGTCGCGTTAGTGTTGAGCCGGTTGCCGGACCTTGTTTCTAAAGTACTGTCCTACCGCCTGTTTCAAGACTTACCTTTCTCCGAAATATCAGGCTTGCTCGGAATTTCGGGAAGCTCCGCCAAGGTGATTTATCATAGAGGGCGGATAAAGCTCAAAAATATTTTGGAAAAGGAGTACGGATATGAATTATGACTGTGAGCTGATTCAGGACCTGATTCCGCTTGTAAAAGACGGAGTTGCCAGCGAAAAAAGCGCAGAAGCCGTTGCCGAGCATACCAAGGAGTGCCCCGTATGCAGAGAAATGGCTGAAACAGAGCCTCAGATTGCAATGCCGCCGCTCAGAGAGAGTGAAAACTCGGAGCTTTCAAAGGTCACAACTTATAAAACCCGCATTAAAAAGCGGAGAAAGCTAATCATAGCGCTTGCCGTTCTGTGCGCCATTGTTTTAGCGGTTGGCAGCGGGCTGGTCGCGGTGCAAGTCGCAAAATTCCTTGTAAAGGGAGAGTCGTATACCACGCGGGACATTGCGGAATACGGGAATTATTCCGGGCATATCGAGGCCGAGCGGGAGGGGTTTTTAAGTCTGCTGGAGATTTTTCCGAAAGCAATACCGCAGTCGGCAAAGGCAGAGGATTACTATTATTTCTGCAACAACGGAATGCTTGATAATTCCTATCAGTTGTATCTTCTTTGCGCCTATGACGAAGGTGATTTTGCCCTTGAAAAAGCGCGGCTGGAATCCATTGAATTGACACTCAGGGATGAAATTCACAGACCTGCCATCACCGATACGGGGTTTAATTATTGCGCCGTCGTTACCATTTTCGGCTACAAGGACTCCTTTGAATATGCGCTGATTGACAGCACGACCAAGACAATCGCCTATGTTTTTGCACAGTCAATGGGTATAGACAACGAAATCGTCCCGCAAAAATACCGCCCGCAGGGGTTTCAGCCGCCGCGCGAGGCATTAAACGAATTTGGAAGCTATCACTTTTATCAGTTCAAGATAGGTGACGGATATTATATTCCGGGGATAGATAACATCAGTTAAGAAAGAATAGCCATTGCGGCAAGCCAAAATACAAATTGCAAGGAGAATAGAATATGACAAAGATAAGAAACTGGTGTTCTAAGCACAGAATAGCAATTCCGCTCGTCCTGACGCTTTTGATTGCATTTATGGATGTGTTCGGATTCCCGCTTGCTCCGCTTATCAAAATTGAAGCTGCGGATATTAACCCAATATACTTTGCCCTTATCGGCAATCAGATTTTTGCCATACTGCTTTGCCTGGCGCTTGTAAAGCTGCTGTATCCCAAATGGCCGCTGTATCTCGGAACTGCAGGCTTGTGGAAAGGCGTCAAAAGTTTCGGAATCCTCGTTGCAGTGTCTGCAATTATCGCTTTTGCAGCCTTTTATTTGGGGCTGAATCCGTTTGACAATTCCCCGACAGCAATGCGGGTTATCATCGAGAGTGTAATCTACAATATCAGCCTTGCAATCATAGAAGAGCTGTATGTGCGGGGCTTGCTGCAGAACACACTTCGCGGCGCTTTTGCGAAAAGCAGGCGCGGCGCACTGTATGCGGTGCTTCTGTCGTCCGCTATTTTCGGGGTGGGTCACATTCCCGGCTCAATAGGACAGCCTGTTTTGGTGGTCATCGGTCAGGTGCTTTGGACGTTCGGACTGGGGGTGTTCTTAGGCGCTGTTTACACAAAGACCAAGAACCTGTGGTGTGCGGTTCTTTTCCATTTCGCGTTTAATCTCGCCGGAGTGCTGTATTGCTTCACAACGCAGACCGGTTATCCGACCATTTCCCTGGCGATACTCATACCGCTGTTTGTGCTGTTAGGCGTGTATGGAGCTGTCAGCTTGGCAAAAGAGAGCAAAACAGCGGAACTCAGGCAGTAAACTTCAAGGAGAGCGTAATATGACAAAGTACTGTAAGCATTGCAGCCGGGAGTACGACAGCGCACTAAAGAAGTGCCCCGACTGCGGCGGAAAGCTCAGGGAGAATTACACCGAAGAGGAACTGGAGCAAATACAAAAGGAAGATGACGATTTCACGGTCGTCAGCACGCTGCTCTGGTGAGCGGTCAAAGCAGGTCACGCACCGCACAGATGGTGTTGTGGACAAAATGCACAAAAATATCGGATTCGGACATTGAATTTTCTTAAAAATTCTTCGTGCGTAACCTGAAATTTTTACTTACATAAAATAAAAAACTGTGCTATAATACATTCATAACGCAACGAGTCGTGCCAATCACGTAAGTCCAGTTGATTGATGCGGGTTTGTTGTGTTTTTTTATGTTTATTTTTACGGAGGGTTTTACCTTGAAGCAAAACAAAATGGGAACGGTGCAAATCAGCACGCTCATGTTAAAAATGGGTCTGCCGATGATAATTTCTATGATTCTGCAGGCTTTTTATAACATTGTTGACAGCTATTTTGTCAGCCAAATGCCAAACGGAGAAACAGGAGTAACCGCGCTGACGCTTGCGTTTCCGATTCAAATGCTTATGATTGCAATCGGAGTCGGTACGGGCGTGGGAATCAACGCGCTGCTGTCGCGCTCACTTGGCGCGGGAGAGCGGGAGAAAGCAAGCAAAATCGCCGGAAACGCAATATTTCTGGGGATTTGCACTTATGTTGTGTTCCTGCTCATAGGTATATTCGGCATTGATGCCTATCTGCGCTCTCAAACCTCAGATGCGGCGGTGCTTAAAATGGCGACGGAGTACCTGCGAATCTGCACGATAGTTTCGTTCGGCGCAATTTTGTCTATGATTTACGAAAAGCTCCTGCAGGGCGTCGGACGCACGACACTTTCGACAATAGCACAGCTCGCCGGTGCGCTGACGAATATTATTCTCGACCCGATTATGATTTTCGGCTGGCTCGGCTGCCCCGAGATGGGAATAGCGGGCGCCGCGTGGGCGACGGTTATCGGGCAGATTGTCACGCTCGTTATGTCCGCGTATCTGCACCACGCGAAAAACCACGACTTAGACACAGCGCTGAAATACCTGAAGCCGCAGGGCGCAACGATTGCGCAGATTTACAAAATCGGCATTCCCGCAATCATTATGCAGGCGCTGATGTCAATTATGACGTACGGCGCGAACATTATTCTCGGCGGCATTTCCGACGCGGCGGTCACGGCTTACGGCGTGTATTACAAGCTGCAGCAGTTTATTTTCTTCGCGGCGTTTGGTATGAACAACGCGCTGATTCCGATTATCGGGTTCAATTACGGTATGCGAGACAAGGCACGGGTAAAAGACGGCATAAAATACGGAATGATTTACACGCTGATAATAATGCTGCTCGGCACCGTTGCGTTCCAGGCGTTTGCGCCGGGCATTATGGCGGTGTTTGCCCTGAGTGCGGAAACGGAAAAGCTCGCTGTAACGACGATTCGCGTTATTACAGTCGGCTATTTGTTCGCGGGCGCGAACATTGCGTTTCAGGGAATTTTCCAGGCGTTTGGCGAAGGTGTGAAGTCGCTGATTGTATCGGCGCTGCGGCTGATTGTGGTTGCGCTGCCGCTGCTGTGGGTGCTCTCGCGCACGGCGAGTGCCGCGCAGAGCGCGTGGTGGGCGTTCCCGCTTGCGGAGGCGGCAGCGGTCGTTGTCGCGGTAGTGCTGTACAAAAAGATGTGGGGGCGCGTCGGTGCATTGCTAAGCAGCGCCTGCTGAACGCGCTGCAATTTGAAAAACCTCCGGGCAAACAGTCCGGAGGTTTTTTTTGTTTAACACTGCTTTAACAAAACCTGAACGAAAGTTAAACAAACGGCTTGTATAATAACAGCGTAAATCAAATCAAGCGGAGGAATTACCATGAAACGCGGAATCATCATTTCTGCAATCGTTGTCGGCATAGCAGCCGTCGCGGGAGGACTCGGCATAGCCAAAAAGAGCAGGCACAAAGCGGGAGGTAAACAAAATGCCGGTAATTGAAGTAAACAATTTAACTAAGGACTACGGACACGGGCGGGGGATATTCGATGTGTCCCTATCCGTGGACAAAGGCGAGGTGTTCGGCTTTCTCGGTCCAAACGGAGCGGGAAAGACAACCACTATCCGTCATCTGATGGGGTTTTCAAATCCGCAGAGGGGCAAATCGACAATAAACGGGCTGCAGTGCAACAGACAGGCAAGCAGGATTTTAGAAAACGTGGGTTATCTGCCGGGGGAGCCTGCAATTCCCGAAAATCTGACGGGTACACAGTTTATCCGTATGATGCAGGGATTGCGCCGGAGCCACGACCAAAAACGGCTTGACCACCTTTTGGATTTATTTCAGCTTGATGTTCGCGGCAAAACAAAGCGTATGAGCCTGGGCAACAAGCGAAAGCTTGCGGTAGTTACGGCATTTATGGCGGATCCGGATATTCTCATCTTAGACGAACCGACAAGCGGACTTGACCCTGTTATGCAGGAGGCGTTTGTCGCCTTTATGAAAGAGGAAAAGAAGCGCGGCAAAACAATCCTGCTGTCCAGTCACATTTTCAGCGAGGTTGACGCTATTTGTGACACTATCGCGATTATCAAGGAAGGCAAAATCGTTTCCACCGTCAAGGCTGACGACATTCGCCACAATCAAAACAAGGTGTTTCATATCGTGTTTGAAAGCGCGGCGGAGGTCAATCGGTTCCGCGCAGAAGCGGGAATTGATGTTGCCTACGCGGATCCGAAAAGACACATCGCGCAGGTGGGGATTCACGAGTCCGACACCAACCGCCTGATAGCGGCGCTTACGAAATACAACGTGGAAAGCTTCAGGGAAAACAAATTTACGCTTGAAAACTACTTTATGCGTTTTTATGAGAAAGGAGCGTGAGCGAATTGAACGACATCATTAACCTTCAGGGTCTGACTAAGGACTTCGGTCAAAAGCGCGGCATATTTGACGTGAAGCTGCAAATCCGGCAGGGCGAGGTTTTCGGACTTGTCGGCATAAACGGCAGCGGAAAATCCACTATCATGCGGCACCTAATGGGCTTTCTGCACCCGGACAAGGGCAGGGCGTCTATCGCCGGAAAGGACTGCTGGAAGTCCGCCGCCGGGATTAAACGAAAGGTCGGCTACATTCCGGGCGAAATTGCATTCCCGGATGTGCGCAGCGGGCTGGATTTTCTGCGCCTGCAGGCAGAGTATATGGGAGTGCGGAGTATGACCTATGCAAATGAGCTAATCGAGCAGCTCAATCTCGACCCCACGGCAAAGCTCAAACGTATGAGCAAAGGTATGAAGCAGAAAACCGCCATTGTCAACGCGTTTATGTGTGACAGCGACATACTGCTGCTAGACGAACCCACCACCGGGCTTGACCCGCTTATGCAAAAGTCCTTTACCGAGATTATCAGGCAGGAAAAGAAAAAAGGCAAGACCATTTTTATGTCAAGCCATATGTTTGACGAGATGGAATCAACGTGTGACCGTGTTGCGTTCCTAAAAGACGGGCATATCGTCCATGTAGTGGATATGAAAACCATTCTCGGCAACGAGCAGAGCAAGGAATACAAGATTGAGTTCAACAACGCCGAAGATTATCGTGCAATCCTTGCGCGTCCGTTCGACTTCCTGCGCAAACAGGACGAATACAACCAAGTGGTTATTCGGGTGCTGGATACGGATATAAACAAGCTGTTCGGCGTTCTTTCCACGACGGACGTCCGCTTTATTTCACACAAACCGTACACGCTGGAAGCGTGCTTCAAAGAAATCTACAGCAAAACGGAGACAGCATAAAATGATTAGCAAAACTTTAATGAAACAAACAATCAAATCCAACATAGCGCTTTGGATAATTCTCACCGGCATTCAGGCATTTATGGTTTTCGGCGTAGCCAGCGCGGGGACAAACCTGCAGCAAACCGCGCTTGCCTATTACAATATGCTTCCCGGGCTGATTTCCGCCATCTACGTCATCATCACAGGGAACAAGCTGCTTGCGCAGCAGGTGGACAAGGGGACAATGGCGTATGTGCTGTCAACCCCCGTCAAACGCAGTAAAGTGACCGCCACGCAGGGCTTGTTTTTCCTCGGCTCGCTGCTGCTGATGTTTGCTGTTGCTGCCGCTGCCCACTGCATTGCGCATTACATCGGGTCCGGAAGTATCACGGCGGCCGACATCGGACACGTAGCGCTCCTAAACCTCGGACTGTTCTGCCTCAACGCGGCGTTCAGCGGGATATGCTTCCTTGCCTCGGCAGTGTT
Organism: Oscillospiraceae bacterium; assembly: GCA_031260605.1. Lineage (GTDB taxonomy): Bacteria > Bacillota > Clostridia > Oscillospirales > Oscillospiraceae > JAIRRO01. The sequence continues at coordinate 19,628 of JAISLF010000033.1, forward strand.
CAATCTATCCAAATACGCCATTGCCGTCGGTGGCGGAATTGTGGGTGCGCAGATACTGATGTCAATTATGGGTATGTTCGGCTCAAGCTTCCGCTGGATGCGGAGTTTCACGCTGGTTACGCTGTTTGACATTAACTCTGTTCTCGCCAATTCAGGAGATTTCATCTGGAAATTCATTGTTCTGGCGGCAGTAGGGGCTGTATGCTACACTATCGGCTCTGTGGCGTTTGCCAAAAGAGATTTGCCGCTATAGAAAAAGGAGGAATCCCATGCGCCTGTTTATCTCAAAAACGCGAGTGGGCATAAAAGCGTATCTTGGAAACAAAGAAGAAACGTACAACCGTATTCTCCTGTTTGCCGGAGTGTCCGTTTTGCTGAATGCCGCAATCGGTATTGGAAAAACGGTCATGGGATTCCACAGTCATTCGTTTATCTTTGTATGCGGCGGATTTTACAACGTTTGCCTTGCTCTCGCCAAAATTGCGGCGGTCAAGGGCTATGCCGAGAGCAAGGGCAAAAGAATATGGCCGCTCACCCGGAATATCGGCAAAAAAACTCCGGAAGCAAGTAAGCGCAATGAATACCGTTGCTTCAGGCAGGTGGGATTCATTGTGCTTGCAGCGAGCTTGGTTTATACTGCCGGAAGTATCGGCGTCCTCTTGTTCGGGCGTTATAACGCGGGATATTCAGTGATTTTGGTAATTGAAATCGGCGTTATTACCGCCATTGAACTCATCGCGTCCGTCATTGGTGTGGCTGCAGGACGGCGGGATAAAGAGCCGATACTTGAAGCGATAAAAACGACAAGCCTTATCTCCTCGCTTATCGGACTTGTGCTGGTGCAAACAGCCATTCTGGGGCACAGCGGCACGCAGCCGATTGTTTATTTCGACTATGCGGGTGTGGCGCTGGGCGCGGTATCGGTGTGTATCGGGGTATATATGGTGACCGGTAAAAGGCAAAGGCGCTGAGGGCGAAACGTCTGAGGGGAAGCAGGATTGAGGTTGCGGGGGAGGGGAGGGGGGGAGTCGTAAAGACCTCCTCCCGCTTTGCGCTTTAGCCAATAGAATAATGTCTTATCTGTCCAATAAAACGGATTCATCTTATTGACTTTGGATTTCAACCTGTGTATAATAACACCAGAGGTGAAGCATATGCCAAAGTCAAGTAACCAAAAGCTGAAAATCCTTTATCTAATGAAGATATTGCTATCCGAAACGGATGAATTTCACCCCTTAACTATTGGTGAGATTATTTCGCAGCTGGCGGAGTATAACATTCAAGTGGAGCGGAAAACCGTTTACGACGACATAGAGGCTCTTCGGCTCTTCGGCTTAGACATCAAACTGGAAAAATCAAAAAGCTATTACTATTTTGTAGCTAACCGCGATTTTGAATTGCCGGAGCTGAAATTATTAGTCGATGCGGTGCAGTCCTCTAAATTTATCACAGCGAAAAAGTCCGCCGAGCTGATTAAAAAATTAGAAGGCTTTTGCAGCCGGTTTGATGCTGTTAAGCTGCAGCGTCAGGTGTTCGTACAAAACCGCGTAAAGGCTATGAACGAAAGCATTTACTATAATGTTGATGCCATTCATGAGGCAATTGCCTCAGGTAAAAAAATCAGCTTTAAGTATTTTGACTATACGGTGAAGAAGGAAAAAGTGTTTCGAAAAAGCGGCAACAGATATACAGTCAGTCCGCTGGCTCTTTCGTTGAACGATGAAAATTACTATCTGATTTCAAAGTCCGCCTACTACGTGGGACTAACGCACTACCGTGTTGATAAAATGAACAGCATTTCGGTTTTGGACGAGCCGAGAGAGCTTACTGCAGCGCCGTTCAACACCGCCGATTACGCTAAAAAGGTATTTGGAATGTACGGCGGTGAAGAAACCGATTTGAAATTGAGGTTTGAAAACCAACTGGCAGGTGTTGTGATTGACCGCTTTGGCAAGGACGTTTCACTCAGAAGCTATGATGAAAATCATTTTGAGGTGAACCTGACTGTTGCGGTTTCGCCTGTTTTTATCGGCTGGCTCCTGCAATTCGGCGATATGGTGACAGTGCTGTCGCCCGAATCGCTCATTGAAGAATTAAAAATCCGTGCGACTCGTCTGCTTGATAAATACAAATAATGAATCCGTTTTATTGGACACCACTTGTGATAGACTGATACTGTAATCAAGGCGTAGCCGTCCAATGATTACAATACAACAAAGGGGTGTATCACTATGTATGAAAAAAGCCGCAACCTGCTTGACTGCCATATCGCAGGGTTTACCTATTATGACGGTCTTGACGTAATCAACCAGTTGAAACTCGGGACATTTGTAACACTTAAGGCTGAATCGGAAAACCCGCACGACACTGATGCTGTTGCTGTTTATTTCGGGAGCACAAAGCTCGGATATATCCCGCAGAATAAGAACAGCTATGTCAGCGATCTGCTCTATTTTGGATATGGCGACATTTTGGAAGCAAGAATTAACAGCTACAATCCCGAAGCAAACCCGGAGAATCAGTTTCGTATTGTGATTAAGCTGAAAGACAACCGCAAGGGATAGCGGTGTGCTGTGGTTGTGGTGGTTGAAATGACCTAACCGCAAGGTATAGCTTGCTTAAACCAAATGTGAACGTACGGCAGAACGCACTCGCCGTCAGTTCCTCTCTGTCCGCAAAAAAGACCGACGCATTACTATGCATCGGTCTTTTTTTCACCCCCGCGTCCTACTCCGTTACCGCCGCGTCGTAAAAATACTGTACATTTGTAATCTCTGCACCCTCGACAGTAATCCATAGGCTGGTGCCGCCCTTAATGTACTTCCAAATTGTGTCCTGCGTCTCCTGCGGCTCGCCCAAAGCCTCCTTGACCTTGTCGGCGGAATCGCCGAGCTGCAGACCCTCATTTGTCTTGACGGAATCGTCCATAAATTCAATTGTCATAATGCAGTCCACGCCGTCGAACTGTGTTGTTGTCAGGCGGAGATAAGTCGAGCTGTCGCGGAAATCAATGGTGTATCCGACAGCGCCGAAGGCACAGTCGGCAGTCTCGTGCCGTCCCGTCGGCTCTCCGACCTTTGCAATCAGGTCGTCCAGCTTGCTGCCGAGATAAATGTCAGCGCCCTTGTATGTAAGCACCCATCCGTCTGTTGCAACGCCGATTCCGGGCGCGGCGGGCGGTGTCGGCTCGTCAGGCGTGGCAGTCGGTACTTCTGCAGAGATTGACGGCGACTCAACCGGTGCGGTGGGGGAGACGGGCGGCGCAGATGTTGCTGGTGTGCCGCTGTTTTTGCAGGAGGCAAGCAGGAAGCAGGCGGCAAAGACGCCCGCAAGGATTGTAATTTTCAGCTTATTCATTTATGTTTTCTCCGTTAGTAGATTATAGTTTTCGCCTTGCCGTAGGCCTTAATTTCGGCAAGCTGAATTTCTTTCATTCGCTCATAGTCGGCGATTTTTTTGTCCCAAATGGCGGACACTTTAGCGTTGTCCCGCAGGTCTGGCAGGGAGGACAGCTCAAGGAGCTTGCCGCCGATCCAGCGCGCGCATTTCTCCGCGCCGGGCAGGTTCATATGATTGCCCGCGTCGTAGGTGTCGGTGTTCCAGTCAAGCCCGATTTCCTCGACAGACTCCAGCATATTGAAGTACGTCAGTCCGTATTTTGCCGCATAGTCTTCAATCTGCGTCTCATACTCGGGGTACCACGCCGGCCAGAGCGTCGGCGCTTTTATCAGCACAAGGTTAATGCCGTTTTTCTCGCAAAGCTCACGCGTTTTGTCTAAATACTCCCACGCAAGCGAAGAAAAATCATAGCTCGGCTTTTTGCTGCCGTCCGGGATGTAATCAACCGGCTTCACCTCGTTTTTCATTAGATAGCCGTTATGCCCGACCTTTTTTGTGCCGAAATAATACTGCAAATCCGTGGTGTTCAGCTCCTGCCACCTGTCGTGAAAGCGCAGTATCGGCAGAATATAGCTGAGCGTACTCTCGCCCTCTGTCGCCGAGGCTTTCGCAGCCTTTATCTTGGACAGCGACAGGCGCATTCCGTCGAGATTCAGCCTGTTGTATGCCTCGTTTTTCGGTTCGCCGTACTGCATTGCGAAAATGCTGAGAACCACCGTGTCGGGCGTTTCATAACGCAGCGTGTCCTCCAGCAGGTAGTAGCTGTGCCAGACAAGCTGCTGCGCGCCGCCGCGAATGTACGATGAAATGCCGTATTCGCGCCAAAGCGCGATGGGCGAAAAGTTCTCGTAAACCTCGCAGTCTCCGAGGAAAATAACGCTGTGGTCCTTAGGCTCGGCGTAGTATTCCTTCGGCATTGCGCCGTCATACACGCCGTCCATATACTTCGGCATTAAAAGCTGCTGAAGTCCGAAAAGCAGAAGCAGAAATACTATTGGAATTACAACGAATTTTACTTTTTTCATATATTCCGCCTCCTAAAACTGAGTGTAAATAAAGCCGCTTGCGTCATACCCGAGTCCGTACGCGCCGAACACAAGCACTGCCGCAATCAGCGCACAGGCGGCGGTAATACGCCATGCGGCGGACGGCTTCGCGTCCTTGTGGCTGTGCCGCCAAAAGCCGATTGCCGCAAGTAGCAGGACGCCCGCCGCGACGATTACAATGTTTGCCGCGTTGAGCTTTGCCGTTTGTGCGGGGTATGAAAACAGGTCAAATCCGCGAAGCAGCGACATCAGAACAAACGTGCGGATAACCGCGAACGCGGCGTAGGGCTTTGACGCGGTGAGCCGTTCGTGCTTTGCGCGGAAGCGCTTATACAGCGACTCGCACTCCTGCGAGAGCATAATAATAACGCCGTTAGCAAGACCCCAGACGATGTAATTCCACTGGCTGCCGTGCCAGATACCGGTTAAAAACCAGGTGACAATTGTCGCGATATAAACCGGAATGCGTTTTGCCGCGCCGTCTCCCGCCTTCTCCTTTAGCCTCATTGTGAGCTTGCGCATAGGCTTTGAGATAGACAGCGGGTAGAAGATATAATCGCGGAACCACGCGCCCATTGTGATGTGCCAGCGCCGCCAGTAGTCTGCAATAGAAGTGGAGAAAAACGGCGCGTTGAAGTTTTCGGCAAGCTCGATGCCGAAAATTTTGGCGACGCCGAGCGCAATGTCAATTCCGCCCGTAAAGTCGCAGTACAGCACGATTGCGTACAGGAACACAGCAAGCGCGGGATTTGTTTTCATAACGGGACTGAGCCTGTCCGCAATAACAAGCTTTTTGAACATACCGAACGCAATACGCAAAAAGCCGTCCAAAAACGAGTCTGCATTGAACCTGTGTCCGCCGTAGAGCGTTTTTTTGAGGTCTGAAAAGCGGCTGATAGGACCCATAATCAGTTGCGGGAAAAATGATGTGAAAAGCGCGAGCCGAAACGGATTGCGCTCCGTGAACTCCGCATTTTTTGCGCGGTAGCAGTCTAAAAGATAGCCCATCGTCTGCAGCGTGTAAAAGCTGATTCCGAGAGGAAAACGCAGGGGAGCGTACTTGAACACGGCAAGTCCGCCGATGTTGACGGCAAGGCACACAAGCATAACGGCGCGGCGGCGGGACTTTATCTGCTTTTTGGAACGTCCCTCGGCGGTGCGAAGCCTGTCCATAATAAGCGTTGCAATAAACGTCGTGACAATAGTTGCGCTTATATAGGCGAGGTTGATAATTCCCGAGAAGGCGTAATAAAAGAAGCTTGCGGCAAGAAGAAGCTGCCACTGCAAGCGGCGCAGGGGCAGATAGTACAGTACAGCCAGTACTGCGAGAAACAGCAGAAAATAAGACGAGGTAAAGCTCAATTTTGTTCCTCAATCAGGCGCTGCACCATTTCATACAGCGCTTTTGCGGAATTGAAGTTTTCCGGGATAAGCTCCTCCGCGCCGATTTCCACGTCGTACTCCTCGCACAGCGCGGCGACGAGCGAGATAATATCAAACGAGACATAAATGCCGTCATCAATCAGGGTGTCGCAGGTTTCGTAATCCACATCGTCGCGGACGTTATTCAGAATTTCAATCAGCTTTTCCATTTGCGTAATTTCCTCTTGCGTGTTTGGGTAATTTTTTTGATGAAGAGCAGCTGCCGCGCCCTAATTTCCTTTGGCGAGCGCCAGCAGACTTACACGATCAATCTTGCCTATGCCGGTTTTCGGCATTTCGTCGATTTTTTTCACTCTGTCAGGCTGCAAATAGCGCGGCAGGAGCTTTCGCAACGCGGCGGACAGCTCCTTTGTCTCAATATCGCCGGCGTAGAACATCGTAATGCGTCCGGTTTCCTTGTCAAAAACGCAGCACACAGACGCAAGCCCCTCGATTTTGCCCGCAGTCGCCTCTATTTCGCCAAGCTCGACGCGGTAGCCGAGGTGCTTTATCTGGTGATCTGCCCGAGATACAAAGACGAGGTCTCCGTTTTCGTTGTACCGCGCAAGGTCGCCCGTGCGGTAGACAATATCGCGGTAAAGGTTATGGTTCGGATTCTGTACAAAAACCTCGGCGGTTTTATCAGGCTCGCCCCAATAGCCGAGCGCAACGCGCGGTCCGCGCACAAGAATCTCGCCATTGTGCAGCAGGATTTCCGTATTGGCAAAGGGTTTTCCGATAGGGATTCCGTCTGTAATTTCGCCCTCAACCTCATACCACGCACATACGCCCGTTATTTCAGTGGGGCCGTACAGGTTCAAAAACCGCGCGTTCGGCAGTGCTTCGCGCCATAGATGAAATTGCGCGACGGGGAACACCTCGCCGCCGAAAGCGATTGTCGTCAGGCTTTCGGGTATCAGCTTTTTCAGTGTGCCGAAGCCGGAAACGAGCGTTAACGCCGAGACGACCCAGAAAATCGTGTTGATTGAGTACCGGTTCAGGTACTCGACGACGCGCAGGGGCGTTGTGAACAGTCCGTGCGGTATAAGGTAAGTCGTCGCGCCGAAGAAAATCGTCGGGTATATGTCCTTGAGCGAAGCGTCCATATAAAGCGGAGTCTGGTTACCGAAAACAGTCTCCTCCGTAACGCCGAGAACCTCCGACAGCGAATAAATATAGTCAATAAGCGCGCGATGCGATACGGCGACGCCCTTCGGCGTGCCTGTCGAGCCGGAGGTGTACATAATATACGCCGGCTGATTGTCAGGCAATTCAGGCGGCGGCGCAAAGTACGAGGAAGCGGGAATCTCCGAATACAGCAGCGTTTCAGGCGGGTTTTCAAGCTCCATTTCGGCGATAAAAGCCGCTGAGGTTTCGTCCGCCACGACAAGGCGCGGCGCGAGCTTGCCGAGGATTGCGGCGACGCGCGCCTGCCCAAGCTCCCGGTCAAGCGGAACATAAATCGCCCCCGCCGCGAGAACACCGATATAAGCCGCGACGGCGTTCGGGTGCTTGTCCATACAGACGACAACAGGCTCTTGTTTTGCCCTCACGGCAACTGCCGCCGCGACATTTTGCGACGCGGCAAGCAGCTCCGCGAACGAAAGACTGTCTGTCCCGTCGGAAAAGGCGGTTTTGTCCGGAAATTTATCAGCTGTTTGTTTCAGCTGCTCATATATGCTCAAGCTGTTTGTTTAACCTCGGGTATAGACGTTATTGCGATTTGCGTCCGTCACGGATTGGTTATTTTACGTGCGGTTTTGCTTCAGGTAAAACCGTGCACGCTGTATTCTTATTATACTTGCCGTGCGCGTCAATGTCAACACCGGTCAAAGCCCGGGAGTGACGCGGCGAACACGAAAGCTCCCGCTTTTTCTACTGCTCGACATTTGGATAGAGAACCGTATCGTACACATAGTAAAACGGCTTTTCAAGCTCAAGCCTTTCCGCGTGCTCCTTTGAGAGCTGCTCTGCTTTTCTTCTGCCGAATTTGTAGGTCTGCCCGTTTGACCAATAGCGCTCTGTCGCGTCGTAAAACCACCATTTGCCGTCGATTTTGACCATATTCCATTTGTGCGACCCGGTGTGAACCTCGCGGTTTTCAATGCCGAGCCTGTCGAAAAGAACGGACGACATTGCAAGATACCCGCGGCAGTCTGCCTTGCCGGTTTTGAAGGCGTTATACGCCAGCTGATACAGTCCGTCCTCCGAAAAACCGGAGGCAAACTTCAAATATCCGCGCACATAGTCGTACACGGCGCGCAGCAGCTCGTCTCCCGTTTCGTTTCCGGTTAAGGCAAGCTCAGCAATTGCCGCGTCAATATATTCGTCAACAAGAGAAACATCAATGTCGCCGACAATGACGGTTCTTGTTATCTCCGTGACGTTTCCGGCGAGATCCTCCGCGTGATACGTAGCACTGTAGCGCCCCGGCGTGCCGGAATCAACGCCGGAGGAGTCAACGCTGAAATCCAGCGTCTCCCCGCTGTTGTCCCTGATAATAACGCCCTTTTTGTAAGCGATTTTCTCGCCCTTCATTATGGAGAGAGTCCGTGTGCCGAGAATTTTCGGTGCGACGTTATCGCGGCGGACCGTCAGATTTGCCGATAACTCCGCCGTATTGCCGTAGCCGTCCGTCAAAACAACGGTAACGCGCTGGCTGCCGAAATGCTCCCAGTCAGGCTCTGAGCTAAACGCCGCCGTGACGGGCGAGGCGTCTTTTATATTCGTGCAAAAGTCTATTGCGCCGGGCTTTTTGCCCTCGTAAACCGTGAGGTTTTTCGGCTTTGCCGCAGGCGGCGTTGTGTCCAGCACGATAATTGTGCATTTTATTGTCCTGCCGCCGTAATCAAGCACTGCCTCATATTCGCCTGGGAGTGCAAGCTCGTCACTTTCAGGTGCAGAAACCGTTCTTAATTGGGACTTACCGAAGTCGTCGGTTACGTCGTCAAGCGAGAACTCGGGCGAGTCCTCACAGTTATATTTTACGGTCTGAGTAGCCGAAATCACCGTATACTCCGCTGTGACTGCGGTTTCATTGCCGTGCGCGTCAAGCGCCGTAATGTGCGCGGTTCCGCTCCCGGGACGCGACGTATCGGGCTGCTCTGTGAACGTATATGAAACAGCCGAAACATCGTCCGCCGAGTCAACAAAATCACCCGGTGCAGGCGTTTCGCCGACAAGCGCAAAAACAGGTTTTGCCGTGATTAAAGGCGGAGTTTTGTCCAGCACGGTAAGAACGCTTTCGCGCGTTTTGCCGCCTGATTGCAGCACAACGCGGTATTCTCCGGGTATTGCTGTGTTTATCTCGTCCGCATTTGCGATTATGTATTCGCGGTTTATCCGCGAGAACCAGGCGGCAGAGTCTGGCAGCGGCTGCCCGTATTCAATTTGCGGCGTGTCCTCCGCAAGCTTGTCCGTCAGGAAAAATACGTAAGCCGAAAAGGCTGCGGCAAATATGAAAACTGCCGCGCAACTGATTACCGCTGCGCGGCAGATTCTGCGTTTTTTAATCTGTGGTTTCATTTTCAAAGGGCGTGAGCTTGTTTTCCCTGGTTATTCCCGTGTTATTCCGCTTCGACCTTCGGGTAAAGGCTTTTGTCGTAATTATAGTAAAACGGAGTTGTTTTCTTTGAATCTTCCGCATGCTTCTGCGCAACCTCGTCTGCCTTTTTCTGTCCGAACATATACAGCTCTTCTTTCTGCCAGTTTCTTTCCGTCGCGTCGTAATAATACCACTTTTCATTGACCATAACGAGGTTCCAGGTATGTGTTTTTGTGGATATAATCAGGTTTTCAAAGCCGAGACGATCGAAAATAACAGAGGACATCGAGCTGTAGCCTCGGCAGTCAGCCTTTGCGTTTTTGAATGCGGCATACGCTGTCTGATAAATGCCGTCATTCGTTGTCTCAACCGCAAACTTCAGGTACTTGCGCACGTATTCGTATACTGCCTTGAGCTTTTCGGGCGCGGGCTGATTTTCCTCAAGCTTGAGCGCAGCGATTGCCTTGTCAATATACTCGTTTACAAGCGAAACATCCGTTTCTGTGACGGTTATTGTTTTAGTGACAGACGCCGAGTTTCCCGCAAGGTCAGTTGCGGTGTAGATAATGGTGTATTTGCCGGGCACGGAGGAATCAAAGCCTGCAGAGTCTACCTGAAGCTCAAGCTCAACGCCGCTGTTGTCCGTTACTATAATACCTTTTTTGAAGGCGACCTTCTCTCCCTTCATCACGTCACGGTCAACCGCACCGGCAATTACCGGCGGCGTTTTGTCCTGATTTATCGTCAGCTTCGCGGAAAACTCAAACACGTTGGCATAAGCGTCCTTTAGCCGGACGGCTACCTGCTGGTCTCCGAAATTATCCCACACAGGCTCGGTAATAAACTCGCCCGTAACCTCAGACGCGTCTATTATGTCCGCACCGAAGTCAATCGCGGCGGGGCGCTGTCCCTGGAATATTACGAGGTCCTTCGGTGTTGCCGTCGGAGGTGTGGAGTCCATAACGGTAACCGGGACGGAAAGCTGGCGCTCACCGTATTTAAAAACGGCAGTGTATTCTCCGGGCTTTTTCAGCTCCTCGTCAGTCGGCTTTGAGACGACCTCAAGCTGAGACACTCCGAAATCGTCGGTAAAGTCCGACGCAGAGAACGTCGGGTTATCCTCGTAATCGTAAATCACAACGGCTTTTATGTCAATAATGCAGTAAAGTCCGCTGACAGTAACCTCATTTCCAAACGCGTCCTTTACGATAACGGAAATCTCCGTGCTGCCGGTTATTGTAAAGTCAGGCTCGGAGGCAAAAGTCGTCGTCACAGGAGAAACGTCATTCACCGATTCGATGAATTCGTCAGGGGTTATAGTTTCTCCGAGAAGCGCAAAGACCTTTTTTATGGTGACCTCAGGCGCCTTGCTGTCAACGACAGTGAGCTTGCTGTGCAGAATATCTGCGTCCGCGTCGCCGTCACGCTGCAAAAAAACCTCATACACGCCGGGCGCGTCGGTCAGTATCTCAGTTGCGTTTGTTATAATATACTCGTGGTTGCAGCGTGAAAACCACTCTGCGGGTGCAGGAAGCGGCTCGCCGTATTCAATACGCGGCGCGTCAGCCTCAGGCTTTAGCTTATCCGTATAAAAGAAGAAATACACGACGGCGGCTATTGCCAAAAGCAGAGCAAGTCCGCCGATTGAGGCGGCTACAATGCGTTTTACTATGGTTTTTTTTCTGTTATATTGCATGGTTCTCTTTAGAATGTGTTTTTTTGCCGTAAAGCGGGTAGTTGTTCACACCCGCCCGTTTTACGCGCCGACATTTTCTGTTTCCGGCGCCGTGAGTCCTCGTTAGTCCGCGACAGGCGGATAAAGTGACTTGTCGTATTTGAAGTAGCTCCAGCGCGTGCCTGTTGAGCGCGTTATTTTCTGAGCCAGAGTGTCTCCGAAAAAGTGCAGGTCATAGTGCATTTTGTTGGGCGTTGCGTCAAAAAAGTACCACTTCCCGTCCTCTGCCAAAACCATATTCCAGTTGTGGTTTGTGTGTCCGCCGATTCGGCGCACCCAGTGGTTTTCAATTCCCGCGCTCGTCAAAAGTATCTGTGCAGCGGCGGCGTATGTGTAGCAGTCTCCGCGGTGCTTTGTAAAGGCATTATACTGCGCAAGAACAACCTCGTCATCCGGCACATTTGCGTAGCGCATATTGCTGCGCAGCCAGTTATAGAGCTTCAGACATTTTTGCTCGACGGTAAGCCCGGTAAGGTTCAGCGACTCGACAACCTTCTTTGCGTAATCCGCGACAAATTCATCCTTTGGCGGAACCACCGTGACGGTTATCGTTTTAACGGCAGTATTGCCCGCCTTGTCAGTCGCGGTGTAGGTCGCCTCGTACACTCCCGCTTTCGACACGTCAACCGCCGAGGAATCAACGGAGAACTCTACCTCGCCGTCGCGCTTGTCGCGGCAGGTTACATTTTGGCGGTACGCAATCTTTTCGCCGATGTCAACGGTTTTGTTTGCGGTGCCTGAAAACACGGGAGGCGCAGTGTCAAACCGGACAGTTACGGAAATTGTTTTTGACACGGAGTTCCCGGCACGGTCAGTTGCGGAAAATGTGACGGGATACGTGCCAAGCTTATTCAGGTCAACAGCGGAATAATCGACAACCAGCGCAACCTTTTCGTCGCGGTTGTCAGTTACCGACACGTCCGCTCCCGGAAAATCAAGCTCGTCGCCCTTGTAGACAGTGAGATTGTGCAGCCCCTTAATTACGGGCGCCGCTTTGTCAGCTGTTATTGTGAGCTTCGCCGCGATTTCCGCGCTGTTGCCGCTGCTGTCTGTCAAAACAACAGTGACAGCCTGCGCGCCGGCAAGCTCCCAGTCAGGCGTTTCGGCAAACCGCGCCGTCACAGCAGACACATCGTCAAGGTCGCTGTAAAAATCCTTTGCGTCAGCCGTTTCGGTAAGCCAAATTGACACATCGGCAGCCTTTGCGGCGGGCGGAACATTGTCGTATACAACGACTGTGACGTTGTACGCGTCGTTGTTGTTGATAAGACGCAGGCTCAGCGTGCCCGGAGCGGACAAATCGTGTTCTGTCGGCGGTTTTTCAAAATACGCGTTTTCACAGGAAACGCCGCTTCCGAAAAAGTCGGCGGGATTAACCTCCGCAACACCGTAGGGCACTGATACAGACGCGCTGCCCGAAGTTACGTTCAGCTCAGCGGCAAGCTCCGCTGAATTTCCGTATTCGTCCGTTAATAAAAGTGTAACCGTTTTCTTGCCGGGAGATACAAAGTCAGGCGCCTCGGCAAAGGCCGCCGTAACGGTGCTGACATCCGAAATGTCCGCAATAAACCGCTCCGGCTCCGCCTTTTCACCGGAAAGCAGCGTCACTCCGACAGTCGTCGCGGCGGGCGGCGTTGTGTCGGCAACCGCGAGAACGGATTCATAAGAGCGGCCGCCCGCCGTCAGTAAAACAGCGTAGCTGCCAACAGCCGAGCTGTCGGCGACTGAAATGTTTTCTATTTGATATGTAGTGCTTTTGCCGAGCCGAGCCGGTTCAAAGTAGCTTTCGGCGCCCGGCAGCGCGTCCCCGCACTCAATTGTTAGGAGCGGCACAACGACAGGTCGCGTGTAGAACACGTAAAAGCTGTATACCGCCACAGCAAGCAGCGTAATTGCGGCAACAGGGAGCAAAACACGCAAAAGCAGCCGCTTTCGGCTTGTCGTCTTTATGCCGACAGAAATTTTCTCAGGCTCAGCGCTCTTTTCGGTCGCGGATAAAACCTCCACTGCGGCAGCGTCAATATCGGTCGGCGTTTGTGCGGCGGTCTCCGGCGCTGTCGAGATTGTTTCTGTGACAATGCGGGGAGAGGCAACAGGGCGCGGTCGTCTGTACCGTGCAGGGGACGGCACACCTGAATTTTCAGGTGCAGCCGTACTGTCCGGAGCGGCGGGATTCGGCGGCAAGCCGTCTGAAGTAGTATTTTCGGAAAGGTTAGGATTTATTGGGGTCATTTAGTGGGACGTTTTGGCGCTGAAAAGTAAAAATATGCGGAAATAACGTAATATACATTATAATATGTTGCAGCGCATTTGTCAACCCAATATGTCAAGTATGTTTTCGTGGAGGGCTTTTCTTTTTTTTAGGGCGTTGCGTTTGTAGGGGACGGCGTCCCCAGCGTCGCGTTGTTGCGGTTGGCACCCGGACTTTTGGGTGGGCGTGGGGGCGGCAATCTGCCGCCCGGGGTTTGCTTCGCCGTTCTGTTTTGCTTTTAATTTGGTGCAACCGTTGACCTGCGGCGCAGGGTGCTATGTTTGTAATTGCGGCGAAGCTTCACCGCCTCGCGCTGCAGAGCGCCTGCGCGGCGGGCGGTTACTTTTTCCGCTTCGCCGGAAAAAGTAACCAAAAAGGGGCGACTTCTTTAGAAGAAGCAATCTTTTTTCTATACGGGAACT
>JAISLF010000053.1 GCA_031260605.1 Oscillospiraceae bacterium
TAAAAACAAGATTGCTTCTTCTAAAGAAGTCGCCCCTTTTTTGGTTACTTTTTTCCGGCGAAGCGGAAAAAAGTAACCGCCGCCACGCGCAGTGGCACGCCTGCGCTGCCACCAGCGCCCCTGGTGAACAAGCATTAAGCCGACCCAACCACCAGTCCTAAAAGTAAAAAATCGCCCTCAGCAAAACAATCCGCCGCCGCAGAACAAAAACACTTTACAATTAATCAAAAATAGGGTAAAATAAAAAAAGCAATCTCCTGAAGTGCAGCGATTCCACGCTGACACCATAAAAATATAATTAATAAGGACATTACAAGGAAAAAACTATGAAAAAGAAAATCCTGATTCCGCTTCTTGCAGTCGTTACCGTTACACTTTTGCTGACAAACTGCGGTAAAGGCGAAGACCCAGCAGTAAGCACGCCGCCGAAAGAGCTTAAACCCGGAATTGCTGCCGAAAACTATGAGAGTCTGCAGAATGATATGAGCTACGATGAGATAAAAACGATTCTGGCAGCAGACAGTGAGGTTTTGTTTGAAGCGGATAACTCCGCAGCTCCTGATTCAAAGTGGACTGTTTACAAGTGGACGCAGAAAGAGGACGGTCCGGTTGTTTACACCGTGCTTTTGGGCGACAAGCTGTCCGCGAAGGCTGCCGAAAATCTGGAGGGAGCGTCGGAGCCGGAGATAAGCCTGATCGGGTACGCGCGCATTGATACAGGAATGACATACAACGAGGCAAAGAGCGCCGTCGGAGCTGAGGGCAAGCAGTCTGAGCCGTATATTGTAAACAAAAAGGAGTCGTTCACGTACACATGGGAAAACGGGTCAGTTCGGTTTTCCGCGATGTTTGTCGGCGATTCTTTGTTCAGCAAGGAGCTGATAAGCCTGTAGCGCCGCAGGAGGCACTTCTGCCGTTAGAGCAAAGTGAACTTAATTTCGGTCGAAAGTTTGCGCCGCCGGCAGCTCTGTCGGCGGCATTTTTTCTGTTTTTCGTAACTATGCTGAAATATGTCTTGACATTTTAGCTGTTTTTGTGTTATATTGTGTCAATGTGTAATTCTATGCTTTCAGCTTTATGCTAAAGGGTTCTACAGGTACAAATGAAGCTTATTATTCAAATTCCATGCTATAACGAAGAGAAAACACTGCCGCAGACCTTTCACGACCTGCCTAAGTCAATTGACGGCATAGACGAGATCGAATACCTCATAATAGACGACGGCAGTAAGGACGCGACAGTTGCAACGGCGCGGAGTCTCGGAATACACCACGTTGTGTCTTTTCGGCGCAACCGCGGTCTTGCAAAGGGCTTTATGGCGGGAATAGACGCCTGTCTGCGTCTCGGTGCGGACATTATCGTAAATACAGACGCGGATAATCAGTATTCCGGTGAAGATATTGAAAAGCTTGTGCAGCCGATTGTCGCGGGTCAGGCTGATATGGTTATCGGAGAGCGCCCGATTAATGACATTGAGCATTTTTCTCCGATAAAAAAGAAAATGCAGCATTTCGGCAGCTGGGTTGTCAGAAAGGCCTCGGGCACAGAGGTGCCGGACGCGCCCAGCGGCTTTCGCGCATATTCGCGGGACGCGGCGCTGCGGCTGAACGTCATAAACGAGTATACATACACGATAGAAACAATTATTCAGGCGGGAATGAACAAGACGGCGATAGCGTCGGTTCAGATTCGCACAAATCCGGAAACGAGAAAATCGCGCCTGTTTAAGAGCATTTGGCAGTATATGAAGCGCTCGGGAAGCGTCATTGTCAGAACAGTTATAATGTATAAGCCGATGAAGTTTTTCTTTGTTCTCGGCGGATTGTCATTCATTGTCGGCGCGGCGTTTATAATCCGGTTCATAGTAAGCTATTTTACCGGCGGAACAGGGATGATTCAGTCGTTGATACTCGCCTCAATGCTTGTAATAATTGCGGTTCAGTTTTTTGCGGCGGGGATTTTCTCCGATTTGCAGGCGGCAAACAGAAAAATGCTCGAGGAACTGCTTTTGCGCGTCCGGCGCGTTGAGTACGGCGCGGGGCAGGATCACCTTGACAACGACAAGCGCAGCGACAATTCAGTAAAGTAGCTCTTGCAAATACAGGTTCATAATAAATAGAGAGAAACGGATAAGCTTATGATTTTTTCAGCAGTGTTGATTTTTATAATATTGTCGGTGCAGCCGGCGTTCTTCACGTCAAGGTTTCGTCAGCGTTTTGAATTCGGAATGCCTGTCTGTTTGTGCCTGGACGTTTTTTTGCTGCTTTTAGCCGGTATGCTGTTCCATAACCTGATTATAGGTCTTGTTCTTATATGTGTATTTTCAGCCGCAAGTCTTGCGCTGGCGGTGTTTTTTGAAAGAAAGAATCTCCGGTCATTTTTCTCGGAGTATTTGTCGCCCGGTTTCTGGGCTTTTCTTGTGTTGTACGCCCTTGTGTGGATTGTCTGCGCAGGCAGAATTATAAACCTTTGGGACGAATTTATGCACTGGGGTCCGATGGTGAAGCAGACCTATTTGACGAACCGGCTGTTCACGGACGAGGGCATTCAGATAATAGTACACAAAGACTATACACCCGCACCGACGCTGCTGCAGTATATGTTCCTGAAATTCTCCGGTCAGTACTCCGAGGGAATCGCGATAGCGGCAAACTCGTTGTCTGCGGTTATTTTTCTGCTCCCTGTTGCAGGAATTTTCAAGAAAAGTGAGAAGCTGAAAGGCATTTTGGCAGTAACGGCCGTTTGGCTGTCGCTGTCGCTTGTAATTGGTATTAGTAGCTTTTTTAATTTATATGTGGATCTTGTCATAGGCGTTTTTCTTGGCTGTGCAGTGCTGCTTATATTATTCAACCGGGACTCGAAACTTCGTTTTTTCAATGTTATCGCAATTTGTGTATTTATTGCGCTGTACAAAGGAACCGGCATTTTATTTTCCCTCATAGCGATGGGCCTCTATGTTCTTGTCGAACTTCTTGAACCCAAAAACAAGCCGCGCATGACGATACAGGAAGCGCTGAAACCTAAAAAGCTAATTCGCGCCGTGATTTCAGCCGTTGTATTTATGCTGCCGGTCATTGTATTTGTGTTTTGGATGAAATACGGCACAAGATACGTGTCGTTTACAATGAGCGAGGTTGGCGCAGGAAAACAGACAATTCTGAGTTGGTTTACTCTGAATTCAACTGACACAAAGCTACAGATATTCTTAAATTTTATCAAGTTTTGTTTGTCAGAAGATGTAAGCTATAGTTTTTGGGAAATAAGCACCGTTTCATTTGTGGCTGTTTCCGTAACTATTTTAGCTGTATTTTGCTTTATTGAGAAAGATTCGGCGATAAAACGCAGACTTATTATAACTACCGCACTTTTGACGGCCGGGTTTTTCGCTTACACGCTCTCGCTGCTGTTTGTTTACTATAAGGGACTGGAGTCCAGCTCGCTCGCTTTAAGTTCGCTTCCACGTTATCAGGACTCTTATCTAACTGTTTTTGTTATTCTCGGATTTACATTCCTGCTGAGATTTACAAGCCGTGCTGTCGTCAACAAAAAAGCTGTGCGCAGAGGCGCAGCGGCAGCTGTCATTGTGCTTCTTGTTATGCTTATGCCGCCTAATATATTTACATTACTATTTATGCCGTATGAAAAAGTAGTGTCAAATCGTATAAATATGCGCGGAAGAGAGATCGGCACGGAGGTTGTTCAAAGGATTGCGGGCGAGCATACGCGCGCCTATATTGCGATCTCAGAATGGGATACGACAGATAAGCGTATTGTCGACCAGGTGACGCATAACGCGAGCAACGAAAGCGCATACCGCGTTACAGCATACAATCTTATTCCGATTGAGGTAAATTCAATTCCGCACAAGCTCGGTATTGAATTTCCGCAAAACAAAATAACCGACTTCCACAACAGCCGCGAATGGGGCGATTATTTGCTTGACCAGGAGTACGAATATGTCTTTTTATACAGCATTACGGAATACTTCCTCGACACATACCATTACATGTTTGAATGTGCGCTGGAGGATATTCTGCCTACGACGCTTTACAGGGTTGTGAGAACAGAAAATCCCGAGCTTCCGGTTATGCTTCAAAATGTGCCGATAGCGGACTACCGCTATGACCTTACAATATATTAAACCTTGATTAATAGGGACGATTTATGAAACTTTCTGTATTCGGAACCGGTTATGTCGGGCTTGTCACAGGCGCGTGTTTTGCCGAAATGGGTAACAGTGTCACCTGTGTTGATATTGACGCTGAAAAAATTAATTCGCTCAGCCGCGGTATTATTCCTATATACGAGCCGGGTCTTTCCGAGCTTGTTGAGCGCAATGTCATAAACGGGCAACTGAAGTTTTCGCTTGACGGTGAAGCGGCTGTTGCTTCCTGCGACATTTGCTTTATCGCCGTCGGAACGCCTATGGGAAAGGACGGCTCGGCGGATCTGCAATATGTTCTTGCCGTGGCGGACACAATAGGACGGAATATGACGGGCGACACGATTGTCGTCATAAAGTCAACCGTGCCTGTCGGCACAAGCGGCAAGGCACGCGAGGTGATTGCGCAGAGGCTTGCCGAGCGCGGAGAGAGCTTCACCTTCCGTATGGTGTCAAACCCCGAGTTTCTGAAAGAGGGTACTGCCGTTAATGACTGTCTGCGTCCGGACCGCGTAATTCTCGGCGTTTCAGACGAGGAGAGCGCGGAGATAATGTCAGCGCTTTATGCGCCGTTTATGAAAAACTCATACCGCGCCGTTGTTATGGACATTCCCAGCGCCGAAATGACCAAATACGCGGCAAATGCGATGCTTGCGCTTAGAATTTCCTTTATGAATGAGCTGTCGTCCGTATGTGAGGCTGTGGGAGCCGACATTAACAATGTTCGAATCGGTATCGGAAGCGACGGCCGGATTGGTTACAAGTTTCTGTACGCAGGCTGCGGCTATGGCGGAAGCTGTTTTCCAAAGGATGTGCGCGCGCTGATAGTTACCGCAAAGGAAAACGGCTGTACGGCTGATATTTTAGAGGCGGCGGAAAGCGTTAACGAGCGGCAGAAGCTTGTTTTGGTGAACAAAATCATCAAAAAATTCGGCGAGGATTTATCCGGACGCAAATTTGCCGTTTGGGGTATCGCGTTTAAGCCTGATACAGACGACACCCGCTATGCTCCGTCTCTGTCAATCATCTCGGAGCTGACGAAGCGAGGCGCCGTCGTCACGGCATACGACCCGCTTGTCAAGGTTTTGCCTGAGAAAAACGACGCGGTGACCGTTGCGCCCGACAAGTACAAGGCGTTAGAGGGGGCGGACGCGCTGATTCTCGTCACTGAGTGGAAGGCGTTTCGCAGCCCCGATTTTGATGAGATAAAGGCAAAACTGAAAACTCCCGTTATTTTTGACGGCAGAAATCAGTACGACGCGGCGACGCTGCGCGGCGCCGGCTTCTATTATGAGCAGATTGGACGGCAGAGCTGATCAGTTTTCGGGATGGTTCAAAAGACGTAAGGGCGATTGCTGCCGCAGATTCTTGGTTTAATTCAAAGTGGGTAAAATGAGCGGAAATTCAAAAACGAAAATTGAAAAAATAAAGAGCCTTATTTCGCAGTACAGGCTTTTGTCGGCAATAATTGCGCTTCTAATTGTCGCGGCAATTGCCGTTGTCGGCTTTGTGTTTTACTATACACACCGCGAGTTTGAGGACTGGAGCGGGCGGCTTGACGAGTACCACGGCAGAAAGTCGGAGATTGTGATTCCGGTGGGGATTACGAGTATCGGAATCGAGGCGTTTAAGGGAAACGACAAGATAACGTCTGTCGTGATACCGGAGGGTGTTACGACAATTGACGAGGGCGCGTTTATGAAATGCAGAAGCCTTACGAGCATAACCTTTCCCTCTTCGCTCACGATGATAAAGGCGGGCGCGTTTTCCGGTTGCGACGCGCTTGAGACGCTGGTTCTGCCGGACACTATTACATACATCGGAGAGGGTGCGTTTGCAAACTGCGAGGGCTTGCGCTCTGTTGTTCTGCCGGCGGGACTTCCTATAGTGCAGGCAATGTCGTTCTACGCCTGCCCGCTGCTTTCTGATATAACATTTCCGGAGGCTGTCTCTGCAATAGGCTGGCGCGCGTTTGATGATTGCGTTTCACTGACCTATGTTACAATTCCGGACTCTGTAACGGAGCTTGGCGGCGCCGCCTTTGCGCATACGTCGCTTGAAAGCGTTGTAATTCCGCAAAATGTCACCGTGCTGAAAGCCGGAGTGTTCTCATATTGCACACAGCTGAAATCCGTCACCATTTTGGCTTCGCCAAAGGAAATTCCGGAATCCGCGTTTGAGGGCTGCGGGCTGCTGCCTGAGATTGCTCTGCCAAAAAGCGTTGAGACAATCGGCGACCGCGCGTTTTATAAGTGCGTATCGCTGCAAAAGGCCGAATTTCCGGGGACATACAACTTCGGCGAACGGGCTTTTGCGGAATGTGCCGCGCTGACAGACGTTGCCTTTAATAAAGACGGCAAGCTGTTTGTAGGCACCGAGGCGTTTTTGAACTGCCGCAGCATAAACCGGGTTTCCCTCTCTGAAAACACTTGGTTTATCAGCGCTATGGCATTTTCCGGCAGCGGACTTGAGGAGATAACTGTTGCAGCGGGCAATTCCCGCTATGTTTCAAAAAACGGAGTTTTGCTCTCGTACTCTGAGGTTTACGCGTTAGAGTTGTCGGAATTCGACACAGGAACCGCAGAAGAGAACCCTGATTCCGCGCCTGATGCCTTAGCGGCTTCTGTGCCGCAGGACAGTGTGGCGGCAGCTCCGGAGGACGGACGCACTCCTGATGTTCTGGTTGCGTTTCCGTCGGCGTACACGCACGGTGCTGAATATACAGTTCCGTTCGGCATAAAGGCTATTGCTTCCGGAGCGTTTTACGGCGCCAATATAACAAACGTCGTGATTCCGGATGGCGTTGAGAAAATCGGCAAGAAAAACTTCTACGACTGCAACAGCCTCACGAGCGTAATTCTGCCGCAAAGTCTGTTTGTGCTTAACGAATACTCGCTGAGCAATTGCGCCGTGCTGACTGCGGTTACACTTCCGGCACGGCTGCCGGTGCTTGCAGACGGTGTGCTGACGGATTGCCCGAGTCTTACCTCAATCAGCGCTGAACCGGGCGGTGTGTTTTACTCCGCAGACGGCATTCTGTACAGTGCGGACAAAATACAGCTTATCCGTTATCCGCAGGGCAAAACGGACGCTGAGTTTGCAATCCCGGACGGTACTCGCGAGATTGCGCCGTATGCTTTCTACAAAAATTCATATCTTGAGCGCGCGACCGTACCGGCAAGCGTCTGGGATGTCGGAAGATTTAACTTTTCATACTGCGGACGGCTCTTGTCAGCCGACGTCGGCGCCACAGTATTATACATCGACACGATGTGCTTTGCCGGAAACGGCAACGAATTTGTCCTGCGCATTCACGCGGACACAAGGGTGTACGCCGAGACGTACGCAACAGAGTTCGGCGTGCGCTTTGAGCGGGTAGGGGAGTGAGAGAACCGTTGAAACAGCCGCGAGTCAGCATAATAATTCCGGCGTATAATACCGAAAGCTACATTGCCGAATGCATAAATTCTGTTCTCGTTCAGACCTACAAAAACCTTGAAGTAATAGTAGTGGATGACGGGAGCACAGATGGCACCGCAGATATTGCAAGAGCGATTGCCGAAACAGACAAGCGCGTTGAGGTGATAAGTCAGCAAAATTCCGGACAGGGCGGTGCAAGAAACACGGGACTGCGCAAAGCTTCCGGCGAGATTATCTTTTTTCTTGATTCCGACGACTATTTTTCACCTGACATTGTTGAGCAAGCCGTTGCTGCAATGCTGCACAACAATTGCGATGTCGTTGTGTTTAACGGCACGTCGTTTTTTGATGAAGACGGTGTAATTACGCTGAAAGGCGACAGATATTTCGCGCTGGTAAGCAAAGACGCCCAAACCGCGTTTACGGGACTCCAAATACTCTCGCGCACCGGTGGAAGAATTGTACAGCCGTGTATGAAAGCATATGGCAAAGCTTTTTTAGAAGTTAACGGTATTTTATTTCCGGAAGATATTTACGGAGAAGACACGATATTTCTGTATGATGTCTTTGTAAAAGCGGAAAAAGTTATTTATGTTGACGAATGCGGTTATAACAGAAGATACCGCAAAAATTCGGCAATGACCGGCACCGGGATTAGGAATATTTCCGACAGAATCAGCTCGTTTCATTTGCTTGAACAAAGCCGCGAAGCAATAGATTCCGCCGCTGATAAAAAAACTATTGCATCGCAGCATATGATGTACGCCTGTCTCATATGGCTTTTGATTATGATACGGCGCGACAAGGCGCAGCGCAATGAACTTCTTGGGCTTTACCGCGCAAATGGGATATTCAAATTGCTGAAGGAAAACAGAGGCGGTTTTGTTGTTTCCGTATTCCGCATTGTGATTTTATTGCCGTCCTTTTTTGAGCCTGTACAGCGATTATTTGCCGGAGCAGTTAAACTAATGGGGAGAAAAGTAATAAGATTTTGAATGATAATCCCCTTATAAGCATAATAGTTCCCGTATACAACGCGGAAAGACTGCTTCCAGCTTGCGTTGACAGCCTGCTTGCGCAGACATACGCTAACCTTGAGATCCTTTTGGTTAACGACGGGTCGAGTGACGGTTCGGATACAATCTGCGACAAATATGCCGCAGCTGACAGCCGCGTTCATGTTATTCACAAGCAAAATGGCGGCGTTTCCACAGCAAGAAATGCGGGACTTGACGCGATGACGGGCAATTTTTTCGCGTTTATTGACTCAGATGATACGGCTGAGCCTAATATGTACGAAGAGCTTTTGCAAAAGCACAGGGAAAGCGGAGCGGACATTGTAATTTGCGGATACAATATGATTTGCGATGGGTATACGCGCAAAATGCAAATGCCGATAGACGACACAATCAGCCGGAGTGAATACTTTGAGCAACTGCTGACGCACCATGGCGATATGCTTCTGTGCACAATCTGGAACAAGCTCCACCTTGCGACACCCGGGCTGTCTAAGCTTCGCTTTATTGAGGGAATGAACAACACAGAGGACAGCTTTTATTCGATTGAGTGCTATTCAAAGGCAGAAAAGCTTGCGTTTTGTGAAGAGCTGCTGTATAACTATGTGAATATCGGCAACACCGGCTCGCTGAGTAAAAGTAACTTCTATGATATTCGCGTAAAGTTTAACGAATATCTGCGCGGCGTTTTGAAACGCGAGCTTCCCGGACGTGAAGCGGAGGCAGACCGCGTTATGGATTGTCAGGACGAGGTCATAAAGACAAAGCTGATTCACCGCGCTTATACGAACAACTTCCCCAAGCCGTTCCCCCTGCGCTTCCGCTCCGTGCGCACGATTCTGCGCCTTTCTACTGACTACCGCGAAAAACTCAGCGCGCTGATGATCTACTTCCTGCCGCGCAGACTGTATTTAGCCGCATTTCGCATTTTTGCGTCCCGAATCGAGGGCAATTAAAGCTATATGACCCCAAAACAGCTTAAAATCAGCGCGGTGCTCTCATACGCCGCGATTTTTATGGGTATGTGCTATCAGCTGCTGCTCACACCGCTTGCGACGCGAGTTCTCGGTCCGTCGGAATTTGGGATGTACAGCGTCTGCATTTCCATTCAGAACTACATTGCGCTTATGTGGGCGGGCTTGTCCGCCGCGTACACAAGATATTATTTTCGCTTCATACAAAACGGCGAGCAAGACCGCGCACGACAGCTCAACGGCGTAATTGTACTGCTGTTCGGAGTCGTCAGCGCGGTGATTTTTATTGCGGGCTTCGGACTGTCGTTTCACCCGCAGACGATGTTCGGCGGCAAGCTTACCGCGCAAGAGCTTGTGCTTGCCGCGCGGCTGCTGCGGATTATGTCCGCTGCGGGCGCGGTTTTAATGCTTGCCGTGCCGTTTGAGATTATGATTATCGCTCAGGAGCGGTTTATTTTCAACAAAGCCGTGCTGATTGCGAGAAACCTGTTTTTGCTCGGAATGTCGGCGCTCGTCCTGAAAACCGGGTTGCGCTCGACCGCACTGCTGACCGTTGTGCTGTGCGGAGCGGTGCTGTACTGCGCGGTGCAGATGGCGTTCTGCCTGAAAAAGCTGAAAATTAAGTTCTCGCGCCGTGGATTTCCGAGGATTCTGCTGATAGAAATCCTTGTGTTTGCATTTTTTATCCTGCTGCAAAGCGCTGTTGAGGCGATAAACTTCCAGTCAGATAAAATCCTCGTTTCCCGGATTCTTGACACTGCGAGCGCGGGGATCTACTCCGTCGGCGGTCAGCTTGCGATGGTGCTGATGAGCTTTACGGCGGCGATTACGGGGCTGTTTATCCCGCGGGTGAACAGAATCGCGGCGGAAAACGCGCCCGACAAGCTAACGCGCCTGTCTGACCTGCTGATAAGCACAGGGCGTGCGCAGTTCATCGTCGTCGCGCTGATGTTCACCGGAATTTTGTTCTTCGGCCGCCCGTTTATCACGTTTTACGCGGGCGAGCAGTACGGCGGCGCGTATATCGTGGCGGTTTTGCTGGCGTTGCCGCTTGTGCTGCAAATGACAATGGACCTCGGGCAGAACATTACCCGTGCCGAGAACAAACACAAGCCGCTTGTTATAATAAATCTTGTGCTGACGGTTCTGCTCTTTTTCCTGAGAATTCCGCTGTGCCGCCGCTTTGGCATAACAGGCGCGGCGCTCGGCACCTGCATTTGCATATTCGTCACACAAATAATTGTGAATTACATCTACTATGTTAAAGTAGTCGGACTTGATATGACAAGGTGGATTAAGTCTGTAGCGCGGCTGCTCCCGCCGCTGATTCCGCCTGTTATTTTCGGCGTAGCGGTTATGTTTTTTGCGGACATTAAAGGCATATTAGCGCTTGTGCTGTACGCCGCCGCGTATGCCGCAGTGTATGCCGTCAGCTTTTTGCTGTTTGGGTTAAGCAGCACGGAGCGTAATCGGATTTTCGGAACGATCCGAGAGAAGCTCGGACGAGGATAAGCCCGCACCAATACTGTAGCAGCAGCCACCGCACCCGAGTGTCACAACGCGCAAAGCGCGGAGGTAGACGAACGCACCCTATCGCACCTGCGCTGTGCGGGTGCGGTGGATTTACACAAATGTCGATGAGAACCAAAAGGAGGGACGATGAGGGCATCGTCCCCTACAAAGGCAAAGCCCTGTGGCAACGGCGCACGCAACCGCACCGTAAGAACGCACCCGACGCCGCAACAAACCCCGCCGCGGCGGGACACGCACAGTATTGCCGCACAATGTGCGGCAGCAATCGTAGCAGTACAGTCCTTCTGTGGCCACCCGTAGGGTGTTCGCGGCAAGCACTCCCTTACCACAGACATCCCAACCTCGCGACAGGCTTTGCCCCTGCGTGTGGCGCAGCGGAAGCGTTCGCCGTAACCACCGCAATACGTCGCGGGGAAAGGCACACTCCACATTGTCACCACGGCAGTTCCCGTATAAAAAAAGATTGCTTCTTCTAAAGAAGTCGCCCCTTTTTGGTTACTTTTTCCGGCGAGCAACGGTTGCCAAAGTAACAAAACTGCTGCTGTCCCTGACCTGACGCGGCGCGTCAAATCCGCCATTCTATTTCCACATTCTCGCTGCTCGCGCGTATCCGCGAAACCATTGCGCCTAAAACCTGCCGCTTATCATCGAAGCTGACCTCATTCCACACCGCGAGATAATCTGAAATCTGCTTGACACTTTTCGGCGAAAGCTCCTCGCAGGTCAACTCCGCAACTTGCTGCATCAGCGACTGACGCGACGCGTCCAGCTCCTCAATTTTGCGGTTGGCGTAGCTCAGCAGCGTTGGATTTGCGCCTGAAAGCGTGTCAACAAGCTTGTCAATTTCGTCCTCGACCTTTGCGAGCCGCACCTTCAGCTCTGTAAGCTTTGGGTCTGCCTTGCGGGAGTGACCGCCTGAAAGCGTCTGAAATTCGCGCATGTGCTCGGACATTTGCTCAAATACGAGCCTTTCCAGTTCCGCCTCGTGAATTGTGCCGCAGCCCGCACAGCTCTTGTTTTCGGAGCGCAGCCTACAGCGCAAATATGCGTATTTACCGCCATTCCGCTCCGTATGCACAAGCGCATGTCCGCACTTAGCGCACTTAATTTTGCCGGCGAGCCACGTGTTTTGCGCCTTGCTGCACGGCTTTGAGGCTTTACTTGTCGTGAGCTTGCGATTGCACCTCAGCCACACGTCTGACGGAATTATGCCCTCGTGCGGCGCGAGAACGAGATGGCACCCGGCAAGCGACTTGCGCTTGCTTTGCTTGGCGTCGCGCCCTAAATAGAGGTAACAACCGTGTATACCGGTGAAATCCTCAACAGGATTTTCAATCAGCACGCCAAAGCTTTTGAAGTATTCGTACACGTCCAAATCCGCCTGCACATAAACCGGGTTGCGGAGCAGCTGGTTCACCGTCTGGCGCGTTATCTCGCCTTTAGACAGCTGCACGCCGCGCTCGGCCAAATGACGTGTGAGATCCCCAAGCGTTGACGCCGGTTTTTCGAACATATCGTACATCAGCGTCACAATTTCCGGCTCGCTGTCTTTCGGGACAAGCTTTTTTGTCTTGATTCCATCGAGAAGCATCGGCTCTGTGCGAAAACCATAAGGCGCCGCCCCGCCCATCTTAAAACCCTTGACGCAGCGGCTGTAATACGTGTCGATCACGCGCATTCGGATTGTTTCTCGCTCAAGCTGCGCAAAAATAATGCAGATACTGAGCATCGCCCGCCCCATCGGAGTCGAGGTGTCGAACTTCTCGGTGCAGGAGACAAACTCAACGCCGCAGCTACTGAAAAGCTCCATCATGTTCGCAAAATCCAAGATTGAACGGCTGATTCGGTCGAGCTTGTAGACGATTACGCGTTTAACAAGGCCTTTATTTATGTCCCGCAGCAGCTCCTGAAATTTCGGCCGGTCCGTATTCTTGCCCGAAAATCCCTTGTCCGTGTAGGTTTTGTATGCACCTCCGTGTGTTTCGTATTGGCAGAACTCCAACTGGCTTTCAATTGAAATGCTGTCTTTTTTGTCAACTGACTGACGCCCGTACAGCGCGTCGATTCTATTATCCATTTTTTCGGCTCCTTTTTTGAAAGAAACGAAGCCGCCAACGGTGTCATATTAGCATGCTTCGACTCTGATTGCAAGTCTTTTTATGCTGCGGTCAATGGTTTATTTTTAGGCAAAGCCGTGCGTTTTGACGCATATTTGCTGAACACCTCGTACAGCAAATACTCAATTTCGCGCTTGCGTTTTTCGCGCTGTTCGTGAGATAAATTCGGCGTCAAGCTCGTGACGGTTATTTCCTTGCCCTGAAAGACAACGTTTTTTGCGGTTGCCGTAAATTTTTTGTTCATAAAATTCGCTCCTATGTATAATATAGATTTCTAAAATCCCCCCTACGCCACAAAAAATCCCGCCCCCTTCCGCCTCCGCAAAAACTCCCGCACGTCCCGCAGGCTCTCCGTCACGCCGCACTCCGGCAGCGCGGACAGCACCTGCCGCCTGTACGCTCCGCGCAACCCCGCCCGGCAGTCGAGCAACGCGACAACGCCCGTGTCGGTTTCACCGCGAAGGAGACGACCGAAGCCCTGCTTGAGCTTGACCAGCATTTCCGGCACAACAACCGCGTTTTTGTACGCATTCATATCCGCGTACTGACTGCGCTCCCAGTCGCTGACCGGGTCGGGTACCGCGAACGGCAGCCGCACGATTACGAGCATAGACAGCACGTTGCCCGGCAGGTCAATCCCCTCCCAAAGCGCGCCTGAGGCGAACAAAACGCCGTTGCCGCTGCGCCGAAAACGGTCTATAGTGGCAGATCCGCCACGGTCGAGCCGAAACAGCGGGTAAGGTAAATTTCGTGCTGAAATGCGCTCAAACACTGCGTTCATCGCGCGGTATGACGTGAAAAGCACCTCAGTGTGACCGTTCGCGGCGTGAATCAGACGCTCCGTTTCATCAGCAACAGCGGTGATGTAGTCCTC
>JAISLF010000015.1 GCA_031260605.1 Oscillospiraceae bacterium
AAAGATTGCTTCTTCTAAAGAAGTCGCCCCTTTTTGGTTACTTTTTCCGGCGAAGCGGAAAAAGTAACCGCCCGCCGCGCAGGCGCTCTGCTTCGCGAAGCTGCCAAGCTTCGCCCCAATTACAAACTTAGCACCCTGCGCCGCAGGTCTACGGTTGCACCTAAATAAAAGCAAAACGCCGCGGCAAGTAAACGGCGGGCGACCGAGACGGTCGCCCCTACGGTGTTCCCCGCGCCCCCCCCCGCAGGAGCGTGCGACAGGTTGCCGTCCCTACATCCGCCGAAAGTCCCGTCGCAAGCCGCGACAATGGGACGCTGAGGGCAGCGTCCCCTACAAAAAGCGAAGCCCCCACTATTGCATTTCACCCTAAACCATAGTATAATTAATTTATGAGATTGTTCCTCCCCGACCTAACAAAAACCTCCGATGCAGTCCGGCTGACCGCCCCCTCGCACCTTGCCCACGTCAAAGCCCAGCGGCTGCGTGTAGGCGACGGAATTACGCTGTGCGACGGGCGCAGCACTGTTTTTCGCGCACAAATCGCAGCAATCGAAAAGGCCGCCGTGCGGTGCGAAATACTGTCGTCCGCACCTGCCGATACTGAGCCGAAAACCGCGCTTTCTGTATACGCCGCCTGGGGCAAGCCCGACAGGCAGGAGTATATTGTGCAAAAATGCGTCGAGCTTGGCGCTGCCGCCGTAACCTTTTTTTCTTCGGAAAATATGACCGTTCATTATTCTGCTGAGCAGCTGCAAAAGCGGCTTTTGCGGCTTCAGGCGGTTTCAGAAGCCGCCGCCGAGCAGTGCGGGCGCGGAATAATTCCGCGTGTTGACGCGCTGCCGAGCTTTGACGGCGCAGTCAGCGCGGCGGCAATGGCGGAGCTTGCGGTTTTCCCGTATGAAAACGAACGCGGTCTGTCAATGCGCGGGTACCTTGAGGGAAAGCAGCCAAATGCAGTTAAAACCGCGTCTGTCGTCACAGGCTCCGAGGGCGGATTTTCGCCGGCAGAGGTGCAGTCTGCGGTTGCGGCGGGGCTTGAGCCAGTGTCCCTCGGGCGGCGGATTCTGCGGTGCGACACGGCGCCGATTGCGGTGACGGCAGTTGTGATGTGGCTGCTTGGGGAATTGGAGTAGGGATAGGAACAGCGCCCCCGTGTGGGGGCGCTGTTCCTATTGTTTGTGGTGGGGGGGCTCTTTCTTTGTCGCCTCTTCTTTCTGTTGTATTTACCAGTTTTATACTTATACTTATAGAGGCTGAGAGCTGTTTGGTTCCGACCAAGCTTCCCCATCTATGTTTTTGTTTTCCACCTTAAGATATTCTGATTGCTTAAACGAGTTTGCCACTAAATCGCCAAAAGCAGTAATTGCGACTTTTATCACGTAGCATAAGTAAAAACTAAGCCCACCTATAATGATATATCCAATGATTGCTGGGGCGGCGGCGGCTCCGTCATACAGTCCACCGTAAGAGCCATACTCTGTGGCTTGATATGCCAAAACACAGCGCCATATCACAACTGCCATTGTAATAAATACCAGTATCGCACCTGCGTAATCTGCTGTCGCTTTTAACTTTTCTCCTGAGTTCATAACTAACCTCCAAATATTCTATTTCCTAAACGCGTCGCCGCGTGTTGCGCGTTGTTGTGTTTCTCTGACTATAAGTTCAATAATACGTTCCTTGGTTTTCCACTTCATTGATTTACGACTTTCATCGAGCACATATTGCTCTATAATGTCTTTTAACTCATCAATTGAAAGCACGGCAAGTTGCTCTTCAAGCTTATCCTTGCCGTTAGCCATAAATATAGATACCGGGGCAATTTTCGCAGGGGTTCGTTTTTGTCTTATAGGCGCATTGCGCGATACTTTATCACTCAAACACTTTTCAACTTTCTGCGCGAAATCTTCATTTTGCTCCAATTCCGCAAGTACGCAAGCTATAAACTCCGACAATTTTGTTGAGGTGCTTTTCATTTTGCATTCTCCAACTTTGTTTGTATTTCGGCGGATAACTCCTTGAAAAAGTTGTATGCGCCCCCCCACTTATCCTCTACCGTATTTTTCTCTTCGTATTCTGCAGCTGCCGCAAATACATCTATCCGTTTCGTTCTCGTGTTGAAAAGCGGCGCGTCTGTTTCATCTTCCAACTCCGCTAATATTTTCGTAACTGCGTTTGATTGTTTTCCCGCACCCCAAACCATAGTTGCAACCACACCGAGTGCTTTAATATTCGGTTCATATCTCTTTACATGCTTTACAACCTGCGGTATTCCCCAAGTCGACAGTATATTGGGTATCGTCGGAATTATGTACGAACCCGCAACGTGTAATCCGTTTCGCGTTATCAACCCCAAATCCGGTGGGCAGTCAAAGAGGACATAGTCATAAGCGCCCAAAATTGACTGAATTCCATTGTACAGCACATCATACAGATTTAGCGTGGAAGTGTTTGTATAAACTGCCTTAGCTAATTGCTCTTGAGTCTCAATCAAGTCGATGCTTGACGGGAGCAAATCTAAAGTAGTCACGGATTTAATTCCCGATACACCCTTTTGCAAGGTTTCATTGAGATTAAATGTATGAGTACTATTTACAGCGTCACGAAACAGTGTATTCAGCGTATGACCCGCCTTGTTTAACTCATCCCACTTTTCCTCCCCAACAAGCATAACTGTGGCATTTGTTTGCGGGTCGAGGTCAATGACCAAGACTTTCTTGCCTTGCTCCGCGAGATACTGCGCCAGTCCTACAGTGGTGGTGGTTTTCCCCACGCCGCCTTTTAAGTTGATTATTGCTATTGCCTGCATAAAAATCCCGCCTATTAATATATTTCTAAATTTTACCAAATCGCCATTGTGCAATTTCTTCGTTGTTGACCGACACATCAGTTTGTCAACGACAAACTGAGTTTATCATGATAAACTGCAAATTTTTTCTCCGCGCGTTCATTTCCCCGGCTTGCCCTCTTGCAAAATCCGCGCGCATAATATATAATAAAATTGCGGTGTTTCCGCGAAACTGTTTTTGCGCGTTATCCGCAGTCCCTTTAACACTACCCAACATTGGAGTTAAACATAAATGTCCGAGCTTATACGCCAAAGTGTAATAATCAAAAACGGCGCGCCCGTTCCGCAGTCCGGCGCGGCTGACCGCGGCAAAACCCTTGCCTACGGCATTCTCGCGGCGCACAATACTGATTCCTCCGGCAAAACCTTTCGCCTGAAATTTGACGCGCTTGTCTCGCACGACATTACGTATGTCGGCATTATCCAGACGGCGCGCGCTTCGGGACTCACGGAGTTTCCCGTGCCGTATGCGCTGACAAACTGCCACAACTCGCTCTGCGCCGTCGGCGGGACGATAAACGCCGACGACCACGCGTTCGGCCTTTCCGCCGCGAAAAAATACGGCGGAATTTACGTGCCGGCTAACCTCGCGGTTATCCACCAATACGCGCGCGAGGAGATGACCGCCGTCGGGCGTATGATTCTCGGCTCGGATTCGCACACGCGGTACGGCTCGTTTGGCACAATGGGCTTCGGCGAGGGCGGCGGCGAGCTTGCAAAGCAGCTGCTGAAAAATACATATGATATTGCGCCGCCTGAGGTTGTACTTGTTTGGCTGACGGGAGCGCCCCAGCGCGGCGTCGGCCCGCAGGATGTTGCGCTTGAGCTGATTCGGGACGTGTTCCCGGACGGATTTGTCAAGAACAAAATCCTTGAGTTCGCGGGACCCGGCGTTGCGGGGCTTTCGGCGGGCTTTCGCGCCGGAATCGACGTTATGACGACCGAGACCTCGTGCCTGTCGTCTATCTGGGAGACGGACGCGGAGACGGAGCGGTTCTACAAAGCAGTCGGCCGGCCGGGCGACTACACAAAGCTTGCGGTCGCGGAAGGGACGCAGTACGACGCGGCGGTAATCCTTGATATGAGCCGAACCGAGTGTATGATTGCCCTGCCGTTTCACCCGTCTAAGGCATACACGATTAATGAGCTGCAAAAAAACGCCCGCGCGATTTTCGAGCAGGTGCAGGAGGAGTGCAACACCGAAATTCGCGGCGCGACGGCGGATTTAACGCGGCACATCGGCGTGGACGGCGGGATTTACGTTCAGCAGGGCGTTATCGCGGGCTGCTCCGGCGGCATTTTCGGCAATCTCTGCGAGACGGCGGACATTTTGTTCTGCGGCGCGGGCGAGGGAATCGGGCAGGGCGACTTTGAGCTGTCCATATACCCCGCGTCTCAACCGGTGAACGCCGCAATCCTCAAAAACGGACTGTGCGACACGTTTCTTAACGCCGGCGCGGTTGTAAAGCCCGCGTTCTGCGGCCCCTGCTTCGGCGCGGGGGACACTCCGGCAAACAACGCGCTGTCTATCCGCCACGCGACGCGCAACTTCGCCTCGCGCGAGGGCAGCAAGACCGGCTCGGGGCAAATTTCCCTCGTCGCGCTTATGGATGCGCGAAGCATTGCAGCGACGGCGATAAACGGCGGCCGCCTTACCGCCGCGACGGATATTGACTATACCGTTACACCGCGCGAATTTACCTATGACCGCCGCTCGTATGACGCGCGCGTGTACAACGGATTCGGCCGTGCCGACGATCAAGCAGAGCTTGTTTTCGGGCCGAACATCGCCGACTGGCCACATTTTCCCGCGCTTGCCGATAACGTGGAGGCGGTCATCGCTGCCGTTATACACGACGATGTTACAACGACGGACGAGCTTATTCCCTCCGGGGAAACGTCCTCCTACCGCTCGAATCCGGTTGCGCTGTCTGAATTCACTCTATCGCGCCGCGTTCCTGAATACGTGTCGCGCGCAAAGACGGCGGGGCTGTCGTCCGACGGAAAGACCGTTCGCGGCAGCGGAATCTACGCCCGCAAGCCGGGAGACGGCTCCGCGCGTGAGCAGGCGGCGTCCTGCCAGCGCGTTCTGGGCGGGACGATAAACATCGCGGTTGAATACGCGACAAAGCGGTATCGCTCAAACCTTATAAATTGGGGTATTCTGCCGTTCACGCTTGCACCGGGTCAGGACTTTACATACGAACCGGGCGACATTGTGGTGATTGAGGGTATCCGTGATGGCCTGACGCGCGGGCTGTCGGACTACACCGCAAGCGTCCTGCGGACTGGTCGGCAAATCGGCGAGCTGAAGCTGCGGCTGGACGGACTGAACGACACCGAGCGGCAGATACTGCTGGATGGGTGCCTTATCAATTACTACGCGGCGAAAAACGCGTGACACTGCGTTAAATTACTATCTTAGGAAACAAAAAATGTCCAAAATTCAAATGAAAACGCCGCTTGTCGAGATGGACGGCGACGAAATGACGCGCATAATCTGGCAGCGGATTAAAGACACACTGCTTTTGCCCTACATTGACCTCAAGTGCGAGTACTACGACCTTGGTCTGCTCAGCCGCAACGATTCTGACGACGAGATAACGCGTCAGGCGGCTCTTGCGACAAAAAAATACGGCGTAGCGGTTAAGTGCGCGACGATAACGCCGAACGCGCAGAGAAAAGAGGAGTATCCGCAGCTGAAAAAGCTGTGGCGCTCCCCCAACGGCACGATTCGCGGCATACTGGACGGCACGGTTTTCCGCACGCCGATTCCGCTGTCGTTTGTCCGCCCTACAGTCCGCACATGGGAGGCACCGATTACAATCGCTCGCCACGCCTACGGCGATGTGTACTCCGCGGTTGAGATGTTCGCCGAACCCGGTGCGCGCGGCAAGGTTGTGTTTGACGACGGCGCGGGTTCTGTTACCGAAACGGACCTGCCCGCGTTTACGTCACCCGCCGTGTGGTCGATTCAGCACAACACGTACAAGAGCATTCGCTCGTTTGCAAAGTCGTGCTTTAACTACGCGCTGTCAATCAAGCAGGATTTGTGGTTTTCGACAAAGGACACGATTGCCAAGAAATATGACGGCGGCTTTAAGGACATTTTTGCCGAGGAATACGAGAACAACTATCGCGGTGAATTTGAAAAAGCGGGTATTACTTACTTTTACACGCTGATAGACGACGCGGTCGCCCGTGTTATCCGCTCGCCCGGCGGCTTTATCTGGGCGCTGAAAAACTACGACGGAGACGTTATGAGCGATATGGTCTCCTCCGCGTTCGGGTCGCTTGCGATGATGACGAGCGTCCTGGTCAGCCCGGACGGCGCGTTTGAGTACGAGGCGGCGCACGGCACTGTAACGCGCCATTATTACCGCCACCTCAAGGGCGAAAAAACAAGCACAAACCCGATTGCGACGATATTCGCGTGGACGGGGGCGCTCGCCAAGCGCGGTGAGCTTGACGGACTGCCGGAGCTTCAGGACTTTGCCAAAAAGTTAGAGTTTGCCTGTATGCAAACGCTTGAGTCCGGCGTTATGACGCAGGATCTTGCGCTGCTCGCCGAGGGAAGCGAGAAAACCGCGCCCGTTACAACGGATGAATTTCTTGCCGCCGTGGCGGCAAGGCTGTCTTAGAATTACGGAGTAATATATGATAAAATACAACAGTACAAGAAACAACGCGCTGTCACTTTCCGGCGCGGAGGCGATACTTCAGGGACTTTCTACCGAGGGCGGTCTGCTTGTCCCGGACAGTATTCCGCTTGTCGGCACCGATGACATTCAGAATCTGCTGAAAATGAGCTATGCCGAGCGTTCGGCATACATATGCTCGCTTTTTCTAACGGACTATTCCCGCGAAGAGCTGCTCGCTATGACGAACGCCGCCTACGGCGCGGAAAAGTTCGACGTTAACGGCAGTATCGGCACCGCGACGGAAAATTTTGCCGCGCCTTTATACAAGGTCAAGGACAATACCTATGTTTGCGAGCTGTGGCACGGGCCGACAGCCGCGTTTAAGGATATTGCGCTGCAAATGCTGCCGCGCTTTATGTCCGCCGCGCTGACAAAAACCGGCGCTAAGGACGATGTTTTAATACTTGTCGCAACCTCCGGAGACACGGGAAAGGCCGCGCTTGAGGGCTTTTGCGACGTTGACCGCTGCAAGATTCAGGTGTTTTACCCGAAGGACGGCGTGTCTGACGTGCAAAAGCTCCAGATGACGAGTCAGGCAGGGCAAAACGTCGGCGTATCAGCTATTCTCGGCAATTTTGACGACGCGCAGACGGGCGTTAAAAACATCTTTGGCGACAAGGGGTTTGCCAAAGAGCTTTCCGCGCGCGGCACAGCGCTCTCCTCCGCCAACTCAATCAACTGGGGCAGGCTCCTGCCGCAGATCGTGTACTATTTCTCGGCGTACTGCGACCTTGTGAACGACGGCGAGATAGCCCCCGGCGACAAGCTCGATTTCTGCGTGCCGACAGGCAATTTCGGCAACATCCTCGCGGGCTACTACGCGCGCAAAATGGGCTTGCCCGTACGGCGGCTTATCTGCGCCTCAAACCGCAACGACGTGCTTACGGAGTTTTTCGCAACAGGCGTATATAACCGCAACCGCGAGTTTTTCACGACGGAAAGCCCCTCGATGGATATTCTCGTTTCAAGCAACCTTGAGCGGCTGCTGTACCACGAAATCGGAGACGCGCAGAAAATCGCGGAGCTTATGGCGCAGCTTTCGCAGGACGGCAAATATACTGTTCCGGACGGTGTTATGGACAGCGTACGCGGCATTTTCACAGGCGGCACGTATTCCGACGAGTCCGGGCGCGAGGTTATCGCCGACCTGTGGTACTCGGACGGCTATCTGATTGACACGCACACAGCTGTTGCTTACGGCGTTCTGGAGCAAAAGCGCGAAGCGGAGGGCGAGGCGTTCCCGACCGTTGTACTCTCCACGGCAAGCCCGTACAAATTCTGCGGAGCGGTGCTGTCCGCCGTAACGGGCGGCACGGACTTTACGGAGACAGACGGCGTCGAGCTGATAGACGCGCTGTACGGCAAAACGCGTGCGCCTGTGCCGCGCCCTCTCGCCGGACTGGCGGAGCGCGAGGTGCGGTTTCCCGGGGTAGTTACGGCGGCGGAGATGAAGGACGAGGTCAGGCGGCTCGCGGAGCGGGTGTAGCCGGGGGCAAAATGG
Source organism: Oscillospiraceae bacterium (assembly GCA_031260605.1). Classification (GTDB taxonomy): domain Bacteria; phylum Bacillota; class Clostridia; order Oscillospirales; family Oscillospiraceae; genus JAIRRO01. The sequence goes on from JAISLF010000015.1 coordinate 8,051, forward strand.
TTTATGATAAGGGGACAGCCGAAGCGGTTCGCTTCGGCTGTCCCTTTGTTTTGGCTGCCGCGGCAGGACTCCGGGGGGTGCTACGCTTTGTTGTGTCCTGTGCGCCGCGAGGTGCAAGCGTTTTTCTGCGGCGCAGGTTACGGTGTTTGAAATTGCGGCGAAGCTTGGCAGCTTCGCGCTGCAGAGCGCCTGCGCGGCGGGCGGTTACTTTTTCCGCTTCGCCGGAAAAAGTAACCAAAAAGGGGCGACTTCTTTAGAAGAA
>JAISLF010000030.1 GCA_031260605.1 Oscillospiraceae bacterium
GAACCTCGCGGAAATGATGTAGTTCGTGGAGCCAATCCGGGGTCCCCGCCAAACAATGTTTGGCGGGGTGGAAGTCCGCTTCACAAACTTTATCGGCTCGCGCTCCGCAATGCGGGCGGTCTTAGCCGCACTTGCCGCTTTGACGGCGGCGGTAGTGGTTGTAGTCATTGATTGACCCCCTTAATTAAATTTTAGTTGTTGTTTGGTTTTTGTTGTGGTAAAATTGGTTTTAGCTGAAAATCCTCCTTTCGTTGTGGTGGGTTTCGGAACGTCCTTTCATCGCTCCGATTATTTGTCCCTCTATAATACGGAGATTTAGAGGGTACTTTTCGGAACTCGAAATCTCAAACGGAATAATCTTTGGAGCGTTGCACAACAAACAGCCTATTGCAGAGGCTGCTCATTGTGCAGGATTACTCGCTAAACGTATACCAATTCCGCGAGAATGATTTCGTGAGCGATTTCGCGGTCGCTGATTGCGTCAAGCCGTGCCTGCGCCGCAATGTCGATTTCACGGCAAATAGGGTACAACCGTTCCGACAGCAACAGCGAGGAATACAGAGCAGATTTTTCTCTCCGCAGGTACTCCTTGTGCATACGCCCGTATTTACCGAGGGGCGGCGCGTTCGGTGGGTCTGACAGCCTTATCGCGGGGAGCAGATAATCGCCGGATTGAATGTACTCGATTGTGTTCATAATGAACTCCTTTCGTTGTGGGGTTTTCTGAAACGCCTGTGCCGCAAACGCTGAAACCGCCGTTTTAGTACGGTTGGGAAACCGTCCTTGACAGTATAATCCTTTTGGGTTTTTCAGCCGCTGTCGAGCAGCCATAATGAGATTGCTCGACAGCGGATTTAAGCCATAATACAGCGCGTGTCCCGTTTGAAACAGGTCGCAGGTCGTGAACGGCACGAGGATTGCAGCCCCAGAAGTTGTAAGTCCGCGCTGAATTTCTACCTGATTCACGCCGAGCGCAAGGCTGCTCATAAAGCCCTGCTCCTGACAGAAATCCAGCCGCTTTACCGCGCAGCTGTGCTTGTTTGCAATACCCGAAACCGCAAGCAAATCCGTGTCGAGCTTTCGCCGCGTTTTTGCTGTGTTTAGAATTAGAAACGTCACAAGAAACATCTTTTCGTTGCGCGCTTGCAGGTCGCTCAGCAGCGCGGCAGCCTCCTTGCCGTAGGTCACAAGGTCTGCCGGCAGCACATCCATGTCATATCCCGCGCGTACCGCCTTTTTCTGCTCCGCAATCTTCATCGCGTCAAGGTCTGTCAGCTTGCGCTTAACCGCCTTGACAGCCTCGGCGTGGTCAATCGGGCGCAGGTGCAGGTTAACTGTGACGGTCGTGTCCAAATCCAAAAACTCGGCAAGCATTTTGTCAGAAAGCTCCGGCGCGAGTATTTGCAGAAAGCTCACCGCGCCGAAATGGTCGCCGACGCGCAGCGTCTTTGCGTCGCGAAAATCCAGTGAGGTTGGCGCGATGAAATCTTTTGTGGACTGCCCGGTTTTGGTAATTTCCCGCCAGTCAAAGCGCAGCTTTTCCTGTCCGTCCGGGTGCAGCTGTCCGTGCAGAAGCTCCAGTCGCGCGGCTCCCGAAAGCGGTCTTGCCGATGCGCCTATTGCCTTAAAATTCGCGAGAATATCCGCCTCGATTCGCTCAAGGCGCGGCTTTGCCTCGCTACGCGAGTTTGCCTCAACCGTAAACGTGAGGTACTTCTCACGCACAAGCCCGTTGCGCCCCTTTGAAAGCTGCTCCTTGAGCATATCTCCGTACTCTCGGCGAATGTCCCCGAAGGAGTCCTCTCTTTGCGGCAAGCAGATGGATTGTTCAAAATCCTTGATGTTGGCGCGTTTATTGATCAGCGTCAGCTGAATTTTAACGGAGCTGTCAAAGTAATTTAGCAGGTCGCGGTACGCTTCGAAGATGGCGTTTTTGTCCTCGTTTTGCGCCAGAGAATAGTTCACGTCCTCAAACGCAACCGTCTTGCTGTACGCGCGCTCACCAACACGGCATACGCCGTCAGGGAACATCTGCCGATACGCGATGGACTGCTGCGCTGTTCTCGGTGTGCTCGCGCGGCTGAACAGCCGCGACTGCACGGCACGCGAAACACCTCCGTGACGCTTATTTGCGTTTAGTTGCGGCGGTTTTGAGATTACCGCAAACCGCTTTTTTGGTGCGGGCTTGCCGGTTTTCCTTGTTTGCAAGAGTTTTTTCCTCCTTGGTGATGTAGTCGTAAAAGTTTTCTGTTTTGTACGGGCGCGGCCGACGCGAGAGCCTGTGCCGCAGGATGTCGCGCAGTATTTTCTCTGCCGGCAAGCCGTCGCGCTCGTACATCGCGCAGAAAAACGCCGGCAGCATTGCGGCAATCATCAGCAGCACCGCGCTGCTTCCGCCAATGCTTTTGCGAGTGAGAAAATACACCGGCAGTCCGACTGCGGCGGCAGCTGAAAAGCAAACGAGTTGCCGCTTTGTAAGCCCCAGCGCGACTTTTGTTTTTACCTTGGTCAGGTCTTTCGGTACACTGATGTATGCCATTACGCTGCCTCTTGAGTGTCTGCGGTGTTCTCGGCGTTTTGCCGCGCAAGCAAATTGCCGAAAATGTACGCAACACACGGAATCGCGACGGAGTTTCCGAGTATTTGGTAGCGGCGCGTATCGGAAATTTCCTTGCCGTCGTGACCGTAACGCGTCCAACCGTCAGGAAAGCCCTGAAGCCGTTCGCACTCTGTCGGGGTTAAGCGGCGCACGATGTAGCCGCTTGTAACCGCGTGAGTGTCTGCCGACGTCAGCGTAAATGACAGGTTTTCGCTGACTCCGCTGCCCTGCGGTCCGCTTGCGTCACTCCGTCCGATCATATTGCCCTGCAGTGCGTACGCAACACACAAATCCGGCTCGGACGCCATACCACCCGTGCGCGACAGACCCGCGCCGGATGCGCATAGCGTCCCCGCAACCTCCGGGTGCGCTTTGCGGCAGACTACCGCCATACCGCCCTGATTGCAGCAGGGAGTGCCGCCGTTTGTGTCGAGCGTGCGGCTGGATTTCGCCTCATACACGCCGCTTTTTGGGTTGCCGGACTTCATCGTGCAGTTGTTTATCGACGAGATGCCGTAAGCAATCACGTTTTGCCCCCGGTCGGCGCAGGGCGACGAATCGCCCCGCGCGGTGAGCGTGCGCGCAAGGCTCGGCTCACACACGCAGGGTGCGGGATGTCCGCTGCCACCCGCCTTGAGCGTCGGCGAAACCGTTTCGCTATACCCAATTCCGCCCGCAGTCGGTGCGGCTCCACCCAAAAACGCGGCGGTCGGAGCGAACACAAGTCCGCCGGGACTGCGCCCGCCGCCGCCGTCCGCGCTCGCAAGCGTCGGCGAAGTGCCGTGCGCCGTGAACACACGTGACTGCTGTGTATCCCACGGGTTCATACAGCTTCTTTCTGCGATAAACGTCTGCTGCTTCATGCCGGGGTTTGCCTGCAGCGCGCCTGAATGTTCGCCTAAGTCCCGCACCTCGTCGCGCTGGTTTGCCGCAAACGCGGTCACGCCGCGCGGCACTGCTGCTCGAGCGCAGTCCTCAGCAGCGGCGGCCGCTCCTTGCCGCGAAGCCGCGCACGGCGCAGTATTCCTTCGCACGCCTTGCTCGACAAACAGTATTTCGGCGGCGCGTTCTCCTCCAAAATCTGCCAAAGCAAAGATTCGTTTGCGACGCTGGGGCACTCCGAAATGTTGGGCGTCAAGCACGCGCCAAGCGAGGTCAGCGCCGCTGCCTCGAACCATTCCGGCGTTTGCCCATTTTCCTGAAGCAGGCACTGGAATTTCGGTTTTTGTGAGCGCCGCGAGCACGGCACGAAAGTCCAGACCTCCGGCGGAGGACAGCGCTCCGGGGACGTTTTCCCAAAGCGCGTATCGCGGATATTTGCCATTTGTAGCTCTCCTCATTTCATAAATTATTCTGACGGCTTCTGTAAAAAGCCCGCTTCTCTCGCCCGCAAGCCCTGCACGACGTCCGGCGACGGAGAGGTCTTGACAGGGCGAGCCGAACGTGATGATGTCCACAGGCGGGAGTGTCGCGCCGTCGAGCTTTGTTATATCCCCAACGTGAAGCATTTCGGGAAAGTGCCGCCGTGTGACAGACACCGCCTGCGGCATAATTTCACTCGCCCACAGCGGCTGTATGCCAAGCAGCGCGGCGGCGTATGGAAACCCGCCGATTCCGTCGAACAGACTGCCGAGGGTAAGGGTGTGTGTGTTCATAATTCTATTTACCTCGGTTCTTGAAAATTTTACTTGATTTTTTACTAAAAAGCGCATATACTATTAGCAGGTAGGGTTCACCCTACTTCGGAGGTGCTATATGATTTTCAACACAGCAAAGGTTATGTCAAAAGGGCAAATCACTTTGCCGATAGATATACGCAAGACTATGGGGCTTTCGGTCGGCGACCGTGTAGCCCTAATTTGCGAGAAGGACCGTGTTATTTTGATGAATCCCGCCGTTTACGCAATGGAAACCTTCCAAAAAGAAATGGAAGGCGAATGGGAAAAGGCCGGGATCACGAGCGAAGAGGATATAATTGAGCTTTGCCGTGAGGTGCGCGCGGAAGTAGAGGGACTATGAGGATTTTGCTCGATACAAACATCCTCCTTTCCGCGGCGTATTCTCCTAACAGCACACCGCACATCGCGTACAAGAAAGCGGTTGACCCGCCTTTTCAGGGACTCATCTGTGAGCAGAGTATTGAGGAGCTGCGCCGTGTGTTTAACCGCAAATTCAAAGGCAAAATACACGGTTTTGAGAGGTTTGTCACGACTATGCTCGCCGTAGTTGAAGTCATTCCTGTTCCCGATGAAGAATATCCGGAGGAAGCTGAAATCCGCGACGTTGACGACCGCGCTATTCTGAGCGCCGCTATAAAAGCCGGCGCGGACATTCTGCTTACCGGCGACAAGGACTTTCTCGAAAGCTCAATTACACACCCAACAATCATGACCGCGGCGCAATTTGTTCAACTTTCCTGACTGCGGTTCGCACATTTTCCCTAAATCTCCGGCTCGGACTTGTCCGAAGCCTTTTCTTTTATCCGCACGGCGTCCTTCCTCTCGCGCGATCCATCACGCAGCTGCGAGGTCACGGACGACAGCTCCGCCTCCGCTTCCCGCACCGCGAGCTTGTACGCTCCGAGAACTGAGTCGCCCAGCAGCTTGCGCATTTCGGCGGTCACCGGAAAACAGATTTCCCTGTACTGACCGCTTGCGTCCTTTACCTGTGGCATTGCGACAAAAAGCCCCTTTGCCGAATCTACGACCCTGATATTATTCACTGCGAACGCGTCCGCAATTGTTACGCTTGCGTATGCCAGTAGCTTGCCTTTCGGCTCTGCAATCGGGTACGCCCGAACCTCCAACTTGATTTCGTTTTTGTTTGCCATTTTTGTGTGTTCCTCCAGAATTTTATCTTGCGCCGAATATTGACTTTGCCAAGCTGCCCGTTTTGAACAGCGCAAAGCAGAGCAGCACAGTGTAGCCGACAGTCCCCCAAATCGCGGCGTGAACGTTGCCCGCTGTCGGAATACTGCGCAGCAGTACGGCGTAAATCGCGACGCAGACCATGATGAGAAAGCCCTGAAACGCCAGCGCGAACAGTGCCTTTAGGTAGCCGTTTCCTATCTGCCCCCACTCGCGGTTTGCAAGCGTCGCAAGCGGAATCGGCGCAACGGATACCGTGAGATATATCTCGATCATGCGCCCGAAAATGATGACGAAAATGCAGATGCTCATCGCGCTAAGGCATAGGGACACGATGTTTGCCTCAAGCCACACGCCCACAAGCTCGTACCACTCCATCGCCTCAAGCATGACGCGCAGCTCGTCGAGCGCGGCGGTCAGGTTCACCTCAAGACTGCCGGAAATTACACCCGCGCTTTTGTTTACCGCGCTCTGCGCAAGTCCGAACACGCCCATTACGATGTCAAAGGTGTGAGTTAGGATAAACACGGCGACAAACGTTTTGAAAATCCATTTGTACAGGTTCATCACGTCAAAATCCGCCATATTGTTCTTTTCGAGAATCATCTGAATCAGCTCATAGCAAAGAACAAACGTGAGTATCATGCCGGCAATCGGGACAATTGCCGTATCCGACAGCGTGCGAATCATGGAAAAAACGCCGTGGTTCCATTCCTCCGGCGTTTGTCCCACCTGCCCCGCAAGCTCACCTATCTGCGCGTTTACGGAGGCGTATAGGTCGGTAAAGCGGCTCATAATCCCTTCAATCAGCCCGTTTTTTATCCAATCCGTCAGCCATTCAAACAGAAAGTCCATAGCTCTTGCGCTCCGCTAACTAAACAGCCCGGAGAGCATCGGCACAAGCGTCACCCCTATAACCACAATGCCGCCGCCCGCCATAAGCTGCTTTATTCCCTGAGATTTTGCGCCCGGATTGTCGTTGCCGTACCCCTCCAAAAGGTTCACGACGCCCCAAACCGCAAGCCCCGCGCCGAGCGCAATAACGAGGGTGGATAGTGTGCTTACTGCCGATGTAAAGAATTCCATTGTTTTCTCCTTGATTGTTAGAATGTTGAATTAATTGTGTGTATCAGTGTCCTCCTCCGACACCGGCGGCGCGTACATACACACCGCAAACTCATCCGCTGCTCTTAGCTTGAGCGTTGTGTCAAGATACTTGCGCACATCAAACGCGTTACGGCGATCCGTGTCCGCAAGCTGACTGTACAGCGGGTGCGTTGTAACGTCGTACTTCTTCGACAGAAACGGACGCACGCCGCGCAGCTGCAAAATGCACATATCTCCGTCCATAACCGCAAGCTCGTCCATGCTCATCAGCTCTTTGCCGAGCTTTTGAAAGCTGCGCCCGTAGGACGGACTGTTTCCCTTTGTCTCACTTGTGCTGAAACCGTCGATGGTTTCCTTGCCCAAAAGCTTTGACCAGTCCTCCAGTGTGGTCTTTTCCTTGCCGCCGAGAAACAGGGCACAGTCGCAGTTGCCGACAATCGTGTCCGCACTGTCCTTATACAGTGCCTTGAGCTGGCTTTGCGTTTGCAGGACAAGACACGCCGAAATTTCACGGCTGCGAATTGTCGCCATCAGCCGTTCAAGGCGCGGAATCTGCCCGATGTTTGCCGCCTCGTCAATCAGGCAGCGCACGTGAATCGGCAGCCGACCGCCGTAGACATTGTCCGCCTTTTCGCACAGCAGGTTAAAAAGCTGTGAGTAGCACATCGCGGCGAGGAAGTTGAAGCTGTCGTCCGTGTCGGAAATTATGATGAACAGCGCGGTTTTTTCGTCGCCGAGTGTGTCAAGCTCAAGCTCGTCATACGCGGTAAGCGCACGGATTTCGGCGATGTCAAAGGGGGCAAGACGCGCTCCGCAGGATACGAGTATGGATTTTGCTGTTTTGCCTGAAACGAAATGTCAAGGACTTTTTCATCACTTCACAAAATATTTACATCTGCTCCACCTCGTAGCGGAGAAGCCGTTTAATCTTGTCGCTCATGGTTTCCTTGCTCGTCGTGCTGAAATGGACTTTGACCTTGTAGGTGGTTTTGCCTATCTGCTTCACAAAGTCTGGGCGTTCAGCTTCGGTGGCGGTTATCTGAATAGGGCTGTTTGTCGTGTTTTCGTTGGTATTCATGGGGTACTCCTTTCCGGCGCGTAACGCGCCTTAAAACGCACATAAGCCCCATTTTGGGGGTAGTGGTATAAACCATTACCAAGCGGAAAACAGGGCTTGAAAGTGTTGATATTATGCGGTTTTTGAGGGGCTAAATATCTACATCACGGTGTAACGGTTTGGTATGCTTTTGGCGCGTTCTCTCCGATATGAGCGCCGTTAAATCCTCGTTGAAGTCTTTACCCGCAGGAAGTTCAAGCCGCGTCTGATAGCCCTTTTCGGCGTATTTACGCGCCATAACCGCCGCCGCTTCACGCCCCGGCTCGTCATTGTCAAGGCAGAAAACAAGTTCCTTGACGACGGTATGCTGATTCAGAAAGAACGGCAGGGCGGTGTCCGACGTTCCCGCGAGTGACAGGCGGCTGTGCTGTTTCCATGCGTCTGTGTCGCCCGTGGCGGCGTTTACAAGGCTTGCGTGACTCATAGCGTCTATGGGGCTTTCAAAGATATACAGGCGGTCAGACGCGCCGCAAGCCGCCATATTGAAGCCGTACCGCTTATCACTTCCCGCGCAATCCATACGGAAACGGCAATCGCCGTAAGTTCCCCGCAAACTTGCAAACCGCGCCTTGCCGCGCTCGTCATGCCCGACAAACACGACATTGCCGCGCCTGTCCTCATAGAGCGTTTCTTTTTGAATTAGCGTGTTCACAATCTCCCCGTCAATGCCGCGCTTTTTGCAAAGATAATCATACAGGAGCAGGGGAATACCTTTCTTTTCGGGCAGTACAAGCGTTTTCGGCTGTTCCGTTTCCCGCCGTGGCGGGGCTGTCGCGGGCTTCATGCCTGTCACAGCTTCCACCGCTTCACGAAACGGCATATTTTCCGCTTTCATCAGAAAATCCAACGCGCCGTGACCGCCTATGCCCTTGCTGTGCCAGTACCATGAAAGGCGGTCAGCTTTCACCGCAAGGCTTGAATGTTCCTTACAGCGGAACGCATCGCCGCGCTCGGTGAACGTAAAGCCGCGCCGCTCCAAAAAGGCGATAATATCGGCGTTCCGCACACGTTCTACAATCTTTTCGTCAAGTTTCATTTTGTTTTACCCCCTTAATGTTCCATGCCGTGGCTTTTCTTGCGCTCCGGCGCGGCGTGTTGCGGCTCCGTCCTTTCGGGCGGTTGGCGCAAAATGTCCTCAATGACCGCCATTAACCGCTTCGGGGCGCGTTTCATAGCCGCCGTGAATTTATCAAACCAAGTCAAATGGTCTTTGATAGACGGGCGGCTTTTCTTTTCAGCCGTAAGCTGTGCTTTTACCTCGTCGCGCTCGGTTTCGGCGGTGTAAAGCCTGCGTTTCATGTCAGCGACTTTTTCATCAGCCTTGACGGATTTTTTAGCAAGGGTTTTCAGCTTGCCTATCTCGTCAGCCGTTACATTAAAACCGCCAAGCAGGGCGGGCTTGCCGATAGCTTCAATCTCCGCGACGGTTGCCGCCGCCTTGCTCTTGACTGTGATTTGTTCGTCGAGTTTATCAAGCCGTTTTTGCTTCTTTTCCGTCCTTTGGTCGAGAGCGGCGGTGGCCTGTTCCTTGTCCGCAATTGCCTTGTCAATCTCGGCGGCGGCTTCAAATTTCTGCTCCACCACAGCGGAGAGAGCGGCGGCGCGTTCTTGTTCCTGTTTCGTCTTGTACTCTAAAACCGTCAAATGCTCGGCGGTAGAGCCGCGCTCCCCGCGCTCAAAATCGGTAAAGCCCGCTTCCCTCATGTGTTCAAAGAAATGGTCTTGCAAAAGGGAATAGGCGTTGACGAGTATCGGCTTGCCTTTGGCGTTGCGCTTGACCTCGCCGTGCTCGTCAAACTGTTTCA
>JAISLF010000057.1 GCA_031260605.1 Oscillospiraceae bacterium
ACCGCAGTTCCCGTATAGAAAAAAGATTGCTTCTTCTAAAGAAGTCGCCCCTTTTTGGTTACTTTTTCCGGCGAAGCGGAAAAAGTAACCGCCCGCCGCGCAGGCGCTTAGCAGCGCGAAGTTGCCAAGCTTCGCCGCAATTACAAACACAGCACCTGCGCCGCAGGTAACACGCTTGCACCAGAATAAAAGCGAAACCAAAACAGCGGGCGACCGAGGACGGTCGCCCCTACGGTGTGCTCCGCAAAAAAATCAGCCATAGGCGGCGGGCGGCAGGTTGCCGCCCCTACGCCCGACAAAAAGCCCGGCGGCAACCGCCACAAGGGACGCTGAGGACATCGCCCCCTACAAACACAAAGCCTTGGAAAAAGCAACCGCCCGCCGCGTAGGCGCTCTGCAGCGCGAAGCTGCCAAGCTTCGCCGCAATGACAAACACCCCACTACGCGGCAAACGGCGGCACGCACCCTCCGGCTAACAGCTGATGGCACAGTTCTGCCCAGAATCCGGCAAAACACACCCCCGCCCCTTGACATCCTACCTTAATAGTGTTACTATCTCCCTAAGAATCACCCACGCTCTACAAGGACCCGCAAAATGAAGCAAAGACCCATAATTATTGCCCTGACACTGCTGCTGCTCGCCGGATGCGGCAAGCAGCCCGTTTCGTCGCCGCAGGGCACGCCGAATACGCCCGCAGCAACGGATACCTCCGACAAAGCGCCGCATTTGCTTGCGCTTTCGCCGGAGCAGGCAAGCGACCAGGGGCTTTTGAACGACTGGGCGCCGGCCTCGAACCTGCTGGATCAGCAGCAATACGTCGGTGACCCGAAAAACGGGGATTTCGGTCTGCTTTTGCCTGAATACAGAGTCGCCGAGGAGCAGGACGGAAAGCATGTTGCGGCGACAGTATGGGTGCCCGGAAGCGCAAAAAGCAGCGCGGTTATCAATCTCGGCAGGCGGTGGCACGTAACGGCGGTCTGCCTATACGGCGTAAACGGAGGGGAGATGAAGCCTCCCGCGCTGATTCAATACGGCTCAATTACTGAGGGCTGGACGACTGCGGCGGAGGCTGCCTTTGGCGACTGGAATCCGGACGGCACATGGTACATATTTGACACGGACTTTGACGCCGCGTTTTTGCGGCTTGCGCTGCAAGGCTCAGATGAGGCGGCTCTGGGTGAAATGGCAGTATACGGTTATGCGCTGCCTGAGACGGAAGCGCCGGACGAGCAGGACGGGCTTTCTGTTTCCGGCAACACAGTAGGGCAGATTATCGGGCATAACGCGCTGATAAATTCCTCAGTCGAGGAAATTAATATTGGCGGCATTGTTCGCGAATACCACAGCTGGGACTGGGATTATTCGGACGAAAGATATGACGAACTGCAGTTTGAAACAAGCCGAATGGGCGTGAATTTTGACGAGTTTTACCGCGGCATTCAAGAAAACGGAATGGATATTCTCTGGTGCCTTCAGGGAAGCGCGCCGCCGTATGACTATAAGGATATTCCGCTCGACCCCGGAGGAGACGCGGAAGATCCGATGAGCTACAGCGCGCACGCAGGGCGAATGTTTCAGTACGCCGCGCGGTACGGCGCAAACTCCGCCATTGACGCATCCGTATTGACGCTCGCGCCGGGGGAGCAGCCGAAAACCGGACTGGGCTACATCAAATACTATGAGGGCTACAACGAGCCGGACGCAACGTGGCTGACAAGCTGGCCGGAATACACCTTTTCCCCGCAGCAGCTTGCCGCGATGATGAGCGCGGACTATGACGGGCACGCGGGGCGACTCGGCGACGGCTGCGGCGTAAAAACAGCAGACCCGTCGGCGGTTGTCGTTATGCCGGGGCTTGCGTCAATAGATTACGCGTATCTCGACGAAATGCGCGAATGGTTCAGGGAAAACCGCACAGACCAAAGATTCGCGGCGGACGCGATTAATGTACACCTCTACACGTTCGGCGAAAACGGAGGCAACAGCCCCGAAGCAGGCGGATTTGAAGAAACGCTGCGGCAGCTTGCGGATTACCGCGACGCGTGGCTTCCCGGCGTTGAACTTTGGATTACCGAGTTCGGGTGGGACAGCAATGCAGGCAGCCCTCTTCACGCGCCGGCGCACGGCGGCTACAGCGCGGACGAGGTGCAGGGGCAGTGGCTCGTGCGGGGATATTTGGCGGCAATTGCAGCGGGAGTTGACCGCGCGGCGATGTATATGCTGGGCGACTACGACCCGAAGGACGACACGCAGTTTGCCTCAAGCGGTATGATTACGGTTTCCGGCGGAAAAAACGTCCTGAAGCCGTCTTACTACTATGTGAAAACTCTGCAAAACGCGCTTGAAGGCAAGTGCTTCAGCGGCAAGGCTAAAGCAGAGGACGGCATTTTGATTTACACCTTTGCCGACCCGGATAATCCGGGCAAACGCGCCCTTGCAATCTGGAATCCGGCGCAGGACGGCGGCGTTTCAGAGCACACAATCGACATTGGCGGTGCCGCGACGGCACAGCTTGTGCGCCTTGCGGACGGGGAACCCTCGGGAATTGCAAGCGTGCCGGTGATTACGAACGGCACGATAAGCGTAGAGGTCAGCGAAGCACCGGTTTTCGTGCTGCTGTACGACTGAGACGGATCGCTCTGCGCTACATATAGTTGAAATAAACATTTTTACCCTCACTGTGACGGCGGCCGGCACTAATTGCAAAAGCCCCCCGCACCGCCGTCACAGTGGAGCGGCAGCACACCCGCCCCTTGACATCCCGCCCGAATAATGTTACTATTTCCTTAAGAATTAAGCCCCCGCGAAAAAGGAACCCCGCCAATGAGCGACTTTCAATTAGTATCCGGCGTTCACGTCCCTAATCTTGACGGCATACACGAATGCTACGAGTTGCAGCCACGAGCCTCCGCCAAATGGTCCGGCTGTGTGTTTAACGCCAACATCAGTGCCGAGCATTTGCAGCCGATTTTACGGGCGTTTTGTGAGCAGCTTGACGAGCCTTGCTTTTTTATCCTTGAAACAGCAACCCGCAAGGACGAAGAAGCGGCGCTGCAAAACGAGCCTGCCGCTCCTCTCCATAGGGACGTGTTTTATCGCAATGGATACACCCGGAAAGACCTGCGGTTGCTGCTTGAAACCTACGGTGAGCTGTTAATAAACGACGGGATGAGCCGGCTCGGCTTTGCCTCGCACGTCACGCACGACGAGATTTATGTGGGTAAATACAAGATTATGACTATATTTACCGCCGATGAACAGCGGTATAAGCGGTTTTTCGCGGATTTTCACATCCCGCAAGAGGATGACATCAAAACCGTTTGGAGCAATTTCACACAAGAAACACCCGGCGAAAGCCGACTAATTACAATCGACGGAAAAACTGTTTATGATGTGCAGGAGGGGCTTGCGCAAGACGGCTTATATTTTGCGGAGCGCCGCGAGGAGTCGTGACGGCAGTCAGCTGCTATGCATGCATAAACAAATCCCCACATATTAGGAGTACCCAATGACAAACGCACGCAAGCTTACCGCGCTGGACTGCGGCTCAATGTATGTTGACGAGTCGTCCCTTGTTGCGGGAATCCACAACGGAACCTACCGCAACCAAACGCCGCGCGCCGAGTGGGTGCGCATTCCGGTCTGCGCTTACCTTGTGACAACAGCGCAGGGGATGATTCTCTACGACACAGGCTGCCATGAGCGCGAAGCGACAGTTCCGGAGGGCGCGGACACACCGTCGCCCTATGTCTTTGCGCCGGGGCAGCTCCTGCCGGAGCGGCTCGCGCAGCTCGGCATTGCGCCGGAGGAAATCCGCTTTGTCGTAATCTCGCACCTGCATTGTGACCATGCGGGATACCTGCATTTGTTCAAAAACGCGCAAATTATCGTCAGCGACGCAGAGTTTACCGGGGCAATGCGGCAGTACGGACTGCGCGGCTTCGGCGCGGGACCATACCAGACAGAGGATTTCGACGCGTTTTTACACGCCGGACTAAACTGGCGGCTTCTGCGCGACGACGAGACAGAGTATGAGCTTGCGCCCGGTGTTACGGCGGTGAATTTCGGGTCGGGGCACGCGTTCGGTATGGTCGGACTGCACATAGCCCTGCCGAAATCGGGCGGTTTTCTGCTCTGCGCCGACGCGCTGTATCGCGCGGACAACCTCGGCCCGCCGGTGCATGTTCCGGGACTTGTGTACGACTCAATCGGGTACACACGGTCGGCGGAATTTATCGCGCAGTACGCAAAAAGACGAGGTGACAGAATAATCTTCGGTCACGACGCAAAGCAGTTTGAGGATATGCTCGCCGAGGGCGGAGAGTGGGAGTAATGCACTTTTGCAGTGGGCATTGTTTGCCGCAGACTGCTCTGTGAATTGACAAAAGAAGCTTCGCCGACAGGCGGGGCTTCTTTTTCGATAGGCCGCCGCCAATTTTGAAATTTAAGCTTGACATATTAACGCAATGTGATAAAATACCAACAATGTAGAGAAGATACATATTTGCGGTTAACCGACCTTTACTCAGGATAAGCAACTATGAGAAAACTAATCCCGGCGGCGCTTGCGGCGGCGCTTTTTATAGCTGCGTGTGTAATCAAGCCGCCGGATTTTGCCGCAAGTCCCGCAGCGCACTCGCAGGGAACCGCCGACTTGCAGCTTGTGCGGCTTGCGTACATTCCCGCGCCGCCGCCTGCCCCGCCCGCGCCGACAGCCCCGGATCCCGACGACATTACCGCGTTTTCGCACTACATTCACCCGAACGCCGAGCGGTATGCCGCATACATATCAGAAAATCCTGAGCTTGATTTGCAGATAGCCGTCGCGTACGTCAATGCGGGGCTTGATGTTGCGTTTTTTGAGGACATTATTGATATAACCGTGCCGCAGGACTGGCTTGTGCTCGTCAACAAGCGGCACTCGCTTGATAAAGCGTACGTTCCCTCCGATTTGCGCCCGGCGCTCGGCAGTAATCAGCAGCTGCGCACCGCCGCCGCACTTGCGCTTGAGCGAATGGCGGAGCAAATGAAGCAGGAGGGAATGAGGCTGTTTTTGCGGTCGGGCTATCGCAGCTACAACACGCAAAGGAGTCTTTACTACAGACCCACAAGCAGCGACAGGTATAACGCGCGCCCCGGTCTGTCCGAGCATCAAACAGGTCTTGCGGCAGACGTTGTGCAAATGTACACCTCGGCTAAAATCGGCACACTGCGCTTTGAGAAAACGCCGCAATACGAATGGCTGCTCCAAAACGCGTACCGCTACGGCTTTATCCTGCGCTACCCAAAGGAGTACACTAATATAACGGGTTACAGCTATGAGCCGTGGCACTGGCGGTATGTCGGCATACACGCGGCGACGAAAATGCACAGCGAGGGGGTTGCCACACTTGAGGAATATTACGGGAGATATTTGATAACGCCGGTTCCGGTACCCGGAAAATGACCCCGTGAAAACAGCTTCGCCAAAAGGCGAAGCTGTTTTCGTTGGAGGAGTGATTGTTTGCGACGGTTATCATATCATAGGTGACGCTTTGGCTGGGCTTAGGTGCGTACAGGCGTGCGCCGGGGTTGCGGCGTTTGTAATTTGGGCGAAGCTTGGCAGCTTCGCGCTGCTTTGCGCCTGCGCGGCGGGCGGTTACTTTTTCCGGGGCTTTGCGTTTGTAGGGGACGATGCCCTCATCGTCCCTTGTGGCGGTTGCCCACGACTTTTTGTTATGCGTTGGGGCGACCGTCCCGGTCGCCCGGGGTTTGCTTCGCCGCTCTGTTTTGCTTTTATTCTGGTGCAACCGCAGACCTGCGGCGCAGGTTGCAGCGTTTGTAATTGGGGCGAAGCTTGGCAGCTTCGCGCAGCAGAGCGCCTGCGCGGCGGGCGGTTACTTTTTCCGCTTCGCCGGAAAAAGCAACCAAAAAGGGGCGACTTCTTTAGAAGAAGCAATCTTTTTTCTATACGGGAACTGCGGTGGTGGCAATGCAGAGTGTGGCTGTCCCCGCGACGTATTGCGGTGGTCACGGCGAACGCTTCAGCTGCGCCGCACGCAGGTGCGAAGCCTGTCACAGCGTTGGGTGACTTCCGTAAGGCGATTGGCTACCGCGAACTGCCTACGGGTGTCAACCGGAAGGTAATTGCTGCTACGAGTGCTGCCGCACATTGTGCGGCAATTGGGTGTGTGTCCCGGCGCGGCGGGTGCTGTTGTTACGGCAGGCGCAAACTTACGGCTCAAGGCAATGCTCCGTTACCACAACAATCTCCGTAGGGGACGGCGTCCTCGACGTCCCTTGTTTGGTTTGCCACCGCATTTTGCGTCAAACCACTGCTCCCTGCTATGTGGGTGCGGTCGGGTACCCTCGTCTACCTCCGCGCATTGCGCGTCGGGACACGCAACTGCTTGCCGCACCATACAGCGCAGGGCGCGGTGCGGGCTGGCTTCGTCAAATTCTGGTTGCCACCCGCCTGCACTTATCTCTGGCATATAGGGCTAAAGCCCGTCACTCGGCAGCTCTGTCAGGGTTCGGACGTACGGACACGTACAATTGCCGCACCGCAAATACCTAAGCCCAAAAGCGGCTTCTTTGGTTCCTTTCTTGCCAAGACAAGAAAGGAACCGCCCGCCGCGCAGGCGTAAAGCTTCGCGAAGCTGCCAAGCTTCGCCCCAATTACAAACTCCGCACCCCCGGCGCACGGTTGAAGGCACCTACCTCCTCCGCCACGCTGCGAATAAGCCCAAAACCGCACCTTTGGTTCCTTTCTTGCCAAGACAAGAAAGGAACCGCCCGCCGCGTAGGCGTAAAGCTTCGCGAAGCTGCTAAGCTTCGCCCCGCTTACAAACTCCGCACCCCCGGCGCACAGCTGTAAGCACCAACGCCAAAAAAACATCCCCGCCAAAACGCCAAAGTCATTGACAAACAAAACGCCCCGGCACAATCCCGCGCCGCCCCGCATATAATAATCAGGACAAATATAATACCCTTAGGAGGTTTCGGTTTTATGTGCGGAATTGCGGGTGAAATCGGCGGCGTTGCCGGATACAGCAGAGACCGTATCCCGGATTACGGGAAAATGCAGGAAAAGCTCTCTCGGCGCGGCCCTGACCAGAGCGGAATTTACATAACAGACGGTGCGGCGCTTATTCACACGCGCCTTGCCGTTATCGACGTTGAAAACGGGCGGCAGCCGATGGTTTTTGACGAGCCGTCCGGCCGCCATATCCTCGTGTACAACGGCGAGCTGTACAATTATCAGGAGCTGCGGCGCGAGCTTGTTCTTGCCGGGCACAGCTTTCGCACAAACTCGGACACCGAGGTTGTCGGCCGCGCTTTTTTGGAGTGGGGAGAGCGCTGTGTGGACTATTTCAACGGAATTTTCGCGTTTTGTATCTACTCCGAGTCGAAAAAAAGCGCGTTTTTGGCGCGCGACCCGATTGGCGTGAAACCGCTGTTTTATTCCGAGACAAAGGCAGGGACGCTCGTTTTTGCCTCGGAGCTTGGCAGCCTGACCGAGCACACTGCCGTTCCGCGCATACTCGGCGGGCAGGGAATCGCCGAAATTCTGTTTCTCGGACCCGGCAGAACGCCCGGCTGCGGCGTGTTTGAGGGCGTACATGAGCTTTTGCCGGGCGAGCGCGCTGTATTTTCTGACGGCAAGCTTAAAAGGGAGCGGTACTGGCATCTGCGTGACCGCGAGAATTCGGACAGCTACGGCGAGGCAAAGGAAAAGGTGCGCTACCTTGTGCGCGACGCGATACGGCGGCAAACGGTGTCTGACGTGCCGCTCGGCGCGTTTTTGTCCGGCGGGCTGGACTCGAGTATAATAACGGCGGTTATGGCGACAGAGGGGGCGAACAGCGGGGATTTCAAGACCTTTTCTGTCGGCTACCGCGACAATGAAAAGTATTTTCAGGCAAGCCGCTTTCAGCCGAATTCAGACGACTACTATATTGACCTTATGAACGGGGCGTTCGGCACGGAGTCCGTGCGCGTGACGCTCGACACGGAGGAGCTTGTCGCCGCGCTGTATGAGGCGCAGGAGGCGCGCGGGCTGCCCGGTATGGCGGACGTGGACAGCTCGCTTCTGCTGTTTTGCCGCGAGATAAAAAAGCACGTGACGGTAGGTCTGTCGGGCGAATGCGCGGATGAGATTTTCGGCGGGTACCCGTGGTACCGCGACAAGCAAATCCGCGACCGGGACGGCTTTCCGTGGGCGCAGACGACGGCATACCGTAAGAGTTTCGCCCTGCCGCTGGAGGGCTTTGACGCGGATGAATACATCGGCTCAAGGTACCGCCAAACGCTGCAAGACAGCGACATTTTGCCGGGCTTATCCCCCGATGAGCGCCGTCAGCGCGAGATGGTGAACCTCAACTTTATGTGGTTTATGCAAACGCTGCTCGACCGCAAGGACCGAATGAGTATGTACTCCGGCCTTGAGGTGCGCGTGCCGTTTTGCGACAAGCGTATTGCAGAGTATCTGTACACGCTGCCGTGGGAGTACAAGGACAAAAACGGACGCGAAAAGGGACTTCTGCGCGAAGCAGCGGAGGAGCTTTTGCCGGAAGAGGTGGTTCACCGCAAGAAAAGCCCTTATCCGAAAACGCACAATCCGGCGTTTTTAGCGGCTGTCTGCCGTGAAATGGAGGGGCTGCTTGCGGACAAAGGTGCGCCGCTGTGGCAGCTTGTTTCAAAGGACACAGTCGGGAAGCTTACTCGCGGCGAGGACATGGGCTTTGACTATAACGCAACGCCGTGGTACGGTCAGCTGATGACGCGCCCGCAGACAATCGGGTATTTCCTGCAGGTAAACGAGTTTCTGAAAACGGTTTCGCTTGTGTAGACGATGTTCTATAGACGGTACGGCAGTGAGGACAGCTATTGCAGTCCCGCCGCGCCGCCTGTTAATTTGAACCGGTTTTTTCGGTACTCAAGCAGCCCCTCTTTTTTCAGGCGGGAAAGCTCCGCCGACAGCGCACTGCGGTCCACCGCGAGAAAATCCGCAAGCTCCTGGCGGTTAAACGGAATCGCAAATTCGTCCGCGCCTGTTCTTTTTGCCTGCGCCGAAAGATAAGACAGCACCTTTTCGCGCGTTGTGCGGCGCGTTATGTGCATCATTTTCTCTGTTAGAATGACGTTTTTTTGCGCTATGACATACAGCATATTCTCAATCGCACGCGAGTGAAACACGCAGGCGCCGCTGCATACGGTAATCAGCTTTTTATAGTCCAGCAGCAGTACCTCGGCGGCGGAAGCTGCTTCAACACTGACGGCAATTCGCTCCGATTTGGCGCAGGCATAGCTTTCTCCGAAAAGCTCACCGGGAAGCACTGCGGCGAGAATTGTCCGCATACCCCAATAATCCTCGGTTATAATATGCACTGTGCCGGAGAGCAAAATGCCGACAGGCTCGGCGCGATTGCCCTCGGAAAGGACAAACCCGCCCTTTGGAACGGATAGTATTTGCCCGGACATACAGGTAAGCATTTTTAGTATGTTTTCGTCAGCAATCCCGTCAAACAGTGCACAATTGCGAAGAACAGAAATATATTTTTGCATGAAGCCCTACTTTTTGTTGTAAATACAACAGACTTTCTGCTGCCATTGTAGTACAATACAGCCATAAAGTCAAGAGAGAAAAGGGGGAAGCAAAAATGCTACGCAAAATTATACAAATAGACGAAGAAAAGTGCAACGGCTGCGGGCTGTGCGTTACTGCCTGTCACGAGGGCGCACTCAGCATATCCGGAGGCAAGGCTCGCCTTGTGCGCGACAATTTCTGTGACGGTATGGGCGACTGTCTGCCCGAATGCCCGCAGGGGGCGATTTCCTTTACCGAGCGAGAGGCGGAGGGGTATGACGCTGAGGCGGTCAGTGCCGCAAAACGCGCGTTTCCGCTACAGATAAAGCTCGTGTCGCCCGCCGCGCCGCAGCTTCGGGGCTGCGACCTGCTTGTCGCGGCGGACTGCACCGCATTTGTCCGCGATAACTTCAAGCGCGAGTTTTGCGGCGGCAAAGCCGTTGTTATCGGCTGCCCGAAGCTTGACGGCACGGATTACTCGGAAAAGCTCGCGCTGATAATTGCAGAAAATGAGGTTAATTCCGTGACCGTTGTTAAAATGGAGGTTCCGTGCTGCTACGGAATTGAGCTTGCTGCAAGGCAGGCTGTGAAAAAAGTAGGACGGGACATTCCTGTTTCCGTTGTGACCGTCAAAATAGACGGCAGTCTTAAATAGGCGGCAAATAACGCTGAAGCAATTCGGCGAGCAAGGCTATAGGAGGACTCGATTATGGCAAAGTGTCCGGGAGCCGACAGGCTGCGAGACGCTGTTATCAGCGAAAAGACCTGCCCGGAATGCGGCAGGCAGATTGAAATGTTTTCGATTTTCCCGACGGCGACATGTGAATGCGGCTTTGTTGCGCAAAACGACGCACAAAGCTGTGTGCTGTGGTGCGCTCACGCCCGCGAGTGCGTAGGAAACGAGATGTACGAGCGGCTGACGAAGGGCGTTCGGTCGTAGATTACGGACAACGGCAAAAAACCGGAGGGGAGACCCTCCGGTTTTTGTTTGTATCTGAATGCGCGGACTTGAGTTTATCTTATACCGAAGCACTGAGTTCCGTATCTGCCGTAGATGCCGCCTAGCGCCCAACCGACGCCAAGCTCTGTGTGACCTGCGAGCATATTATCGCGGTGACCCGACGAGTTGACCCAGCCGTTTACGGCAGCCTGTCCGTTTGCGTATCCGGCATCTATATTCTCGCCTGAGCCAAAAGCGTCATATCCGGCTTCCGCAATGCGGTCCCAGGGGGTTTTTCCGTCCGGATTTATATGGTCGAAGAATCCGCGTGTTGCCATATCAATGCTGTGGTTTCTTGCGGCGAGGGCAAGCTTGTCGTTCCAAATCAGCGCGGACTTGCCGTGAAATCCGCGGAACGCGTTCGTCAGCTCGAAAATTACCTGCTCTGTCGCCGATTCGCTGACGGTTCCCGGTGCGCCCTCATACACTGCGTAAATCACGTCGCCGTCGTTTGAGTCTGTATATTGTTCGAAACCCGGATTATCCGCAATAACAGCCGCTATATCATTAGAATAATAATAAACAGAAACGCCGTCCCTGAAGTACACCAAATAAAAATCGTCGTAGCTTCCGTAAAAGCAGAGTGTTGTGCCGTTTGAATCAGTGATTGTTCTGTACGGGGCGCCGAGAATACTCTCTGTTTGCGCCTCCGAAAGGTCAAGTCCGAATTCAAGGGTCGGGACATATGCCTTAGCGCCGGGGTCAAGGTATTTGTGGAATATAACGGCTGCCTCAGCGCGGGTTGCGCCGCCGTTCGGGACAAAAACATTGCCGTCCATACCCTTGACGATATTGTTCGCGACAGCCCATTTCACGGCGGGGACTGCCCAAGTCTGAATCTGCGCACTGTCGTTAAAGCTGAGGTCTGACGCGCTTCCGGCAGACACGTCCTTGCCCTCAATCTCTTGCGCGTAGCGGTACATAACGGCGACAAGCTCCTGCCGCGTGATTCCCTTGTTCGGGGCAAAGGTGCCGTCCTCATATCCCGCGACGATACCTGTCTTTTTCGCCCAGGAAACGGGTATTGCAAACCATTCATCGCCGGACACGTCAGAAAATCCGGAGTCTGTGGAGACGGCGGGCTTGCCCTGAAGCTGATGCAGCATTGTAACAAGCATTGCGCGTGTAACCGGGGCGCTCGGCTCGAAGGTAGTTGCGGAAACGCCTTGCATAATGCCGTAGTAATAGCAGTACGCAACATCGCCGTAAAACCACTGACTCTTTTTAGAATCGGTAAACGGAGTATCGGGAATATTGTCGGCGGCGGCGCGCAAGGCGGGCACAAACGCGGATAGAAGAACAGCGACCGCTAAAAGCAGACCCAAAAGCTTATTTGATAGTTTTTGCAGCATAGGAGGACTCCTGTTTTTTTACAGTATATCATAACCTTAGTATTATTGCAAACGTGACGTGAAATATGTGCGAGCAGAAAGCCAATCCTTGACATCGCGGCATTTCCGTTTATAATAAGATTAATGAAAGTCAGGTGGGAGAACAAATGAAAGCATATCTGGTAACCGGCGGTTCGCGCGGAATCGGCGCGGCTGTTTGCCGCCGTCTTGCGGCGCGGGCAGACGACCGCGTTCTGTGCGTGTACAACAAGAGCCGTGCGGCGGCAGAAGCGCTTGCCGCGCAGTTTCCGAATATTACGCCGATTCAGGCGGACGTTACCTCGCCGGAGTCCATTGAGCGTGCTTTTTCCGCAGTAACAGAGCTTGACGGGCTGGCTCTGTGTGCGGGCGAGGCGCTTTCTGGTCTTTTTCAGGACATGGCGAGCCGCTGGCGCGCGCATTTTGATGTGAATTTCGGCGGAGCGGTGAGCGTTCTTGAGCGTGCCGTACCGATTTTGGTTCGGCAGAAAAGCGGCTCGGTGGTGCTTGTTTCCTCGGTGCACGGCGTGCACGGCGCTTCCTGCGAGAGCATATATTCCGCGGGGAAGTCCGCGATTATCGGACTTGGTAAGTCTCTGGCTAAGGAGCTTGGGCCCAGCGGCGTGCGGGTGAATATTGCCGCGCCGGGGTGGATTGACACGGATATGACGGCAGCATTTTCGGCAGAGGAAAGGCGAGTCTTTGCGCAAAACGAAACCAGTCTCGGCAGAACAGGCACGGCGGACGAGGCGGCGGAGGTGATTGCGTTCTTGCTGTCCGACGCGGCATCATATATGACGGGACAGGTCGTTGAGATAAGCGGATAGCGGCGGAGTTTTTACAAAAAAGCAAGCGGAGGTGAGCGATTTGACGCTGACGCCAATAACAGCAGATTTGTCGGAATTCCCCGATGAACTGCACGAAATCCTGCGCGGCGCGAGACTGTATGACAGCAGCTGCTCGCAGGAAGCGCGTGTTATTTTTATCGACAGGGACAGCGGGTATTTTCTGAAATCCGCGCCGACAGGTTCGCTCCGAAAAGAGGCGGAGCTGACGCGGTATTTCCACGAAAAAGGACTTGCGGCAGGGGTGACGCGGTATGTCACGGGCGGCCGCGACTGGCTTTTGACCGAAAAGCTGCGCGGGGACGACTGCACGGCGGCAAAATACCTTGAGCGGCCGGAGCGGCTTTGCGACGCGCTTGCGGAGCGGCTGTTTTTGCTGCACGCGGCGGACTGCGCGGGCTGTCCCGAGCCGAACCGCACGGCGAGTTACCTTGCCGACGCGGAGAGCAATTTCCGGCGCGGGCATTACGATCTCGACCTCTTTCCGGACAGTTGGGGCTTTGAAACTGCGGAGCAAGCACACAGCATTGTGCTAACAAGCGGGCATTTGCTGCAGGCAGACACGCTCCTGCACGGAGATTACTGTCTGCCGAACGTGATTCTGGACGATTGGCGCTTCTCCGGCTTTGTTGACCTCGGCAGCGGCGGCGTCGGCGACCGCCATGTGGATCTGTTCTGGGGTGCGTGGACGCTGAATTTTAACCTGAAAACCGACAAATTCCGTCAGCGCTTTTTTGATGCGTACGGACGCGGGCGCGTGGACGAGGCGCGGCTGCGCGTTGTTGCCGCGGTTGAGGTTTTCGGCTGACGCGCCGCAAAGAAAACAGCCCCTCTGCTAATGCAGGGGGGCTGTTTTTGCCGTTTTCACTGTGCCTAATTCAGCAGAGCCGTCCACTTCTCGTAATAATACGAGCGTGTCGGGCTTTTTGAGGTCTTTCTTTCGTACTCGTGGCTGTTTGTCGCCTCCTGCACCTCGCGGTAGTACCACGCGCTCGTATCCGCGTTGTCGGACCACGTTTTCAT
>JAISLF010000061.1 GCA_031260605.1 Oscillospiraceae bacterium
CGCAGTTCCCGTATAAAAAAGATTGCTTCTTCTAAAGAAGTCGCCCCTTTTTGGTTACTTTTTCCGGCGAAGCGGAAAAAGTAACCGCCCGCCGCGTAGGCGCAAAGCAGAGAGGCGAGGCGAAGCTTCGCCACAATTACAAACACCACACCCTGCGCCGAAGCTCTGCAGTTGCACCCAAGTAAAAGCAAAACAGAGTGGCGAAGCAAGCCCCGGGCGACCGGGACGGTCGCCCCTACATCCGCCCAAAAGTCCGCTGCCCGAAAAAAGCCAAACCCCGCCCCTCCGGCGAACAGCAAACCGCGATAGTCTACCCCGCAACACGATATGTACTCACATTCTCCGTATGCGTCAGCCGCTCATACCAAAGCCGCCGCCCTTTTTTCAGCGCGTACAGCATATCCACTGCAAAAAATACGGCGGCCGCAAAGGCTATGATAAGCAGGATAAGCTGCCAAACCCCGTCAAAGCGGATAGTTGTTAGGCTAACGAACTGGAACAGGTATAGCGCCGAAATTCGGAGCAGATACCGCAGGGCGACTGCCGGGAAAAACCGCGCGCCGTCCTTTGTTCGCACTACTTTTATGCGTACAAGAGCTTTTCCGGCCGTTCGGCCCTTTGTCAAAAGCGTAAGCCCGATGGAATACACAAGAGAAAGCACAAAGCTCGCCACCGAGTCGATTTTTATTGTATTCCAGAGCAGATTCAGCAGAATCAGAGCGAGGCCGACAATCGCACTGTCTACCAAAAGCGCCGCTACGCGCCGTATGTATCCGACGCGCGCGCTTTTCTGCACATTCTTACTGTCTATACGGTCTCTGTTCGGCAGAATGCGCTTAAGCATGGCGTAAACACCGTACCCGATAATCCCGCCGAGTGTGTTCAGCATCAGATCGTCCACTGAAAACAGTCGATACGGGCGCGGATAGATGCCGTAAAGTCCGCTTAGCTGCGTCAGTTCAAAGAAAAACGAGACGAAAAACGCCGTCAGCACAATCTTTTTTCTGTCGCACTTGAAGTAATACGCCAGATAAAAACCCAGCGGACCCAAAAGGCACAGATTGAAAAACGGTTCCAGAAAGTACGGCGTTTTGAGCGCGTGCAGCCACGTGGACGGTGCGGCAAACCGAAAGTTCGCGTGCTTGACGAAATTGATGACAAACGCAAACGGCTGAGTGTCAAACTGCGCGCTTGTGTAGTTTGCGACGTCTGCCGGATTCGGCAGAGGTAGGATTATGAGCAAATACGCGCACAGCAGGTAAAACACGAACGAAAACAGAACGAAGGTCCGGAAAATCGACACGGCGCCGTATTTGCGGTAATTATACACCGCGTAGGGCAGCGACGCCAGAAACGCGATAACGGGAAAAACCCAGGCGGCGGTTGTCAGGGAGATAAAGTACGTCTGCATTGTATATCTGTTACCTTAATGTAAGTGTGCGCGGCAAAACCGCCGTGAGCCGCGTCTAAATGTCGTTTGCGCCGTAGTAGCCGTTGTACACGGCGTCCACGACCTTGCCGACCTTTACGCAGTCTCCCACGGAAAACGTCGTCGGCGCAATGTTTGACAGCGCGGAAACAATATCCGTGTTCGGCACAAAGCCCGCTGCAAGCAGAATCGTGTCAGCCTCGACGATTTTCTCCGTGCCGTCGTCCGTCTCAACAAGCAGACCCTCGGGCAAAACGGTCTTTGCGCGCGTTTTCAGCATAAGCTTTACGTTATTGTCGCGGAACTTGTGCTCAAGTCCCGTGTGGTGCATTTCCGGCGCATCCGGCGCGAAATCGTCACGCATTTCGACTACTGTGACCTTTTTGCCAAGCTCGTCGAGATACACCGCCGTTTCAGACCCGACAAGGCCGCCACCGAGAATGACGACGGACTCGCCTACGTCAGGCGTTTGGCTGTGCAGCGCGGAAAGCGTCTTGACACTCGGCGCAAGCTTGCCGCCCTCCAGCAGTCCCTCAACCGGCGGGATAAGCGGCTTTGCGCCGACGGCACAGACAAGAACGTCCGCGCCGATTTTTTCGAGCAGCTCGGGCGTTAGCTCGGTGTTCAGGAAAACCTCAACGCCCGATTCTTCAACCCGCTTTGCCTGCTGCACCGCATAGGCATACAAATCCCGCTTAAACGGCACATGCTCCTCGGACAGCAGCTGTCCTCCGAGACGGCCGCCCTTTTCAAATAGCTTAACGCGGTGTCCCTGACGGACTGCCTGAAGCGCCGCCGCCATTCCTCCCGGTCCGCCTCCCGCGATAACGACGTTTTTCGGCGCGCGTGCGGCAAAGCCGAGGCTGTTATCCAGCTCGTAGCCGACGACGGGGTTTAGCGCGCACATCGCGATTCTGTTCGTGAGAAACGCGCCGAAGCACGTAAAGCAGCGGCAGCATTTTGTAATGTCCTCCGACTGACCCGAAAGCGCCTTTTTCACAAAATACGGGTCGCACAGGTGCTGACGCGCAAGCTCGACAATGTCCGCCTTGCCCTCCGCGAGGATTTTTTCAACGTCGTTGGGGTCGTTTAGTCCGCCGAGCGTCGCAACAGGTGTTTTGACGTGCGGCTTAACGGCTGCCGCGAGATGTACGTTCGACCCGTGGGGCAAAAACATCGTCGGGTGCGTGATAACAAACGTATCGTGGTTTTCGTGGACGCCGGCCGAGACGTGAATCAGGTCAACATAGCCGTCCACCGCCTTTGCAATCTCAATTCCGTAATCGATACCGTACCCGTTGGGGATATACTCCGCGCCGGAGTAGCGGAACTCAATCGGGAAGCCGCGACCGACATTTTCGCGGATTTTCTCGATAACGAGAAGCGGAAAGCGCATTCTGTTTTCAAGCGAGCCGCCCCATTTATCCGTGCGCGTATTTTGCGCGGGAGACATAAACTGGTGCAAAAGCCAGCCGTGTGCCGCGTGAACAAGCACCATATCAAATCCGGCTTTTTTTACGACAAGCGCCGCTTTGCCGAAGCAATCGGCAATTTTGAGGATAAGCTCCTCCGGCATTTCGTGAATCTGTGCGCCGTCCGGCAGCGTTTCGGCAATCGGACCGTAGCGCTTCATGGACTTGCCCGCCGCGTCGTGCGCGCGTGCTCCGGCAAACTTGCCGCCGTGCGACAGCTCGATTGACGCAAAGCAGTTGTGCTTGTGAATCGCACGGGCGGTCTCGGCAAGAGACGGGATAATCAGCGGGTCGTCCAGAGCGAGCTGCTTTGTGTGCGAGCGCCCCGTTTCCATATCGACAATGCCCTCAGACACCGTGACCACGCTCATTCCGCCGCGTGCGCGGTAGTCGTAAAACGCGACGTTGTCCTTTGTGAGTCCCGAATCGGGGCCGAAATCCGGAGGGGAAATCGGAGCCGCGATAACTCTGTTTTTCAGCGTGAGATTGCCGAGCTTTATCGGCTCACCCATCAGGGGAAAGTATTTGTTAGTTGCCATTTATGAATCCTCGTTGCGCAGTTGTGCGCTTGTGTGCAAACTTAAACCGCAAGCCGGGGCTATTGCGCCCCGACTTGCGGTTTATATATTTGGGCGTGCTGAGATCTGTGCATTCCATATCAGTGTCCACACGCCCTTTGGTTAGTGTATGATGACGTTTGTCAGCCCCATGTCCTCAAGCTGCTTTTTGCGCATTTCCATAAACTCGTTGGAGGGCGCCGTTGCTTCAAGCACCGGGTGGTCGCGCCCTAAACGCTCCCATTTCACAACGCCGAGGTTGTGGTACGGCAGAAGCTGCACGACCTCAACAGCGTCTCCAAGCTCAAGAACGAACTTGCCGAGTTTGTCGAAATTCTCCTCAGATTCGTTGTAAAGCGGCATTACCGGCACGCGGATTTGGAATTTGCCGCCCGCCTTTGCAATCTTGCGCGCGTTCTCAAGAATCAGCTCGTTCGGCACGCCCGTGCCGCGTTTGTGCATTTCAGAGTCCATATGCTTGAGATCATACAGGAAAATATCCGTGTACGGCAGGATGCTTTCAATCAGCTCCCACTGCGCAAAGCCGGTCGTGTCAACCGCTGTGTGAATGTCCTCGTCCTTGCATGCCTTGAGGAAGTTGAGCAGGAATTCCGGCTGGTTTAAGCACTCGCCGCCGGAGATTGTAACGCCGCCGCCCGATGTGTCGTAAAACGGTTTTTCGCGGCGGATACGCTCCATAAGCTCTTCAACGGTATAGTCCTTGCCGCAAATATAGAGCGCCTGCGCAGGGCACGCCTCGGCGCACTTGCCGCAATTGTCGCACTTGCTGCGGTCTACCTTGACAAGTGTAAGGTCCTTGTCGCCTGTGGGGGATTTCTTAGTGCCGCCCGGTGTAATCGCGCCGTGCGGACATACGTTAAGACACTTGCCGCACTCCTCGATACCTGAGCACTTGATTTCCATCCAGTTAAGCTCGGGACCGAATTCCTGACTTTCAGGCGAATGACACCACAAGCAGCGCAGGGGACAGCCCTTCAGAAAGCAGGTCGTGCGGATTCCCGGCCCGTCGTGTACGGAAAAGCCCTGTATATCGTAGAACTTTCCCTTTACGTTTTTATCGTACATATCTCACTCCTAATGTTGACGGCGCAGAGCGCCGCATTTTTTTCTTAATTATAGCATAAGACCTGTATGTTGTAAAGTGCAAATTAAACATTATTTGATTCACAATGCAGAATCTAATTTGCAAGCCCGTCAAACAAATCCACAAAAATTTGCCTGAGCGGATTCTTGTTTTCTTTCTTCCACGCAACGACCTCGGTCAGCGTTCCAAGCTCCGGAAGCTCAATAAACAGCAAATTCGGGTTGTTGCGCAGGGAATGATTCTCGTTGAGCGGGAAAATCCCGAAGCCTGCCTCAAGCCAGAGAGCAAGTGCGCCGATTGTCGGGGCTTTTAGCGTGTGCGGATGAAAGTCCTCGGATGAAGCGCTGCTTTGTTCGGCTGCCGCGCGGATAAACGGCGTTTCATTTTCTGACAGGGCAAGAAACGTGTCGTCCCGAAAGTCTGAGAGCTTTAGCTCCTTCTGCTTAGCCTTAGGGTGCGTTTTCGGTATGACAAGCATAACCCGCGCTGTGGCGACCCGTATCAGTTCAATATCAGGCTCGCCCTCAAAGTTAAAGTCTGCGGCAAACGCCGCGTCTATCTCGTCGTTAAAAAGCGCTTCCCGCATTTCGGACATTGAAAAAGACAGCAGGTTGACCTTGACAGCCGGGTGCCTGTCCCGGAAGCGCGACAGCACATCTGAATACGGGGGGCACAGCTGCTGCCCCTCGACCATACCGATTGAGAGTGAGCCTGAATAGCCTAAGTGCAGGGCTGTTGCGCGCTCGACAATGCTGTGATAGCCCTTGGCGAGCTGAACAAGCCCCTCTGCCATTGCCTCACCGGCCTTTGTCAGCCGCACAGACTTCTTTTCCCGCACAAAAAGCTCAATATCAAGCTCGTCCTCCATTGCCGCGATTTGACGCGACAAAACAGGCTGCGAGATAAACAGCCGCTCGGAGGCACGGGTGAAGGAAAGGCATTCAGCCGCCGCCAGAAAACACTTTATCTGCGAAAAATTCATATGATGTTGTTTTTGCCCGCGTCTTTATTTAAGTCAAAAAGTCGTTTGGGAATTATACGGCGAAAATGCGGTGCTATAAATCGTCGCCGTTTGGCTTGCGCTCAACAGGCGTCGGCCTCGGAGAGCCGCGGCGCGTATCGCCGGAGGGAGCTTTCTGTGCCGGTGCGCTTTTCTGCGCCGCGGTGTCGGGCGTCTGCGGCTGTGAGGGTCTTTCGCCGCCTGATCTCGTGCGGTGACGGGATCTCCTGCTGCGCTGAGTGCTTCTTTGCCCGTCGGGATTATTGCCGGTCTGTCCGCTCTTTTGTCCGTCGGGTCTGCCGTTTGTCTGCCCCTCGGAGTTTTTTTGCGAGGCTGACGGCTGAGCGGCGTCCGTGCCGCGCGGTGCGGCGGAGGAATCTGCGCCGGACGACGCTTTGTCACGGTTTTTGTTGCGGCGGCGCCTGTTTCTGTCGCGTTTGGGCGTGTCGGAGGACGGCTGTGCCGCCGCTTGCGCCGCAGCTGCGCTGTCAGCCAAGGGTGTGTCGTTTATCACGCGCGGCCTTGCGGCGCTTCTGGTTTCTGATTTGTTCTTGAACAAATCGCGCTTGTCCGCCGCGAGCTGCGCCTTGTCGTTTCGGTATGCCTCAAAGTCGAGCTTGCTCCCTATGACCTCGATCTCGTCAAACGGGAAGGACTTGATCTGCACGTCATTCTCGTCGGCAAGGCGCACCTTTACCGTCTTGCTGATGAGATTTATGCCTGAAATTACGCCCTTGCCGTCCTTTGTCGAGACAAACGCGTTTGCCGGGGGCGACTCCTTTTGCAGTTCCTCATACACGTCGTTTTCATACTTTATGCAGCACATAAGCTTGCCGCAGGCGCCCGAAATCTTCGCCGGATTCGGGCTTATGCCCTGATTTTTCGCCATCTTGACCGAGACCTGCGAGAACTTTTTCATATAGCTCTTGCAGCAAAATTCCCGTCCGCACCGACCTATTCCGCCGATGATTTTCGTCTCATCGCGCACGCCGACCTGCCGCATTTCAATGCGGGCGTGCAGCTCGGAGGCAAGCGCCTTGACAAGCTCGCGAAAGTCCACGCGCTGCTCCGAGAAATAGTAGAACGTGACCTTTTTGCCGTCAAAAGCCGTCTCCGAGGAGATAAGCTTCATATCGAGCTTCAGGTCCGCCGCCGCCTTGCGGCACTTTGCAAGCGTTTGCTCGTTGATTTCGGCGAGTGCCTTCCAACGAACCTTATCCGCGCGCGTCGCTATGCGGATTACATTTTTGAGAGGCGCGACGACCTCCGAATCTGTGACTTCCATATTGCCGTGTAGGCATTTTGTAAAGGCAAGTCCCTCTTTGTTTTCAACAATAAGATAGTCTCCCGCGCGAATCGTTAGACCCGCCGGCGAGAAAAAATACGGTTTACTGCTTTCCGGAAACCGGACGCTGACTACTTCCGCCAAATTTATATCCTTCTTTAAGTTTTCTGCCGAAAACCCGCACTTGCGGATTCCCGGGTTTACTACTGTCACATAACGGACAGCCTTGCTGCGATGTGCCTTGTTCCCGTGCCGCCTGAGAGCAGCTCGTCGCACTCGTCGCACGACGCGAGCAGTGCCGCAAGCTTTGCGCAGTCCGAGTTCTTTATAACGCGGCGCACAAGAAGCTCCGCTGCCTTTTCGCGCACAAGTGCGATAAATGCCGCGATCTCGCCGCGCGGCAGCTTTTCCAGCTCATACGAGAGCGCAAGCATATCCGCTTTTTTGCCGCCTGCGCAAAGTGCCGCAAGCTCTATGGCAAGCTTTTCATTCGGCTGAGCGGTTTTTGCCGCAAGGTCTGCGCCCTGCCCCCGAAGCATTGCGCAGCGCGAACGCACAGTCGGCAGAAGCCGTCCCGGACTTTCCGTCTGCAAAATAAAGCGGCAGTAATCCGGCGGCTCCTCAATAATCTTCAGCAGTGCGTTTTGCGCCGAGGCGTTAAGGCAGTCTGAGTTTTGAATCAGAAACACGCTTGCCTGGGACACTGCCGGGTATTCCGACGCGTCCCGAATCATAGTGCGCACAGAATCAACGGGTATCTCCGCCTTGCCGTCCGGCACAGAGATGATTTTCAGGTCGGGGTGCGTGCCGGAATGCGCGTGCCGGCAGTCGTAGCAATCGCCGCAGCCGCCCGAGGCGCACAAAAACTGCGCCGCAAGGCTAAGCACTCCGGGGTCGTCTTCCCGCGAGACAAAAATCACCGATTGTGGAATACGACTGTTCATAATGCCATTTTACCCGAAACAGTGCCCAAATGTCAAGGTGAAATTTTCAGCACTTTGACGGCGGAGCGCGTTTTGGCGTTTTCAATGAGTACAGGTCGCCGTCAAAGTGAGGTGATTCGGTGAAAAACCGGGGGAAATGAATCCCCCCGGTTTTTCGGATTGGGATCCATTCGCCGGTGGCGAATTTTTTGTACGCTGCTTTGCGGCCTTTTTAAAAAAAACACGAAAACCTTTATACCGAGTTTGCCGAAAGCGGGATTTGGCAGGCAAACAGCTTGTTTAAGATGAAAAGTGACTTGCCAAAAAGGCTGTTTCGCTATTTTTTGGACGACAGCTCTTCTTCTATTCTCATCGCGTCAAACAGTTCGCGGTAGCGACCGCGCTTTGCGATAAGCTCGCGGTGCGTGCCGCGCTCAACGACCTTGCCGTCGTCCACGACCAGAATCAAATCGCACCGCATAATTGTCGAGAGCCTGTGCGCGATAATAAACGATGTGCGGCCCGAAAGCGCCTTGCCGATTGCGTCCTGAATCAGGCGCTCTGTTTCCGTGTCAATGCTGCTTGTGGCCTCGTCCAGAACGAAAATCGGCGGATCCGCCAAAACGGCGCGCGCAAACGAAATAAGCTGCTTTTGACCTGTGGAGAGCTGCGCTCCGCCCTCGCCGACCTGTGTTTCATAGCCGTTTTCGCAGTGCTCC
Organism: Oscillospiraceae bacterium; assembly: GCA_031260605.1. GTDB lineage: Bacteria > Bacillota > Clostridia > Oscillospirales > Oscillospiraceae > JAIRRO01. Next base: position 8,491 of record JAISLF010000061.1, read on the forward strand.
GCCACCTTGTCGGCGCAAACAAGCTTTGCCGCCGCCTCAATCTCCGCGTCTGTTGCGTCAAGTCTGCCGTAGCGGATATTTTCGCGTATTGTCCCGGAGAAAAGCTGCGGGTCCTGCAGGACGTACCCAAGCCCGGAGTGCAGCCAAAGCTGACTGCGCTCCCGCGAGTCGCGCCCGTCAATCAAAACCGCGCCGCGCTCAGGCTCGTAAAAGCGGCAGGCGAGGTTTACAATCGTGCTTTTGCCGGCACCTGTTTCTCCGACGATAGCAACGCTTTTTCCGCGCGGGACTGTAAGGCAAAAATCCTCCAGAATGTACCGTTCGGACTCAGGGTAGCGAAACCACACGTGGGAGAACTCAACGTCTCCGTGCAGTTCCTCCCAGTTCTCGCGCTTGGGGCTGAACATATCGCCGTATTTTTCCGTGACCTCCGGCGTGTCGGTAATCATCGGCTCCTCGTCCAGCAGCTTTATAACGCGCTCAAGCGCCGCCTGATAGCCGAGCAACTCCGTGTAGAAAAACGCGAGGTGCGAAATGGGGTCGATAATCGCCATTGTGAACGTGATAAACGCAGCAAGCGTGCCGTAATCGAGCAGCCTTTGGTCTACCAGAATTCCCGCGCGATACAGCATTGCGCCGACGGCAAACAGCCCGATTCCCGTCGCGGCGGGCAGAATCACGGCGCCGAGAAGTCCGACGCGACGCGACGCGCGGTACATATTGCCCGTCAGGTCGCGGAACTCCTGTGTGAATTTCTCCTCCGCGACAAGGCTTTTCGCGGTTTTGACGCCGGTTATTCCTTCGTTGTAGCTGCCGGAAATCATTGAGTTCAGCTCACGCACACGCCGGTTTGCCCGCATTGTTTTCGGCTCAATCATAAACGTGATAAACACAACAACCGGTATAACCGCGATTGTAACCAGACCAAGCTGCCACGAGAGCGTCAGCATAATGACAACGCTTACGACAACGATAAAGAAAATGTATATCGCCTCGCCCAAAAGCCACGCAAAGACCTCCGTCACGCGCCCGGTGTCGCTCATAAAGCGGCCTGTCAGGTAGCCCACGGAGTGCTTTGCAAAGTAATCCACGCCGACGGATTGCAGACGCAGAAACTGCTCGTGCCGCAGCCGCTTTGCCGTGCCTGTGTCGATTCTCATACAGATGACAACCCAGCACATATTCAGGCAGGCGGCAGCAATAATCGCCCCAAGGTACACGAGAACAAAGGGCAGCAAGCCCTGTGTTGTGCCCTTTTCGGCGAAATTGTTGATTGCGTATTTTGTAAACAGCGGGTAAGACGCCTCAATTCCCGCTTGTACTATGCAGATTACAAGCAGCGCTATGATAAGCCTTTTGGCGGGCGCCAAAAAAGGCAGCAGCCGCTTCCACAGCTTCAGCCGGAACCTGTCGTGTGATGATGTAATTGTTTCTGTTTCCATTAGTGCTTATATCCTCAGGGGTTGTGGTGTTTTCCCCGGTATATTGGAATGCTCGGTCGGGCAAAGCCCGCCCTGCGCAAATTCCCGCCTGCGGGCGTGAATTTACGCCGCCTGCCGGCGGCGGCTCGCGCTGTGCGCTCGCTCAGTTCTGTTTGGGGTTGCCGATTGTGTTTTCTCGACGTGTGAGGTAAGGTTTGTTTAGAATGCTCAGTCGGGCAAAGCCTTCCCTGCGCAAATTCTCGCCTGCGGGCGCGAATTTACGCCGCCTGCCGGCGGCGGCTCGCGCTTTGCGCTTGCTCAGTTCTGTTTGGGGTTGTTGCTTATGTTCTTCGCCGTGTGAGCTAAGGTTTGTTTAGAATGCTCGGTCGGGCAAAGCATTATTGAGAATGCTCAGTCGGGCAAAGCCCTCCCTGCGCAAATTCTCGCCTGCGGGCTCGAATTTACGCCGCCTTGCGGCGGCGGCTCGCGCTTTGCGCTCGCTAAGTGCTTTTCGGGGTGGTGCTTGTGTTCTCCAACGCGGGTGGATTAATTGCTCTGCCGATTTCTGTTGCTGCGCTAAACACCTCTTATTCCGCTATTGCGTTTTCGCCCTCTTCGTCGTAGGTGCTTTGTATGTCGTACACTCGGCGGTAGTGTCCATTCAGGGCGAGAAGCTCGCTGTGCGTGCCGAATTCCGTTATTTTGCCGTCTTCCATTACTGCGATTTTGTCCGCTGCCATAAGCGTTGAAATGCGGTGCGATATTATAATCACGGTAGCCTTTTTTGTCGCGGCACGGATACCCTGACGGATATTTCTGTCCGTGTCCATATCGACGGCGGACATCGAGTCGTCAAACACCATAATCGGCGCGTTTTTCAGCAGTGTCCGCGCAATGGCGACGCGCTGCTTTTGACCGCCGGAAAGCGTTACGCCGCGCTCGCCGATGATTGTGTCATACCCATTTTCAAAACCGAGAATGTCCTCGTCAACAGAGGCGATAGCCGTCTTTTCGCGAACCAGAGCAAGGTCCGGTGCGCCGGCAGACGTTATTGCGATGTTCTCCGCGACAGTTTTTGAGTACAAAAACGTCTCCTGCAAGACAAGACCGATGTTCTCGCGCAGGTAATGCAGTGGAATCTCGCGCGTGTCAACGCCGGACACGGTAATCTCGCCGCAGTCCTCCGGCAGCTCCCACATACGCGTCAGCAGATACGTCAGCGTGCTTTTGCCGCTGCCCGTTGCGCCGAGGACTCCGAGCGTGCTGCCGCCGGCAACGCGCAGGTCAAGCCCGCGCAGAACGTCAACCGCTTCCAGAAACTCGGAGTTTACGGGTGACTCGTCGCCCTCCGCCACTGCTTTTGCCGGTGCGGGATATGAAAACCTCACGTTATGAAACACAATGTCGCCCGTCATATCGGGCGTGTTGCCGTCCTCAGTCAGCGTTTCCGGCTTGCCGGTGTAAATCTCGTTCAGCCGTCCGAGGGCAACAGATGCCTTTGTCATATCGGAAAGCGTTCTGCCGAGCTGACGAACAGGCCAGGAAATCTGCTGTGTGCAGGACAAAAATACAAGCAGCTCTCCGAAGCTCATCTCGCCGTGCGCCACAAGCACACTGCCGACGCAGAGCACGGTCAGCAGCGTTACATAGCTCATAAGGTCCGCAACAGACCAGAAAATACCCATAACATAGCTGGAGCGAATAAATTTTTGCGTCAGCTTCTCGTTCAGCTTGCTGAACTTTTCGGTTTCGTACTCCTCGCGTCCGAATGCACGCACAACGCGGTTTGCCGTCAGGTTCTCCTGAACGTCGGTCGTCAGCTCGCCCTCCGCCTCTTCGTTTTCCTGAAAATACTTCGATATTACCTTGCCGATGACGTAGGAATACACGGCTACAATCGGAATCGAGCAGGACACGACAAGCGCAAGCTTTGTGTTAATGCCGAACACAATCACGATCGCGATTGCAATTGTGATTATTACGCGAATCAGGATAATCAGTTGTGTGCGCGCGAACTCGCGCATTGTGTTGACGTCCGTGGTGCAGCGCTGAATCAGGTCGCCGGTTAAGTAGCGGTTGTGCCACGAAACGGGCAGGCTCATTGAATGTGCATACAGCCCGTCGCGCAGGTTTTTGACAAACCGCTCGCCGGACACGGCAAGCACTGCCCTGTAGGCAAAGCCAAAGGCAAAGGAAAGCAGCGCGAAAAGTGCGATTGAAATGCTGCATACCAAAAGCTCCGGAGCGGAAATCAGGCGGTTTACCGCACCGATAACCGTAACCGCTATCCCTGACGGCGTACCGTCTACCGAGCTGCCGATTACAAAGTCAGCCGTGTAGCCGACTAAGAGCGGCGCAAGGAACATCGCGGCGATTTGCAGCGCGTTTAGTATAACAGACGCGCCGAAAAGGAGCTTTGCTCCGCGATAAAGCCGCAGGAGCAGCGCGCCCTTTGATTTAAGTGTATTGAATTCTTGTTTTTCTGTTTTTTTCTTTGTTCTGTCTTTCATAAAAGTCCTTGCTGCAAGGACATATACAACATGATTCGCGCAAACAGCGCTATTTCAGGTCTCCCTTTGCCCTTGGGTAAATCGTAGTGTCGCGTATATTGCCGATACCTGTCAGGTACATCAGCATACGCTCAAGTCCGAGACCGAACCCGCTGTGCGGCACGGAGCCGAAGCGGCGCAGGTCAAGGTAGTTTTCATAGTCCGACATTTTCATTCCGCGCGACTCAATCGCCGCGAGAAGCTTTTCATAGTCCGCCTCGCGCTCCGAGCAGCCGATTATCTCGCCGACTCCGGGAACAAGCAGGTCGGTCGCCGCGACGGTTTTACCGTCCGCGTTTTGCTTCATATAAAATGACTTCAGCGCCTTTGGGTAGTTCACAACAAACACGGGGCGCTCGTACATAACGTCGGTTAAGTACCGCTCGTGCTCCGTTTGCAGGTCACAGCCCCATTCCACGGGGTACTGAAATTCACGTCCGCTTTTCTTCAGAATTTCGATTGCCTCGGTGTAGTCAACACGCGCAAATTCCGAGTCAACAACCGATTGCAGTTTTTCGCGCAGTCCCTTTTCATAGAACCGCTCGAACAGCGCAAGCTCATCCGGGCAGGTCTCCAGCACAAAGCGGACGATGTACTTTATCATTTCGGTTGCAATCTCGATAATATCGTCCAGCTCGGCAAACGCGACCTCCGGCTCTATCTGCCAAAATTCCGCCGCGTGACGCGCGGTGTTCGAGTTCTCGGCGCGGAATGTCGGTCCGAAGGTGTATATCTTGCCGAAAGCGCACGCCATAACCTCGCCCTCAAGCTGACCCGATACCGTAAGCCCAGCTGCCTGACCGAAAAAGTCCGCCTCGTTGTATTCGGCTTCTGTTTTATAGTCCTGCGAAAAGCCGATAGACGTTACCTTGAATATCTCGCCAGCGCCCTCGCAGTCGCTGCCTGTGATAATCGGCGTATTGACGTAGATGTAGTTGCGCTCGGCAAAGTATCGGTGAATCGCCTCGGAGAGCTTGCTTCTCAGTCGAAACATTGCGTTGAACGTGTTCGTGCGAACGCGCAGGTGCGGAATTGTGCGCAAAAACTCAAGCGAATGCCCTTTTTTCTGAATCGGATACTCAAGAGGCGATGCGCCGATTAGCGTTACGCTTTTGGCGTTTATCTCGACGGTATCGGCGTTCTTCACGCCCAAAACGCAGGTTCCCGTGACCGCAACGGAGGTAGACAGCGGCATAAGCTGCGCTGTGTCGGGAATCGCGGACTTGTCGATTACAATTTGCAGGTGAGGCAGCGTTGTCCCGTCGTTTATCTCGAGAAACGCGATGTTTTTCGAGTCCCGCGACGTGCGGACCCAGCCGCAAACGGTGACCTCGCGTCCGATGTAGTCCGACTTGTTCTTTAATATATCAATAATATCTGTGTGTTTCATAGGTTTACCGCCCTCCCTTGTTCAAAAAGCTTAACGTATGTGTTGTAGAAAGCTACCCGATTATGCGCAGAATTTCCTGCTCCGCCTTTATCGCGTCCGCGCGTCCCTTTGTCTCGCGCATAACAAAGCCGACGATTGCCTTGAGCGCCTTTTCCTTGCCGGACTTGTAGTCCGCAACGGATTTCGCGTTTTCCTCAACGGCGCGGCGGCAGATTTCCGCAAGCTCGCCGTCTCCGAAGCTTTTCGTGTCCTCCTCGGTTATAAAGGCGGACGCGGGCTTTTGCTCCTGCGTCATCTGCGCGTAAACGCGTTTGAGTGTTGCGCGGTTTATCTTGCCTGACTCGGAAAGCCCCAGTAGCTCGTTTAGGTTTTGCGCCGAAACTGACGGATTCCAATGCTCGCGCTCGGCCTCCGTGGTGATTTCGGCAAACATTGTGGTTATGATGAAGTTTGCCGCCGTTTTCGGGGAAAGTCCGGCCTGCGCCGACTCGAAATACTCCGACACCGCGCGGTATTTCGTCAGAAGCTTCGCGTCGGCGGGGGTAAGCCCCAGCTCGTCAACATAGCGGCGAAGCTTTGCCGCCGGAAGCTCCGGCAGTGCCTCGCGAATCGCCGTAATCTCCTCTTCGGAGAGGAGCACCGCGATAATGTCAGGCTCCGGAAAATAGCGGTAGTCGTCTGAATTTTCCTTGCTGCGCAGACTGGAGGTTTCGCCTGTTTCGGCGGAGAAACCGCGCGTTTCCTGCTCGACAACGCCGCCCGCGCCCAGAATTTCGGCCTGACGGGCGTATTCGTACTCAATCGCCGCCGCGATGGACGTAAAGGAGTTGAGGTTTTTCGTCTCGGAGCGTATCCCGAATTCCGTCGCGCCCGGCAGACGCAGCGACAGGTTCACGTCGCACCGCATACTGCCCTCCTGCATACGGCAGTCAGACACGCCGATTGACCGCAACGTCGTCTGCAAATGCTCCATATACTCCAGCACCTCGTCAGTTGTGCGCAAGTCAGGCTCGGAGACAATCTCGATGAGCGGCACGCCGCCACGGTTATAGTCTATCATCTCGCCCTGCCGCGTATGCACGAGCTTTCCCGCGTCCTCCTCAATATGGATGCGCGTGAGGTTAATTCTGCGTCCGTTTGACAGGTCAACATACCCGCCGAGACATAGCGGCAGGTCAAACTGCGACACCTGATATGCCTTTGGCAGGTCGGGGTACACATAGTGCTTGCGCGCCATTATACTGCGCGTTTGCACGTTGCAGTGCAGCGCCGCGCCCGCCCGCGCCGCGTAGCGCACGGCCTGCTTGTTCAGCACGGGAAGCGTTCCCGGCATACCTGTGCAAATCGGGCAGCAGTGCGTGTTAGGCTCGCCGCCGAACTGCGTTGTGCAGCCGCAGAAGATTTTGGTTTTTGTGCTAAGCTCGACGTGGGTTTCAAGCCCTATTACCATTTCGTATTTCACAGCGAAACACCTCCGTTTGCGGGACGTAAAAACTCCGAAGCCGTCGCGTTTTCAAAGGCAAGGGCGGCGTTTAGTATCGTTGCCTCATCAAATTTGCGTCCGATAAGCTGCGCGCCTATCGGCAAGCCCTCGCCGTCAAACCCGCAGGGAAACGATATTGCGGGAACGCCCGCAATGTTAATCGGCACGGTGCAAATATCCGTCATATACATCTCAACGGGGCTAAGTCGCGCGTCAAACCGCAGGGCAGTGCTCGGCGTTGTCGGCGTGAGCAGACAGTCAACTGTGCCGAACAGCTTTGCAAAGTCGTTTGAGATTGCGCGGCGAAGCTGCTGCGCCTTGTTGTAAAACGCGTCGTAATATCCGCTGGAAAGTACGTAGGTTCCGAGCAATATTCTGCGCTTTACCTCCGCGCCGAAGCCCTCACTGCGTGTTTTGCGGATGAAATCCTCAAGGTTGCGAAAATCCTCGGCACGGTGACCGAACCGCAGTCCGTCGTAGCGGCCGAGGTTACTGGAAGCCTCTGCGCAGGCGAGAATATAGTATGTCGGCAGTCCGTAGCGCACCATCGGAAAGCTCACGTCAACAAGCTGCGCGCCGGCATTTTCAAGCGCCTTGGCGCTCGCCGTAACGCTATTTTCAATCTCGGACGGCAGATTCTCGAAAAATTCCCGCGCGATTCCGATTTTCAGCCCTCGAACCTCGCCCGTGAGCCTGTCCGCGACCTTGGCAGTGCCGCGCGAGGTCATATCCCGGCTGTCTTTGTCGCTGATTGCGTCCAGAACAATCGCCGCGTCGCGCACGTTTGCCGTTATCGGCCCAATCTGGTCGAGCGACGAGGCAAAGGCAATAAGCCCGTACCGGCTGACCGCGCCGTATGTCGGCTTTAGTCCGACAACGCCGCAGTAAGCCGCCGGTTGGCGGATACTGCCGCCCGTGTCCGACCCGATGCCGTACACGGCGGTTCCTCCCGCGACGGCCGCCGCAACACCGCCGGAGCTTCCGCCCGGAACGCGGCTTTTGTCACGCGGGTTGAGGGGCGCGCCGAAATAGGACGTCTTGTTTGTGCTGCCCATGGCGAACTCGTCCATATTGCCCTTGCCGACCATAACCGCGTCCTGCGTCTGGAGTGCCTCCCAAACCGCCGCGTCATAAAACGGAACGTAGTCCTCCAGCATTTTGGAGGCGCAGGTGGTGCGCACTCCGGCCGTCGAGATGAGATCCTTCATATTAAACGGCACACCCGCAAGCGGAGACAGTTCCTCGCCGCGGGCTATTTTTTCGTCAACCGCGCGTGCGGCGGAGAGCGCCGCCTCCCGCGTTATTGTGATGTACGCCTTCATTTCGGGGTTGTCACGCTCGGCGGCGGCGACGTACTGCTCCGCAATCTCGGCGGCAGACGCTTTTTTTGAGACAAGCAGCTCATGAATTCGTGTAATACTCGTCATTTCGCCGCTCCTTTTACGGGCGCGACGAAAAATCCGCCGTTGCCGTCCGTAACAGCTTCACCCGCGTTTGAAAGGATCGTCTCCACCGGAACGGACGGAGCAACAATGTCCTCGCGCAGGGGGCTGCGCTCGTCTGTTTCCGTGAGGTCAAACCCCGTCAGGTCGGCGGTGGACACCTCATTTGCAAAATCTATAACGCCGCCAATATCACGCGCCATCTCGTCAAGGTCAATGCCGTCAAGTGAGAGCTTCGATAAGGACGCGAGCTTTAGCAGGCCGTCTGCTGTAATCATAATTTCTACCTCAGCTTAATGTGTACGTCACGGAGCTGCGCCTCGGTCACATCGCCCGGCGCTCCGAGCAGCAAATCCTTTGCCTCGCCTGAAAGCGGAAACGCGATAACGTCCCGAATAGTATCTTCCCCGGCAAGGAGCATAACCATACGGTCGAGCCCCGGAGCCATACCTGCGTGGGGCGGCGCGCCGTACTGAAACGCGGTGTAAAGAGCACCGAACCGCTGCTTTAGCTCATCCTCGTCATACCCGGCTATCTCAAAGGCTTTTTTCATAATCTCCGGGTCGTGGTTTCGCACCGCGCCGGAGGACAGCTCAATTCCGTTAACCACAATGTCGTACTGGTAGGCGAGAATATCCAGCGGGTCTTTACTGTTCAGCGCGTCCAGTCCGCCCTGCGGCATACTAAACGGGTTGTGCGTGAAGATAATCTCGCGCGTCTCCGCGTCCCGCTCGTACATCGGAAAGTCCACGATAAAGCAGAATTCAAACGCGTTATCGTCGATCAAATTCAGCTCGCGCCCAAGCCAGGAGCGAATCTCGCCCGCGTATTTGCTCACAACGTCCGCGCCGTCGCTCACGAAAAACACTGTCTGCCCGTCCGTCATAGGCAGTGTATCGACAAGCCACTGCTTTTTCTCGTCCGACAAAAACTTCTCAATCGGTCCCTTGAACTCCCCGCCTGTGAGCGTCAGGTAGCCAAGCCCTTTCATTCCGATGGACTGCGCGAATTTCAGCGATTCATCAAAGAAACGTCTGGTTTTCTCGGAGCAGTCCGCCACGATACCGCGAATGGGCTTGCCGCGAAACGCCGCGAACTCAACGTCCGCGAAAAACTCGGTGAGATCCGCTATAACAAGCGGGTTGCGCAGATCGGGCTTGTCCGTGCCGTACTTGAGCATAGACTCCGCGTAGGGTATCCGCACAAACGGGGCAGGGGAGACGCGTTTTCCGTCCGCAAATTTCGCGAACGTGTCGCCGACGACATCCTCGGCGACAGTCAGAACATCCTCCTGCGTGCAAAAGGACATCTCAAAATCCAGCTGATAAAACTCTCCGGGGCTGCGGTCTCCGCGAGAGTCCTCGTCGCGGAAGCAGGGCGCGATTTGATAATACTTGTCAAACCCCGCGACCATAAGCAGCTGCTTGAATTGCTGCGGAGCCTGAGGCAGGGCGTAAAACTTGCCCTTGTGCTTTCTGCTGGGCACAAGGTAATCGCGCGCGCCCTCCGGGCTTGAGGCGGTGAGAATCGGGGTTTGCACCTCGGTAAAGCCGAGCGTGTCCATCTTCTGACGCAGAAATTTGACAATCTCGGCGCGCAGAACAATGTTTTTTGCTATAGCCTCGTTGCGAAGGTCGAGATAGCGGTATTTCAGCCGCAGCTCCTCGCGGATTTGCTTGGATTCCGCAATCTCAAACGGCAAAATATTCTTTGCGCGTCCGAGCAGCTCAAGCGACTGACTGAAAACCTCAACATCGCCGGTGACGAGCTTCGGGTTTTTCGTCTCGTCGCTGCGCTCACGGCAAACGCCCCGCGCGGATATGGCGGACTCACGCGTAACTCCCGCAAGAATCGCCTCATCGTGAATAACAAGCTGCGTAATGCCGTAACGGTCGCGCAGGTCAAGAAACTTTACGCCGCCGTGGTCGCGGATTGTGTCCACCCACCCGGCAAGCTCGACGGTCTGGCCGATTTGTGCGCGGCGCAGCTCGCCGCAGTTGTGTGTTCTAAGCATAAAATGTAACCTCTGTTATAACAGCGCTCCGGGTATCCGGCGCGAATTTGTTGTGAATTAATGCGCAAGCACAGCGCCCAAAAAAAACGACAGCCGTATTCACTACAGCTGCCGGGGCGGGACAAATCCCGCGGTACCACCCAACTTACCGCAAAAGCGGTCACTCAAAGCTTGGCTTAACGCGCCGAAAACGGCTCACCTACTGCGCGCGAAAAGTGCGGTTCGGCTCGCGGCTCCTGAGTGTTTTTCACAAAGACGTACTGCAAAGCTTTCACCGACGCTTCACTCTCTGGAAAGTACGCAACCTTTGATACTCGTCTCAATCAATGCCGATTTTTGTTTATTATATCAGGAAAAAGCGGGGTTGTCAAGGGGAAATTTCGGGTTTTTGTTTTGGTTTAGCTCGGGTGTACCAACTGTGCGCCGCGTCGTTTTAGACTTATTTGGGTGCGTACAGCCGTGCGCCGGATAGTGCGGTGTTTGTAATTGGGGCGAAGCGTCGCCTCGCCGCGCTGCTTTACGCCTACGCGGCGGGCGGTTCCTTTCTTGTCTTGGCAAGAAAGGAACCAAAGAAGCCGCTTTTGGGCTTAGGCGGGTAGCGTTGCGGCAATTGTACGTGTCCGCACGTCCGAACCCTGACAGAAC